>NZ_PKOI01000006.1:0-335519 GCF_002870055.1 Herbaspirillum sp. BH-1 | reverse complement strand
GCGTGGGCGGGCGGTACCAGCAAGGTGCTGGCGGCCAGCAGCAGGGTGGACAGGATGGGCTTGAAGGGCATGGCTGACTCCTTGGTGACGGACAATGAAGTCGATCATTGTCTGTAGCCAAGGCGGGCCTTTCTTGACCTGCATCATCGCGTCTTGAAAGGTCAGCAATCTGACCGGCGGCCTCGAAGTTCTTCAGTGAGTCTTCAACGAGGCCGCCTGCCGATCTCTTCAGGTTTCAGCGATTCGGTGGCAGGTTGGTCTCGCCCGGCAGCAGGCTGTGGGCGGACAACGCTTCCTGTTGCTTCAGTCGCTCATAGATGGGCGTGAAATCGGGCGCAGTGTCATTGAACAGTTGCTCGAAATCGCGGATGACGAAATAGGTTTCCTGGTAGGTATCGATCTTGTAGAGCGTGCGCATGATGCGCTCCACGTCGAAAGGTACGCGGCGTGGCTGCTCGCTGGAGAGGCAATATTCCACCTCGCCGCCGGAAGACAGGATGCCGGCGCCGTAGATGCGCAAGCCCTGTTCGCTCTGGATCAGGCCGAACTCGATGGTGTACCAGTACAGGCGTGCCAGGTAGGCCAGGCCGTCGAGCTTGAGCGCCTTCAGGCCGCCCTTGCCGTATTCCTGCAGGTGATTGGCGAAGACCGGATTGAACAACAGCGGTACGTGACCGAAGAAGTCGTGGAACACGTCGGGCTCGACGATGTAGTCGAATTCGTGTTCTTCCCGCAGCCAGACCGTGACCGGGAAGCGGCGGTTGGCCAGATGCTCGAAGAAGGTGTGGTCTGGTACCAGGCCCGGCACGGCCACCAGCTGCCAGCCGGTGGCCTTGAAGAGTGCCTCGGTGGTCTGGTCGAAGCGCGGGATGCCTTGCGAGACGTCCAGGGCCTTCAGGCTGTCGATGAAGACATCGCAGGCACGCCCCGGGATCAGGCGCGCCTGGCGTTCATACAGACGCCGCCACAGTGCGTGCTGGGCCGGCGTATAGGCCTCCCAGTTCTGGGCCACGACGTAGTTGGCGTCGGCCTGGCTGTAGTCGCCGCGCAAGGCGCCGCTATCGGACTTGGTGGCGACGGTGGCAAAGAAATCGTCAGTGTTGGGATTGGTGCTCATGGCATACCCGTTATCAAAGTGAGGCGCATATTATGCGCCCCCTTGCCGGGATGGTCATGCGTGGCGGTGCGGGAGTGACTCTATGCGCCCGGCGGAGGCGGCGTCCGGTCCTTCTTGTCGCTGCCGATGCCGGTCACGCGGGCGCCCCATTTGAGCAGGGCCTTGAAGTTGGCCTTGACGATGTAGTCGAGCATGGCGACCTGCTCTTCCACGGCCTCCTGGAACACCGTGGCCGAATTGGCGGGCTTGATCTTGAGGTAGGCATCGGCTTCGCCGTAGTCACGATGGATTTCCATGCCGGCCTTCTTGGCGATGTGCATCATCACCTTGTTGGAGGAGAGGCAGTGCATGTACAGCGTATCGACGTCGGCATTGCGGCAGCGCATGGAAGCCCGCATGAACAGGCGCGTTCCCACGCCCAGCCCGCGTGCGGCGGCCGTGACGGAGACCCCGAACTCGGCCACCACCGGCTTGATGGTGGCGCCGCTGATGCGCGTGCTTTCCTTGGGCGCGAAAGCCAGATGCCCCACCCCCAGCAGGCGCAGGCGCCGGTCGTAGACGCCGAAGACGGTATCGCGTTCGAAGTTGATGCCCTCGACATAGCGCGTCACCATCTCGTCGGAGAGCTTGGAGCCGAAGCGCAGCAGGCGATCCTTTTCTTCCAGCGCCAGGAAGTGGCGCAACAGGTGACGCCGCGAGCGGGGTGACAATTCCTTGACGAAGACATGCGGCTTCTCATGTCGCTCACCAGCGGCCGCAGAGGCGCCGCGCAGTCGTTGCATCCAGCGGGTGAAGGGGTTGCTCATGGTCGGCCTCTGCTTCAGTGCTGCACCGGCCGGTGCTGCGCGACGAAGGCCTCGACCTGGGCGGTACGGGCTGCCAGGATGGCCTCGGGGATGCGTTGCGGCTGCGTCTGCTGGCCTGCAATGGCGCCGGCATCGATCTGTTGCGCGGCCTGCAGCGCACCCTCCAGATAGGGCGCCTGCGGGAAGGGCTGCTGCTCCAGGCCGGTGCGGCCGCGATGATCACACTCGGCGGCGCGCAGCATGTCGATGAAGCGCTGCGGCTTGCGGAAGGCGTCGCAACGGGCGAAGAACCTGACCAGCGTATCGGGACGCATCTCGAAGGCGCGGCCGACGTTGCCGTGCTCGCGAGCCGTCATCAGCGCCAGGTCGCGACATTCACCGGGTACCTTCAGGCGGGCGCAGACCTGCTCGGCCAGGCGCTCGCTGCGTGCTTCATGACCGTGATGGCGTGGCCACATCTCGGGCGGCGTGCTGCCCTTGCCGAGGTCGTGCAACAGCGCGGCGAAGCGGATGGGCAAGGAGAAGCCCTGTGCCGCTGCCCAGTCCACCACCAGCATGACATGCACGCCGGTATCGATCTCGGGATGCCACTTTTCCGGTTGCGGCACGCCCCACAGCGCGGCCAGCTCGGGCAGGATGCGCTGCAATGCGCCGCAGCTGCGCAATACCTCGAACATGCGTGAGGGCTTGCGCTCCATCAGGCCACGTGCAAGCTCCTGCCATACGCGTTCGGGCACCAGGGCATCGACTTCACCCTCTTCGACCATGCGCTGCATGAGCGCCTGGGTCTCGGGGGCCACGCTGAAATCGGCGAAGCGCGCCGCAAAGCGCGCCAGCCGCAGGATGCGTACCGGGTCCTCGATGAAGGCATCGGAGACATGGCGGAACACGCGGCGCTCGATATCGGCTCGGCCCTGATAGGGATCGACCAGGGTGCCATCCTCGTCCTGGGCGATGGCATTGATGGTCAGGTCGCGGCGCGCCAGGTCTTCTTCCAGCGTGACGTCGGGCGCGGCATGAAAGGCGAAGCCCTTGTAGCCGGGCGCGGTCTTGCGCTCGGTGCGGGCCAGGGCGTATTCCTCCTGGGTCTCGGGATGCAGGAACACCGGAAAATCCTTGCCCACCGGACGAAATCCCCGCTCCAGCAACTGCTGCGGGGTGGCGCCGACCACCACGTGGTCGCGGTCCTTCACCGGCAGGCCCAGCAAGCCGTCGCGCACTGCGCCGCCGACGGTGTAGATCTTCATCTTGCTTGCCTCACTTGTGATCGGGAAGGACTTCCTTCTCGGCCAGCGCCTCGGCGATCCAGCGTGCCACCGCCGGATGCGCGCGCACGCGGTCGGCGTAGGCCTGCAGGGCCGGGGCCAGCGGCACCTGGTAGCTGATGAAGCGCATCACCACGGGCGCGTAGAAGGCGTCGGCGATCGAGAAATCGCCGAACAGGAAATCGTGATGGCCGAACTGCGACAGGCATTCTTCCCAGATTTCGCAGACGCGGCCGATATCGGCCTGCGCCTCGGGGGTGCGGCCCTGGCCGGGGTAACGACCGCGGATGTCCATGCTCATGGCGCTGCGCAGGCCGGTGAAGCCGGAGTGCATCTCGGCGCAGATGCTGCGGGCGATGGCGCGGGCGTCGGTGCGTGCCGGCCACAGGCCACGGTCGGGGAACTGTTCGGCCAGGTATTCGCAGATGGACAGCGAATCCCAGATCGCGATGTCGCCATCCAGCAGCACCGGCACGCGGCCGGAGCCGGTGTAGCGGGCGATGTCGGCGGCGGTATCGGGCTGGTCCAGCAGCACGCGCACTTCCTTGAAGGGGATGTCGAAGGCGACCATGGCCACCCACGGTCGCATCGACCAGGACGAGTAGTTCTTGTTGGCGATCACCAGCGTGGGCATGTGGCGGCCGGCTTTTTGCAGCGTCTCGGACAGTACCGGATCAAGTTCAGTGTCTTGCATGGGGGCTCGTTTCTTGAAGGTCAAAAGCGCGGTGAGCGACAGGCTCAGCGCCGCGCGGTGCTGCGAAAAAGGTCGAACTGCTGTTGCGGGCTGCGCGAGGACAGGTAGCCGGGGACGATCTCCTCGACCGACCGGGGGGCAAGCCGCAGTTCGGCTGCGATGGGGCCGTGCAGTACGTTGTCCACTTGCATGGAGGCTACGTTGTCGCGGCTCATCAGCTTGCCGGGCAGGTGTTCCAGGGCGAAGGCCTGCAGCCAGCCCAGGGCATCCGGCAAGCCTACCACCGGGCGCGGGTGGCCACTGTACCAGCCCGCCAGACGTACCAGATCACGCAGGGCGTATTGCCTGGGCCCGCCCAGCTCGAACACCTTGCCGCCCAGGCGCGGCAACGCCAGCGCATTGACGAAGGCCTGTGCCACGTCACCCACATAGACCGGCTGGAATCGCGCCTGGGCGCTGCCCAGCGGGATCACGGGGAACATCCGGTTCAGGCCGGCAAACATGTTGAGGAAGTTATCTCCCTCGCCCAACACCACCGACGGCCGGAAGATGGCCACATCCAGCGCCGGCGAGGCCAGTGCTTCCCGTTCGCCGGCTGCCTTGGAGCGCAGGTACATCGATGGCCCCTGGGCATCGGCGCACAGCGCGCTCATGTGCAGGTAGCGCGGTACGCCTTGCTGCACGCAGGCGGCGACGATGCGGCGCGGCAGCAGGACATGCTGGCGTTCGAAGTCGGGGCCATAGGGCGCGCCACCGCGTGCCGGGCGCGACTGCAGGATGCCGACCAGATTGATGACTGCATCAGCCTCGGCCACCAGCCGCGCCAGCACGGCGTCGTCATGGATATCGGCCTGTACCACGCTGACCACCGGCGACACCAGCAGATGCTTGGCGCGCTCGTAGCGGCGCGTGGGGACCATGATGCGATAAGCGGTGCTGCTGCCCAGCAGTTCCACCAGCCGCGTGCCGATGAAGCCGGAACCACCGATGACGAGGATCTTCCTGACTGCCATTTGTCACTCTCCGATTTCCTGTTGGCCGCCGGCCATCGCCGACAGCGCGGGCGACGGGATCAGGGCAGGTCGGTGGCGACGTTGGAATTAGGCGCCACCGTGCCCATGCGCTGCTTCAGCGATTGCGGGCGGTTCTCGAACATGGCCGCATAGTAGGTCGCATTGGACATCACGTTCTTGACATAGCCCCGGGTTTCATTGAAAGGGATGATCTCGGCGAAGATCGCGCCTTCCACCGGACGCGGCAAGGTCGCGCGCCAGGTACGGGGGCGGCCGGGGCCGGCGTTGTAGCCGGCGGTGGCCAGGGTTTCCGAGCCTTCCATGTTGTTGAGCACCATGTCGAGGTAGCTGGTGCCCAGCAGCAGGTTGGTGTTGATGTCGTTGACCTGGTCGGCGGTGAATTCGCTCATGCCGATCTTCTTGGCGACGAACTTGGCGGTAGCTGGCATCAACTGCATCAGGCCGGAGGCCCCCACATGGGAACGGGCCGACTTGATGAAGCGCGATTCCTGGCGGATCAGGCCATAGACCCAGGCGTTCTCCATGCCCAGCGGCTTGGTGGCGGCGTTCATCTCGGGCAGGTGCGGGGCCGGGAAGCGCTGGGTGAAATCGAATTCACTGCGGGTGCGATCGGAGGTATTGACCATGCGGTCCAGCACGTCGCTCTGGCGCGCGTACTCGGCGGCGGCCAGCAGCTGGCGGTCGCTCATGTTGCGCAATTCCCAGTTCCATTCGCGGATGGCTTCGAAGCGCAGGTTCAACTGATAGAACTTGAGCGAACGCTTGAAGCCGGCATTCTGCGAATACAGCGCCACTTCGCCAGCGCCGGGCGGCGTCGGTCCGGGCGGGATGCTGATCTTCTGGCCCAGCTCTTCCAGGGCCAGCTGGCCGTAGAAGCTGAAGTTGGGTGCGATCGATTCGAACAGGCGACGCGCGGCGTCGGTCTGCCCTTCTTCCTTCAGCGCACGGCCCAGCCAGTAGACCCAGGCGGTGTCGCTGCGCAGCGGGGCCGGCATGGCCTCGATGGTCTTGCGCACGGTCTTCCAGTCGCCATCGCGCAGGGCCATGCGGACCTTCCACTGCATGGCATCTTGCGTGAGCGCTGCATCCTTGGCGCGGCGCCAGTAATCGGAGGCTTCCGGCGCCAGCTTGTAGGACGCCGCCAGCGCGATCTGCGCCCAGCCCTGGGCGACTTCCTGCGCCGTCATGTTGCGCCCGGCATCGCCGAGATAGGTGGCGGCCTGGGTCGGATTGCTCTTGGCGATGCGGCCCAGTGCGATGATGTAGAGCTGGTGGTTGGCAGCACCCTTGCCCGGCCCTTTGGCCAGCATCAGCGCGGGGCGGTCCATGACCTGGGTGACGCCGACATCGCCGCTATCGACCAGCACGGCGGCGCGACGGGCGACGGTGGCATTGCCGTTCTCGGCCGCCTGGCGGATCTGGAACCAGACATCGGCCTGGCTGAACTGGCCGTTCTGGGCCAGCGTGGAGATCAGGTCGCTGCAGCCCTGGCCATAGTCCTTGGGGTTGCTCAAGAGGGCGCGTGCTTCCTCGGCCACGTTCTCACCCTTCAGGGCGCGCGAGTTGAGGGCGAAGCACTTGACCTGGACATCGTCGTTGAGCACGAACTTGGGGTATTGCTCGTCGAAGACGGTCCAGTTGCCGGTCTTGCCCAATGCCAGCAGCCAGTCGTTGCGCAGGCGGTCGACGATGGCCTGGCCATCCCAGCGTGCCAGGAAATCGCGGATATCCTGTTCACTGGCGCTATAGTCGCGCACGCGCGGCTTGAGGCGATAGTAATCGACGTAGGAGGCCAGCTCGTAGCCGGACAGGCGCGCGGCCAGGTCCTGCGCCAGCGCGGCATTGTCGCTGGCAGCGGCCTGGCGCAGGGCGAGGAAGAGATCGTCGGGCGCCGCGTCCGGGGCCAGGCGTTTCTGGGCGTGGGCCGCTGGCGCCACGATCAGGACGGTGCCGGTCGCCACGACCAGGGGCAGCGCCAGCGAGGTGGCCAATGAGGCGGCCAGCGCGCGCAGGCGCTGGTTGAACGGATGTTTCTTCGGACGCATACTCATGCAAGCTTCTTCATGCAGATTGATGGAACAAATAATGAACCCAAGCATAGCACGCGATGCACCCGCTCCGGAGACCGAACAGGCCCTCGCGGTGCTGCACAAGAATGCCCTGCGCGCCGACCTGCTCGGACGTCGCAAGGCCCTGGGCGACGCGGACAAGCTGCGCGCCGAACAGCGCATCGGCCAGCGTGTGGTGGATTGGTGCGTCGGCTCGGCCATCACCAGCCTGGCGGTATATCAGCCGATACGGCGTGAACCCGACCTGGCTGACGCCTATAACGCGCTGGCAGCGCACGGCGTGGACCTGTGCCTGCCGGTGGTGGTGGGGCGGGAGATGCCGCTGGAGTTTCGCCGCTGGCGCCCGGGTGATGCCCTGGAAAAGGATGCCATGGGGACCAGGGTACCGCCGGCAGGTACCGCAGTGGTCCAGCCGCAGGCCCTGCTCATTCCCTGCCTCGGCTTCAACGAGGCCGGGTTCCGGCTGGGTTACGGGGGCGGCTTCTATGACCGCACCCTGGCCGGCCCGGTGCGGCCGCTGGCGGTGGGCGTGTGTTATGGCTTCGGGCTGGTGGCGTTCGAACCGCAGACGCATGACGTGCCACTGGAAGCCATCCTCACCGACGTCGGCTGATGTGGGCTGATGTCTTCCAACCATTCGCCATTATCGATTGGACAATGAAAAAGCCGGGCCAAGGCCCGGCTATGCGACTGGCACCCGCTTGCCAGGTGTGGCGTTACTTGACCAGTTGCTGCCAGATCGCCTCGGTGGGGGCGGCCTGGTTCAGTGAATAGAAATGCAGACCCGGTGCGCCACCGGCCAGCAGGCGCTCACACAGCTGCGTGACCACATCCTGGCCGAAGGCGCGGATCGATTCCGTATCGTCGCCATAGCTGGCCAGCTTGAGACGGATCCAGCGCGGGATCTCGGTGCCGCACATGTCCGAGAAGCGCATCAGCTGCGAGTAATTGGTGATGGGCATGATGCCGGCGATCACCGGCACGGTCGCGCCCAGGCGAGCGGCCTCGTCCACGAAGCGGAAGTAGGCATCGGCGTTGTAGAAATACTGGGTGATGGCTGCATTGGCGCCGGCCTTGACCTTGCGCGCGAAATTCTGGACATCGTCCTGCGGCGAACGGGCCTGGGGATGCATTTCGGGGTAGGCCGCCACTTCGATGTGGAACCAGTCGCCGGTCTCGGCGCGGACGAACTCGACCAGTTCGTTGGCATGGCGGAACTCACTGGATGCCTGGTCCATGGCGCCATAACCGCTGGGCAGGTCACCGCGCAGCGCCACCAGGCGCTTGATACCGTTGGCGCGGTAATCGTCCAGGATGGCACGCAGGCTGGCACGCGAGCTGCCGATGCAGGACAGGTGCGGTGCCGCCTGATGGCCTTCGCCGATGATCTCCAGCACGGTGTCGCGGGTACCCTGCTGGGTGGAGCCGCCGGCGCCGAAGGTCACCGAGAAATAGCGGGGCTGCAATTGGGCCAGCCGGGCGCGGGTGGCGCGCAGCTTTTGCGCGCCTTCGGCGGTCTTGGGCGGGAAGAATTCGATACTGAAATTATGCGTACTCATTGATTCGATCCCGATTTCAGCAACAGCGTCGACAAGGCCCAGGACACGATGCTATAGAGCAGCGCGCCGCCCACGGCAGACCAGAATCCGGCCACGTGGAAGCCGCCCACCAGTTGCGCCACGACCCAGAACATCAGGCCATTGATGACCAGGATGAACAGACCCAGCGTGACCACCGTCACCGGCAGGGTCAGCACGACCAGCACCGGGCGCACGATGGTATTGACGAAACCCAGGATGAGCGCGGCCAGCAGGGCCGAGCCGAAGCTGTCGACCTGCACCGAGTGCATCAGGTAGGGAACGGCCAGCAAGGCCAGGGCGTTGATGAGCCAGGTCAGCAGCAGGCGCACGGAGATTCCTTTCGACCCCGTCAGGGGAGTGATGAAGACAACAGCGGCCACTGTGAGCGCGGCGCCCCTGGGGACGCCGCACGGGCCGCTGGATCAGACGTTGCCAACCATGCAGGGCCGACGTGAGGCCGGCCGCTGGCATGGATCAGTAGCGGTAGTGTTCCGGCTTGTACGGACCTTCCAGCTTCACGCCGATGTAGGCGGCCTGCTCTGGCGTGAGTTCGCTCAACTGGGCGTTGAGCTTCTTCAGTTGCAGGCGGGCGACCTTCTCGTCGAGGTGCTTGGGCAGGGTGTACACGCCGACCGGGTAGGCCTTGGTGTTGACGAACAGTTCGATCTGGGCAATGGTCTGGTTGGCAAACGACGAGCTCATCACGTAGGACGGGTGGCCGGTGGCGCAACCCAGGTTGACCAGACGACCTTCGGCCAGCAGGATGATGCGCTTGCCGTCCGGGAAGATCACATGGTCGACCTGCGGCTTGATGTTTTCCCAGGTGTACTGCTTCAGGGCGGCGACTTCGATTTCGTTGTCGAAGTGGCCGATGTTGCAGACGATGGCCTGGTCCTTCATCTTCTTCATGTGCTCATGGGTGATCACATGGTAGTTGCCGGTGCAGGTGACGAAGATGTCGCCATGTTCGGCGGCATAGTCCATGGTCACCACGCGATAGCCTTCCATGGCGGCCTGCAGGGCGCAGATCGGGTCGATCTCGGTGACCCAGACCTGGGCCGACAGCGCGCGCAGGGCCTGGGCCGAACCCTTGCCGACGTCACCGTAGCCGGCCACGATGGCGACCTTGCCGGCGATCATCACGTCGGTGGCGCGCTTGATGCCGTCCACCAGCGATTCGCGGCAGCCGTACAGGTTGTCGAACTTGGACTTGGTGACCGAGTCGTTGACGTTGATGGCCGGGAAGGCCAGCTTGCCTTCCTTGTGCATCTGGTACAGGCGATGCACGCCGGTGGTGGTCTCTTCGGTGACGCCCTTGATTTCCTTGAGGCGCTTGGAATACCAGTTGGCATCCTTGGCCAGGTAGCGCTTGATGGCGTTGAAGAGGCAGACCGCTTCTTCGGAGTCAGGTTTGGCCAGGACCGAGATGTCGGTCTCTGCGCGCGCACCCAGGTGCAGCAGCAAGGTGGCGTCGCCGCCGTCGTCCAGGATCATGTTGGAATAGCCACCGTCGGTCCATTCGAAGATGCGGTGGGTGTATTCCCAGTATTCGTCCAGGTTCTCGCCCTTGACGGCGAACACCGGAGTGCCGTTGGCGGCAATCGCGGCAGCGGCGTGGTCCTGGGTCGAGTAGATGTTGCAGGACGCCCAACGCACCTGCGCACCCAGTGCTTCCAGGGTCTGGATCAGCACGGCGGTCTGGATGGTCATGTGCAGCGAACCGGTGATGCGGGCACCCTTGAGCGGCTGGGAAGCGGCGAATTCGTCACGGATCGCCATCAGGCCCGGCATTTCGGTCTCGGCGATCTTGATTTCCTTGCGGCCCCAGTCGGCCAGGTTGATGTCGGCGACGATGTAGTCTTGTTGAGTAGTCATGGCAATGGCGCTGTTCACGCCCTCCTTTCATGAAAAAGCCAGAAAAAAAGTAACGTGAGCGCGGTTGCCAGGCGCGGTGCGCCTGTTCATCGCTGCAAGCCTGGCAGGGGTTGTCCCTGTCGCAACGCTCCTTGCGGCGGTGAGGCATTGTGAGGATTGACGTACCGGACGCAATGCCGACATCGGTACGGGCAGCGGATGAAGCTGTTCATCCGCGGGAACAGCATTGTAGCGCGGGCCGGGCGTTAGTCAATGCCCGGTCCGCGCCGTCAGGCTGCGTATTACAGGCCGGCCGACGCGCGCAGGGCGGCGACCTTGTCGGTGCGCTCCCAGGTGAATTCCGGCTCTTCGCGGCCGAAGTGACCATAGGCGGCGGTCTTGGCGTAGATCGGGCGCAGCAGGTCCAGCATCTGCACGATGCCCTTGGGGCGCAGGTCGAAGTGTTCCGTCACCAGTTGCGCCAGCTTTTCGTCGCTGATCTTGCCGGTGCCGAAGGTGGTCACCATCACCGAAGTCGGCTTGGCAATGCCGATGGCGTAGGACACCTGGATCTGGCAACGCTCGGCCAGGCCGGCAGCGACGATGTTCTTGGCCACGTAACGGCCGGCGTAGGCGGCCGAACGGTCGACCTTGGACGGATCCTTGCCGGAGAAGGCGCCACCGCCGTGGGGGGCTGCACCGCCGTAGGTATCGACGATGATCTTGCGG
The DNA here is from genome assembly GCF_002870055.1 of Herbaspirillum sp. BH-1. Lineage (NCBI taxonomy): Bacteria > Pseudomonadati > Pseudomonadota > Betaproteobacteria > Burkholderiales > Oxalobacteraceae > Herbaspirillum > Herbaspirillum sp. BH-1. The sequence continues at coordinate 324,371 of NZ_PKOI01000006.1, read as the reverse complement.
CCGGTCAGGCCGCAGTCACCCTGCGGGCCGCCGATGACGAAGCGGCCGGTGGGGTTGATCAGGTAGCGGGTGTTCTTGAGCCATTCGGCCGGCAGCACCGGCTTGATGATTTCCTCGATGGCGGCTTCGTGGATAGCCTTCTGCTCCATCTCGGGCGAATGCTGGGTCGACAGCACCACGGTGTCGATGGCGACCGGCTTGCCGTCCACGTACTTCAGGGTGACCTGGGACTTGGCGTCCGGACGCAGCCAGGGCAGGCGGCCGTCCTTGCGCAGTTGCGACTGGCGTTCCACGATGCGGTGCGCATAGTAGATGGCAGCCGGCATCAGCTCCGGGGTTTCGTTGCAGGCGTAGCCGAACATCAGGCCCTGGTCGCCGGCCCCCTGCTCCAGGTCCACTCCCTTGCCCTCATCGACGCCCTGGGCGATGTCGGGGGATTGCTTGTCGTAGGCGACCAGCACCGCGCAGCTCTTGTAGTCGATGCCGAAGTCGGCATTGTCGTAGCCGATGCGCTTGATGGTTTCGCGGGCCACATCGATGTAGTCGACATTGGCGCGGGTGGTGATTTCACCGGCCAGCACCACCAGACCGGTGTTGCACAGGGTTTCGGCGGCCACGCGAGATTGCGGATCCTGGGTGAAGATGGCATCCAGGATGGCGTCCGAGATCTGGTCGGCGACCTTGTCGGGATGACCCTCGGAAACGGATTCGGAAGTGAAGAGATATTCGTTGGACATGCAAGCCTCTGACTGAAAACGATTTAGCAATGTCGCGGCCCATCGTCAGTCGTGCCTGCGACGCTTTAGCGAAATTTGTACCCCGTCTCGCAAGTTGTCATTAACTCGACGGCTTGTGATATTTTACGCCTCTTGCAATTTTCTGCAATTTGGCGGCGGAAGCGCCCCGCTCAACCGTTATCGGCACGTATGCTCGTTTCTTTATTCCGCCTGCTGTCCTTGCTGCCCTTGCCTGTCCTGCATGCCATCGGCGTGATAATGGGCTGGATGGTGTTCCTGCTCTCACCATCCTATCGGCGCCGCCTGCAGAACAACATTGCCCTGGCCGGACATCGCGCCAGCCTGTTCAAGGCGATCGGCGAGGCGGGCAAGGGCATGTTCGAGCTGCCCTTCATCTGGTGCGCCTCGCCCCGCCGGGTTCTGCGCACGGCACGCCTGCGCAACTGGGATCTGGTGGAGCAGGCGCTGGCGGCCAAGTCCGGTGTCATTTTCCTCACGCCGCACCTGGGTTGCTTCGAAATCTCGGCCCAGGTGGTGGCGCACCAGACCAGCCTGAGTGTCCTCTACCGCCCCCCGCGCAAGGCTGCCCTGAAGCCCCTGATCGAGGGCGCCCGCGCCCGCGCCAACCTGCACCTGGCCCCGGCCAATCTGGCGGGCGTACGCATCCTGCTGAAGGCGCTGAAGAATGGCCAGGCCATCGGCCTGCTGCCGGACCAGGTACCGCAAAACGGTGAAGGCGTCTGGGCCGACTTCTTCGGCAAGCCGGCCTACACCATGACCTTGCCCGCCAAGCTGCAACAGATGAGCGGTGCGCCCTTGCTGCTGGCCTATGCGGAACGACTGTCCTGGGGACGCGGCTTTGCCGTGCACTTCGTTCCATTTGAAGGTGAACTGCCCGAAACGCCGGTACTACAGGCCCGCGCCATCAACGCCGCCATGGAAAAACTGATCGCCCACTGCCCGGCCCAATATATCTGGAGCTACAACCGCTACAAGACACCGCCCGGCGTGACCCGCCCCGGGGAGGCATCGTCATGAGACTGCTCCTGGCCATCATGTGGCTGCTGCACTGGTTGCCCCTGCCCATCCTCGGCCGCCTGGGCGAAGGTATCGGCGCGCTGCTCTATATCTATATGCGTCCCCGGCGCCATATCGCGCTGACCAACCTGCGCCTGTGCTTCCCGGAGAAGACCGAAGAAGAACGCGTACGCATTGCCCGCGAGCATTTCCGCCTGTTCGCCCGCAGTGCACTGGAACGCGGCATCCTCTGGTGGGCGCCGGTATCGCGTCTGCGCCGGCTGATCCAGGTCGACCCGGGCATGCCGCTGGAGACCTTCGCCAAGGGCCCGACCATCCTGCTGGCACCGCATTTCGTCTGCCTGGAAATTCCCGGCGCGACCCTGGGCGTGTTCTCCGAATATTCGGCCTGTACCATCTATACCAAGCAACGCAATGCTGTCATTGACCGCGCGTTGCTGAAGGGCCGCCTGCGTTTCCGACCAGCAACCCTGCTGGCGCGCGAGCAGGGCGTCAAACCCATCATCCGCGCCATGCGCAAGGGCCTGCCCTTCCTGATGTTGCCGGACATGGACTTCGGCATCCGCGACGCCGAATTCGTGCCTTTCTTCGGGGTACCCGCCGCCACCCTCACGGCCACGGCCCGTATCGCCGCGGCTACCGGTGCCGCAGTGGTGCCGGTGGTCTGCACCTTCCTGCCCAACTACAAGGGCTGGAAAGCCACCTACTACCCCGCCTGGACCGACTATCCGGGCGAGGACATCGTGGCCGCCACGCGCCGCATGAATGCCTTCATCGAAGAACGCGTGCGCGAACATCCGGCTGAATACTTCTGGGCCCACAAGCGCTTCAAGACCCGTCCGCCCGGCGAGCCGGACGTCTATGGACGCGACGCGGACTGAGCAGCGAGCGCGACGGCCAGCAGCCGTCCTATAATCTGTCCATGAAAATCAAATTTACCAAGATGCATGGCGCCGGCAACGACTTCGTCGTCCTCGACGCCGTCAACCAGGCCATTTCGCTGACCCCCGCCCAGTGGCAGTTCATCGCCGACCGTCGCTTCGGCATCGGTGCCGACCAGATGCTGGTGGTGGAAAAAGCACAGGGTGCCGGCATCGATTTCCGTTATCGCATCTATAACGCCGATGGCGGCGAGGTCGAGCAGTGCGGCAATGGCGCGCGCGCCTTCGTGCGCTTCGTCACTGAAAAGGGACTCACCGACAAGCGCGCCATCCGTGTGGAAACCATGTCCGGCGTGATCGAACCGCGCCTGGAAGACGACGGCCAGATCACCGTGGACATGGGCGCGCCCATCCTGACCCCGGCCGATGTTCCCTTCGACAGCCATGGCCTGCAGCATCGCAGCGAGGCCGAAGACAATCTGTGGCCGCTGGACGTGGCCGGCAAGACCACCTGGATCTCGGTGGTGTCGATGGGCAATCCGCACGCGGTGCAACTGGTCGATGACAGTGAAGCAGCGCCGGTACTGACCGACGGTCCGCTGATCGAACATCACCCGCGCTTCCCCAAGCGCGTCAATGCCGGCTTCATGCAGGTGGTCGATCGCCATCACATCAACCTGCGTGTCTATGAACGCGGTGCCGGCGAGACGCTGGCTTGCGGCACCGGCGCCTGTGCCGCGGTGGTCGCTGGTATCCGGCGCGGCCTGCTGGATTCCCCGGTGGCGGTGCAGACCCATGGCGGCGTGCTCAACATTGCCTGGGCCGGCCCGGGCGAACCGGTGATGATGACCGGACCGGCGGTGACCGTGTTCGAAGGCGAGATCGATTTGCCGGATCAGCTCTGAGACAATCTAATGCACATATGAAAACGGCTTGCTGAACACATCAGCAAGCCGTTTTCATTTGCCTGCGACCTTGCAAGGCCGTGGCGCGGCGGTTCAAGCAGCCAGATCCTGTTCTTCCACCTCGTCGTCCTCCTGCACCTGCGGCAACACGCTCTTGAGGCGGTACAGCCGCTGACGATAATTGCCTTCCGGACCGGCGGGGCCGCAATCCATGTCTTCGAACAGGCGTCCGATGCGATTGAGCGTACCGCGCTGCTCTCCCGTCTCCACCAGGATCAGGCGCCGCTTGCTGCGCGCATACTGGCTGCGGATGTCTACCATCAGGCAGTGGCCGCAATCGGCCTGTTTCAGATCGATCAGCAGCGCTTCCGGCCGGGTCAGTCCGAACAGGGCCGCCAGTTCGATGCGTGCCGCCAGGAAGGGATGCGCATTGACCTGCTCGCGACTGAGCTGCGCGCGCGCCCGCATCGCCCATTCGGCAGCCAGGGGGCGATCGGCGACCTTGTCCAGCAAGGTCCGCGCCTGCTGCGCCCCCTGGGTGGCAGCCTTCTGCAACCAATACAGGGCGCGCACGTCGTTGCCCGGATCATCGCGGCGGTTGCGCCAGGCGCCCACGCCGCATTCGACCTGGGCTTCCACATGGCCCATCTCGGCAGCACGCTCGAGGTAATGCTGCACGTCAGCCAGATTGCGCTGCGAAAACTCGGGCTTCAGATAGATACGCGACAGGACATACCAGGCCGCTGCCATACCCTGCTCCCCCGCCAGGGTGAGCCAGCGGATGGCCTTCTTGTAGTTGGCCGAACCCTGGCCGGCGAAGCGCCGCACGCCCGCCTGGTCCAGACGTCCATATAAAAGACCCAGGGCCAGCTGCGCATCACGGTCGCAGGCCAGCGCAGCCAGTTCCAGCAATTGCTGGGCGTGCAACAGGTCGGGACGCTTGTCGGCCATGTGTACCTGGGCCAGGCGGTGCAACAGCTGGATGTTCTGCGCGCCCAGCGCCGCCGCCAGGGCCTCGGAGGGGGCATTGAGTTGCGCCACCGTGCTCTCGTGCTGGCGCAACAGGGCGTCAGCCAGGGGCTGGGCCCGCTGGCGGAAGGTGGCGAAGTCAGATTGCCGCCAGGCCGCGTCGGCCAGCGCGTGCTGGGCTTGTTCGACGCCGGCGTCGGCGGCTTTCTTCGTCCACTGATGCAGATCCTCGGCCTTGACCGCCGGCTCGGGCGACTGCGCTTCTGCAGGGATGGTGTTCGAAGAAGCTGTAGTGGCGGGAGCCAGCATGCGCTCGCCCTGCCGGGCTAATAGCCACTGCGCGTCCGGATCCCCCTCACGGGCGACCACTTCCAGGGCGCGGATAGCCTTGTGCTTCAACTCGGCGCTGATGGTGGCGGTCACGGCCGGGTTATCCAGCACCAGCCGCGCAAACACCAGCCCGGCGCGCGTCAGGCCGGCGTCGAATGCACGTTCGTACCATTGCGCAGCTTCCTGCGGCTTGGCCAACGGCACCACGACTTCGTAGGGAATATGCTGGGCGATCAGCATCCAGGCATCGGCCAGCCCCTGGCGCGCCGCCCGCTCCAGCCAATGAAAGGCAGTGCCTGCACTTTGCGGCAAACCATTGCCGCCAAACAGGTAACGCTTGCCCAGCGTCAATTGCGCCTGCGCCTCTCCAGCACGCGCGGCGCGGATGATTGCAAGATCCTCGCGATTGGCCATCAGACCTCCACGTCCGGTCAGAAAGCCAAAATTATGCCCCACAATCGACATTTCTTTAAAAATGACTCGAAAAACTATCAGAATGCATCTTTTTGACAACAAACGTATTGACGAGACGATACGGATCAAGTTTGCACAATACTTGCCGTTAATAAGTGACAAACTGAGCTCCAAAATTTGCCTGTCATGCATTGACGGGGTGGAAAGCGTTTGAAAAAAACAACACTCATACAGCACTTTGGCGCTTTCAACCAAAATTCCTCCCTCCACGTGACCAATCTGCGGCCACGCCAAATGAGAACCCTTAATGTCTCACCATCCGACCAGAAGTACGGATCCTCAAGACTATTTTTATAGAAGGATGTCAAATGAAAAAATCTCTGCTGGCACTGGCCGTCCTCGGCGCGTTCGCAGGTGCTGCTCAAGCACAAAGCTCCGTCACCATCTACGGTATCGTTGATACCGGTATCGCTTACTCCAGCAAGGTCGCTACCGCAACCGGTGGCACCGGCAGCAAGTTCGGCATCAACTCTGGCGTGATCCAAGGTTCCCGTATCGGTTTCAAGGGCGTTGAAGATCTGGGCGGCGGTCTGTCCGCAGTCTTCAACCTGGAAGCCGGCTTCACCAACGACGACGGCGGCCTGCAAGGCTCCGACGCCGTGACCTCCTCCAACCTGTTCCGCCGCAAGTCGGTGGTCGGTCTGGCTGGTGGCTTCGGTACCGTTCTGCTGGGTCGTCAAACCGACTTCTCGGACACCATCTCCGCTTACACCGCTGTTAACGACTTCGGCGGCGTGGTCTCCAACTCGGGTTCGGGCCTGAACCGCCTGCAAGGTGTTCGTACCAACAACTCGATCAGCTACACCACCACCAACCTGAGCGGCTTCACCGGTAACCTGATCTACGGTTTCGGCGAACAAGCTGGCAAGACCTCCGCTGGTCAAGCCTACGGCATCGGTGGTAAGTACGACAACGGTCCTCTGGGTCTGGGTATCAACTACTACCAATCCAAGGCCGGTTCGACCCCGTCTGACACCAGCCTGATCCCGGCTGCTGGCACCACCGGCAACGCCAACACCGCTGCTGCCGTCGCTGGCAACACCGCTCTGAAGGCCCTGAACGTTGTGGCTTCCTACCAGTTCGGCGCCGCTCGCGTGTACGCTAACTACTCTCGCGTCAAGCAAGATCTGAAGGGCACCCCGACCGTTGCTACCGCAACCCTGGGCAACGCACAGAAGGTTGATACCTATGAAGTCGGTACCGCCTACTCCCTGTCGCCTTCCCTGAAGCTGCTGGCAGCTGTTGACCACTCCCGCGCGACCTTCAACGGCGTTGACGGCAAGGGCAAGCTGACCCAGATCAGCCTGGGTGCTGACTACTGGCTGTCCAAGCGTACCGACCTGTACGCCTTCGTGTCCAACATGCGCGCTACCGACATCCAAAACCCGGGTGTCACCGGCGGCGCAACCGGTTCCGATGCCAGCCAAACCGCTGTCATCACCGGTATCCGTCACAAGTTCTAATTCATGGATCTGAAACTGGCATGAATGTGTCAGTTTCAACCTGAATTGAGCCTGAGCTGGAACGAAAAAGGCCTGCATGAGCAATCATGCAGGCCTTTTTCTTTTACCTTTCCTTTACCTTCCCTTGCCTTTTCTTATCGCGCCGACATGCTTTGCACGCCATGGCAGGCAAGGCCGCCAGCCCGCGCCGGCGATGATTGTCAGCATGTCCGATAGCGAGGATAATCTCGCGATATTTCCGGCACGCCATCTTTTGCCTGCCTCTGGTACCTCACTCACAGACCCTCGACGATGACCTCCGAACTGGATTCCAACCTGATTGCCGACTACCTGCTGGAACATCCTCATTTCTTCGAGGAGCATGCAGAGCTGCTTTCGACCATCAAGTTGACCAGCCCGGTGATGGGCCGCGCGGTCTCGCTGCAGGAGCGGCAGATGGAAATCCTGCGCGAAAAGATCCGCGTGCAGGAATTGCGCATGGCCGACCTCATGCGCATCGCCCAGGAAAACGACGAGATCACCAACAAGTTCCAGGCCTGGAGCCGCGCCCTGCTGTTGACGCGCGATGCCGCCGACCTGCCGCGCACGCTGGTCACCCAATTGCAGGAAATCTTCCACGTACCGCAAGTGACCGTGCGCCTGTGGAACCTGGGCCCAACCCATGCCGACAACTGGGCCACCCAGCAAGTCTCGGACGACGCCCGCATCTTTGCCAACGGTCTGTCGGCGCCCTTCTGCGGTCCCAACAAGGAATTCGAAGCGGCCACCTGGCTGGACGATGCCGACTCGGTGAAATCGGTCGCCATCCTGCCACTGCGCGTGGGCGCAGCGCCGGAAGCCTTCGGCCTGCTGGTACTGGGCTCGCCGGACCCGAGCCGTTTCACCTCCGACATGGGGACCGATTTCCTGACCCGTATCGGCGAAACCGGTAGCGCCGCACTGGCCTGCCTGCTGCGCTGATGCACCGCCTGGCAGAGCGGCCCCGTTCCGTTCTGCGCACGCCGCCAATGTGAAGGATGACGCCATGGATGGCACCGCCTCCGCCCTGATCGGCCACTATCTTTCCTTTTTGCGCGCCCAGCGCAAGCTGTCCCCTCATACACTGGACAATTACGGCCGTGACCTGCAGGAATTACGCTCGCTGCTGGCACCGGCCGACGACGCGGCCGCATCCACTGCCGAGCTCGACCTGCGCGGCGTGACCCAGGTACAGATCAGGAAATGCGCCGCCCGGCTGCATGCACGCGGCCTGAATGCCCGCTCGATTTCGCGCAAGCTGTCGGCCTGGCGCGGCTTCTTCGGATGGTTGTCGATGGAAATCGAACTGCCGGCCAACCCGGTCGATGGCGTCAAGCCCCCCAAGAAGAGCAAACCCCTGCCCAAGGCGCTGGCCGCCGATGATGCCGTGCGCCTGGTCGCACAGGCTGATCCGGGGCGCGACCCCGACTCCACCCTGGCGGCCTGCAACCGCGCCATGTTCGAATTGCTCTATTCGAGCGGATTGCGCGTCTCCGAACTGGTCGGCATCGATGTGGCCGATATCGGCGCAGGCAGCTATGAGTCCGCTGGCTGGATCGACCTGGGCGAAGCCGAGGTCACCGTCACCGGCAAGGGTGGCAAGAAGCGCAAGGTGCCGGTGGGAAAAGCCGCCCTGCAGGCCATCGGCGACTGGCTGCCGCTGCGGGCCGGCCTGGTGCGCGCCGATGGCGGCACCGACTGCCATGCACTTTTCCTCAACGAGCGGGGCGCCCGCATGTCGCCCCGGGTCACGCAATTGCGTTTGAAAGCGCATGGCAAGGGACTGGCAATGGCGTCCGACGTGCATCCCCACATGTTGCGGCACTCCTTTGCCTCGCATGTGCTGCAGAGCTCGGGCGACCTGCGTGCGGTACAGGAAATGCTGGGCCATGCCTCCATCACCGCGACCCAGGTCTATACCGCGCTGGACTTCCAGCGCCTGGCCCAGGTCTATGACCAGGCCCACCCGCGCGCGCGCAAGGGCGGCAAGGACAACAACAACTAGCCGCGACCGCCGCTAAGGCTGTCGGCGCGGGAGGGTGAGCGCCGCATGGGCTAAAATAGATGACCGGCGCTTGCTGCGCCGCCAAGTTTCTCCGCCAGTGACCTGGCTCCTCGAACGTTCCAGCCGATGCCGACCATGAAAGCCAAAGCCGCCGACCACTCCTCCGCCAGCACCAGCGCGCAAGCCGCGACCGTGACGGCGCTGGCCGAGGCGCAACTGCGCGAAGCCGGCGTGCGGGTGACACAGGCCCGCGTGAATGTGCTGGGGGCATTGCTGGAAACCCGCAGTGCGGCGTCACACCAGGATATCCAGGATCGCTTCGCCGACATGGACCGGGTCACGCTCTACCGCGCCCTGGATTGCCTGACCGAGGCCGGCCTGGCGCACAAGATTTCCAGCGATGACCGGATCTTCCGCTACAGCGCCGGTGCCGATCATCCCGAGCACGGCCTGCACGACCACTCCCATGGCAAGCAACACCAGCACGGCCATTTCAAGTGCACCCGCTGCCACCGCGTGTTCTGCCTGGATGCCAGCGATGGCACCGATTTCCTGGCGACCGTCCTGCCCGATGCCGACCGGCATCGTTCCACCGCCGCACAATTGCAGTCAGCCCTGCGCAAGACATTGGGCAAGGGTTTCCAGAGCCACGAAGTGGAGCTGACCATCAAGGGCTGGTGCGCCGATTGCGCCGACTAAGGTCACCCCGGCCACTCAGCAACCCAGCAACCCCATCCTCGCCTAGCGCAAGGCTCCCAGCGCCGCCAGCCGGCGCGGCAATTGCCGCACTGAACGAACCTTCACATCAACAAAACCCGGTAAGCGGCTCAAGGCGCGCTGTCCCCCCATATGTCCCAGAAGCGCCTGGCTGCCGCGCAGGTACTGGGTCACCCAGGCGGTGCGCACACCAAGTTCACGGGCACTTTTCAGGTTATCTACGGTGTCCTCGACCAGGATGCAGCGACGCGGCGCGATCTTGTGACGCGCCAGCAGCTTGCGCAGCATCAGCCGCGAAGGTTTGGGCCGCAACTGGCGATGCACGTGCATGCTCTCGATGGAAATGTGGTGCGAGAAATGGCGGTGCAGCCCCAGATGCCGCACCAGTTCGCGTGAATAGCGACGGGGCGCATTGGTGAGCAGGATCTTGCGGCCCGGCAGTTGCTGCAGCCAGCGGCCGATGCCACGCTCGGCACGGACCATGCCGGGCAGGTCATCGAAGAGGTGTGCCTCGTGCAGGAACTCGTCGATATCCATGCCGTGATGGCGCACCAGGCCCAGCAGGGTGGCGCCGTACAGTTTCCAGTAATGCCGGCGCAGATAGTTCACCGCCGCCTCGTCGCTGGGCTGCCCGTCGTTCTCCAGCACCCGCTGGATGATGCGGTTCATGTTGGTGTTGATGGCCGGGAAGATCGCGTGCGAGGCGTTGTGCAGGGTGTTGTCGAGGTCGAACAGCCAGAGCGGTGTAGTATTGGACGCCATAAATCGGACCGGCGCGCCTGCCAGCAGGCATGGACGCACCTTCAGCAAAGAAAGGCCAGCAGTGAACGGATTGATGCAACGGGTGATTATAGTGAGTTTGACCTGGCTGTCCTGCTTTAACTTCTCCCTCCCCGCCCATGCGGCCACCGCCGCCGAGGGGCAAAGCAGTATCCCGCCGCGCGGCGCGCTGTATCAGGTCTCCGATGGTCGCCATTCCCTGCTGCTGTTCGGCACCATCCACGTGGGTGCGCCCGATTTCTATCCGCTGGAACCGCGCCTGACCCGCGCCCTGTCTGCCGCCCCCGTGCTGGCGCTGGAACTGGACCCGGACAATGGCGCCGCGATGCAGAACGCCGTGCAGCGCTATGCCCTCTACCCTGACGGTCAGCGCCTCCAGGACCACCTCGATCCCGCCCTGGCGCAGCGCACGCTTGCCACGCTGGAACGTCTGGGCCTGCCGCTGCAGGCCGTGCAGCACATGCGTCCATGGATGCTGGCCATGGCCCTGACGGTGCAGGAATACGGGCGCCACGGTTACCGCACCGACCTGGCCGTGGACAGCCATCTGGCCCACGCCGTGCGTGCCCACGGTGGCGAGGTAGTCGAACTGGAGAGCGCGGACCGCCAGATGAGCCTCTTCAGCCAGCTTACCGAAGCACAACAGGCCGAATTCCTGGCCGATACCCTGCGGGAACTGAATGACGCCGCCCTGAGCCGCAAGCTCGACCTGCTGGTGACCGCCTGGCGTCACGCTGACAGCGCCGGCTTCGCCACAGCGCTCAAGGACATGCGGCAGGATGACAGCTTCGCCACCCGCTTTACGCTCAAGACCCTGCTCCAGCAACGCAATCCCGGGCTGGCCAAGGGCGTGGCCGACCTGCTGCGCCAGCATGACGGCGCCGTGGCGGCGATCGGCATCCTGCACCTGGTGGGACCGGATAGCGTGCCGCTCTTGCTGAAGAAAACGGGATTGCAGGTCAAACAACTCTATTGAGCTGTACCACGCCTTGACCGGCGGGCATAAAAAAATGGATGAGCATGCTCATCCATTTTTTGTGCTGCCGACTACCCGACGCGGTATCAGTGCGAGCGGATCATGGTCCCGAAGGCCTGCTCGGTCAGCACTTCCAGCAGCAGCGAGTGTTCGATGCGACCGTCGATGATGTGCACCGTGTTCACGCCCGACTTGGCCGCATCCAGGGCCGAGGAAATCTTGGGCAGCATGCCGCCGGAAATGGTGCCGTCGGCGAACATCTCGTCGATCTCGCGGGCCGACAGGTCGGTCAGCAGATTGCCTGCCTTGTCCTGGACACCGGCGATGTTGGTCATCATGATCAGCTTTTCGGCGTGCAGGATCTCGGCGATCTTGCCGGCCACCACGTCGGCATTGATGTTGTAGGCCTGGCCGTCGTCACCGAAACCGATGGGCGAGATGATGGGGATGAAGGCATCGTCCTGCAGCGCCTTGACCACCGCCGGGTTGATCGCCTCGATCTCGCCCACGTAGCCGATGTCCAGGAACTGGCCCGGATGCTCCTTGTCCGGCATCTGCATCTTGCGTGCGCGGATCAGGCCGCCGTCCTTGCCGGTCAGGCCCACCGCCTGGCCACCATAGTGATTGATCAGCATCACGATGTCCTGCTGCACTTCGCCGCCCAGCACCCATTCCACCACTTCCATGGTCTCTTCGTCGGTGATGCGCATGCCCTGCACGAAGGTCCCCTGCTTGCCGATCTTCTTGAGTGCCGCATCGATCTGCGGGCCGCCACCGTGGACCACCACCGGATTCATGCCGACCAGCTTCAACAGGATCACGTCACGGGCGAAGCCGTGCTTGAGGCTTTCCTCGGTCATCGCATTGCCACCGTACTTGACCACGATGGTCTTGCCGTGAAATTTACGGATATACGGCAGCGCCTCGGCCAGGATTTCGGCTTTGATCTGGGGGGCTACGTTGGTCAGGTCGGTGGTCATGGCAATGTCCTGTCGATGCGATGAGGGATGGGTGACGGGTAAAGGTTAGGGACGGGATTTTACATGGAAAGCCGCCCGGCTTCGCAGCGCAACATGCGGCGTGTCCGATCCAGACAACGCCGCCGCCTTCAGGCGCTGCAGCCGCGGATTTCCTGGTCCGGGAAAGCGCTCTTGATGTTGTCCAGGGCGCTGCGCGCCTCCGGTGTCAGATCACGCAACTGGAACACCTGCTTGCCAGCCCCGGAGCGGCGCGCAATGATGCGGGCGCTGCGCACCCCGCGCGAGATCAGCTGGCTGACATAGGCCTTGGCCGCCTCCTCGGTGCGGAAGATGCCCAGCGAAACGCCCGAGCGCAATGCCGGGTTGGGGAAACTGTCAGGAATGACGTAGAAGTCGCCGATGCCCAGGCGACGCAGCTCGGCGATACGCCGGTCGGCTCCCTCGCGGCCATCCTGCGGGGGGATGTAGACCATGTGGCTGGTCACATCCTGGGTCAGCTTCTGGACCACCTTGTCACCCAGGTTGAGGCTGGCCAGCTGGGCCGAGAAGCGACGGGCATCGGCAGCCGTGAAGTTGCCGACCTCGGTACAGGACGGGGTGACGGCAGCGACCTGGGGCGCCGTCGTGGCTGGGGTGGCTGGGGTGGCTGGGGTGGCCGGCCCCGCCGACATCGCTTGCGCAGCGGCGGCAGGATCACCTGCAGCAGGCGTGGCGGCAGCAGCGGGTGCTGCGGCGGGCGCCCCCTCGGCGCTGGCAGGCGCGCCGGGCGCCGGCTGCGCCCGCAGCTGGGAGGCCAGCTTCTCGCTATTGGCCGGCAGCACGCTCAACAGCTCGGGATGCAATTGCTCGGTCAGGCGCTGCGGCTCGCGTCGTTCGGTCGCGCTGGCGCCGAAATAGCCACGCGGCAAGCCGAACAGGACCACGTTACCGACCAGCAATAGCCAAAAAAGCAGTTTCAGCTTCATCCGTGCCTTGTCTTTCCTTGTCTTTGCTTGCCTTGGTTGATCTGCCTGAGTCGATGGACTGGCTTCAACGCCCATGGTTCATGGCCGTCTGCAGGCCGAGCAGGACCAGATTATCCACTTTTTCCAGCGCCGTATCGCCCAGCCGCAGGTAAGGCGCCAGCAGCACGCCGGCCCCACCGGACAGCAGACAGCGCACCCGCGCCCGGGGTCGCGCCAGCTGGCGTTGCGCCAGCGCATGTTCGATCGCCCCGACCTGGGCGGCGATGCAACCGGAAACGATGGCGTCCACCGTATTGTCGGCAAACACCTTCTCGGGCGGTGCCGCGCCATCGATGCGTGGCAGTTGCGCGGTGTTCAGCGCCAGCGAGGTGGCCATGGTGCCGAAGCCAGGCAGGATCATGCCGCCCTCGAACACACCAGTGGCACTGAGCACGTCGATGGTCGTGGCCGTGCCACAGGTGACCACCAGCAATTCCTCGTCGGGAAACAGCGCGCGCGCGCCGATGGCGGCGGCGAAACGGTCACAACCGAGTTGGCCGGGATGGCGATAGCCGTTGCGTACGCCGGCACGCTCGGCGGTGGAGGCAAACCATTCGACGATGGCGCGTGGCCCGAAAGCCTCCTGCAAGATGGCCTGCAGGCTGTCCCGCAATGCCGGGCCGGCCACGTTGGAGACGCATACCTGCATTCCTGCAGCCGGCACCACCAGGCCCGACCAGGCCTGCAACAGCGTGGCCACGTCGGCACGCCCGACCGCGCCCTGCTGCAGCCAGCCGCCCGTCACGGCCTTGTCCACGCTGGACAGGGCCCACTTGATACGGGTATTGCCGGCGTCGATCAGCAGCATCATCCGTCCTGCAGGCGCAACGACAGGTCACCGGCCAGCACCTCGACCTGGCCCAGCTCGGTATCCATCAGGAAGCGGCCCATCATGTCCACGCCGACGGCAGTCCCCTCATGGACCACGCGACCGTTGTCGACGATCTTGACGGCCTGTCCGGCGTAGGCGTGGAAGGCTTCCCAGCGCTTGACGAAGGCACCGAAGCCACGTTGTTCGAACTCCTCCAGCACGCCGGCCAGGGCGCTGGCGATGATGGCCAGCACCGTCTCGCGGGGCGCCTTCTGCAATTCGGTCGCTGCCCCCACCGGGCGCTGCAGCTCGTCGGCCAGGCCCGCCGGCACGGCCAGGTTGATACCGATGCCGATCACCGCCCAGGTGGCGTCACCGCGCCCACCGTCGGAAGCGGTCTCGATGAGGATGCCGGCCAGCTTGGCGCCGTCGCGCAGCACGTCATTGGGCCATTTCAGCTGCGGGCGCACGCCGAACACTTCGAGCGCCTCGGCCAGCGCCACGCCGATGGCCAGCGGCAGACCCAGCAGCGCATGCGTGGGGCGCTGCAGGCGCCAGGCCAGCGAAAAGGTCAGCGAATCCTCGGGAGCCGCGCGCCAGGGACGGCCGGCGCGGCCGCGACCAGCGGTCTGGCGGTCCGCCACCAGCAACAGAGGGCGTTGCAGGCTGCTCAAACGCTGCATCAGGTCGACGTTGGTGGAACCGGTCTGGGCCACGGCCTCGACGTCGATGCGTTGCTGGCCATCGCGGTCGGAACCGGCCAGCAACATGCCGATGCGCTCGGGACGCACCAGCGGCGCCGATTCCGATTCGGCGGGCATGGGAAAAGTCAGGGTCATAGCGCGCATTGTACCGGCAGACAGTGTCCGCGCGGCGGGCCAGGGGCAGTAGGGACGGCAGGGGCGGCGGCCCGCGAAATCGGTTACCCTCTGGCGCATGCCAGCTCCAACCGATTCCGCCGCCAACAGCGAGGCCAACCGCACCCGCGCTCCTGCTGCGCCGACCGCGTCTTCCTTTGCGCGGGTCAGCCTGCTGGTCTATGCCCTGCTGATCGTCTACGCCAGCTGGTACCCCTTCAGCGGCTGGCGCGACATGGGCATCAAACCCTTCGACTACCTGGGCGCGCGGCTACCCTATTACTGGACCGCCTTCGACGTCTGGACCAATGTCGCCGGCTACGCGCCCCTGGGAGCGTTGCTGGTGCTGGCCATGTATCCGCGCATCCGGCCGTGGTGGGCCGTATGGCCGGCCATGCTGGGCGGGGTGCTGCTGTCGGCCTGCATGGAGGCGGTGCAGACCTACCTGCCGACCCGGGTACCCTCCAACCTCGATCTCTTGACCAACTCCGCCGGGGCCGCGCTGGGCGCCGTCCTGGGGGCGCTCTGCAGCCGCTATTTCCTGCACGAGAGCCGCTTCCTGCTGGTGCGGCGGCGCTGGTTCTCGGGTGAAGCCAGCCGCGGACTGGCGGTGGCGGGCCTGTGGCCGCTGGCGCTGATCTATCCCCAGAACCACCTGTTCGGCCTGGGTCATCTGGTGCCCCCCTTGTCGGCCTTCTTTTCCGACCTGCTCGATACCCCCATCGACCTGGCCACCACCTGGCTCAACAGCGCCCAGCTCAGTGCCGAGCAATACTGGCTGGCCGACGTCATCGTCACCGCCTGCGGCCTGACCGGGGCCGCCTTGCTGTTCCTGCTGCTGTTGCGCAGGCAGGCGCCACGGCGGCGCCTGGTGGCGCTGTACCTGCTGGCCTGCATCGCGGCCAAGTCGCTGGCCTGCGCGCTGTTCTTCGCGCCGCAGAATGCCTTCATCTGGATTTCGCCCAGCGCCGTGGGCGGGATCATGCTGGGCACCCTGATGATCGCCGGCCTGACCTGGGCGCCCCCCACGGCACAGCGACGCGTCGCCGCACTGGCGCTGATCCTGAGCCTGGTGGCGACCAATGCGGTACCGGCCAACCCCTACTACCTCTCCACGCTGGAGACCTGGGTACAGGGCAAGTTCCTCAACTTCGATGGCGCCGCCCAGTTCCTGTCGGTCCTGTGGCCCTTCCTGGCGATCTGGTTCCTGTTCCACCCGGTGCACCGCAGGCAAGTCTGAGCGGGGTGTATCATTGACGCTTTGCCGGCCCGCGCCGGCAGCGTCGCCACTGTCCAGAGGTCTTCATCCATGAGCGATCAACCCTACTACGAACACCACGTCTTCTTCTGCCTGAACCAGCGCAAGCCGGGCGAGCGCACCTGCTGTGCCGACAAGGGCGCCCAGGCAGCCCAGGAACACGCCAAGAAACGCATCAAGCAACTGGGCCTGTCGGCACCCGGCAAGGTCCGCATCAACAAGGCCGGCTGCCTGGAACGCTGCGAAGAAGGCCCGGTGGTGGTGATCTATCCGCAGGGCACCTGGTACACCTACGTCGACAACCAGGACATCGACGAGATCATCGACAGCCACATCGTCGGTGGCAAGGTGGTCGACCGCCTCAAGATCTAGCAGCACGCTCCATCACAGTTTTCAGCAAGCCATGAACGCACACACCCAGAATTTCATGATCGCAGGCGCCGTCGGCCAGCTCGAATGCGCACTCGACCTGCCTGACCCCGAACTCTTCGCCGCCCCGGTCGGCCTGGCCCTGGTGGCCCATCCCCACCCGCTGTATGGCGGAACCATGGACAACAAGGTCGCACAAACCCTGGCCCGCACCTTCCTGGCGCTGGGCTATGTGTCGGTACGCATGAATTTCCGTGGCGTGGGCAAGTCCGAAGGCGTGCACGACCATGGCGGCGGCGAGACCGACGACATGGCCCTGCTGCTGCAACACATGCGCAGCCAGTACCCGGACCTGCCGCTGGCGCTGGGCGGATTTTCCTTCGGTACCTTCGTCCAGGCCCAACTGCAGCAGCGCCTGCTGCAACAGGACGCGGGCTCGGCCGCGGAGCGCCTGGTGCTGGTCGGCACCGCCGCCGGCAAGTGGCCCATGCCACCGGCTCCGGCCAATACCATCCTGATCCACGGCGAGCAGGACGACACCATTCCCCTGACCGCCGTACTGGACTGGGCCCGCCCGCAGGAACTGCCGGTAGTCGTCATTCCGGGATCGGACCACTTTTTTCACCGCAAGCTGCAACATATCAAAAACGTCGTGGTCGAAAGCTGGCATCGCCGCCCGGCGCAGCTTCAGGCCTGAGCGTTTTCAGCGACGGCCCGAAGGCACGGCGGCGCTGTGAAGCACAGGGCGCCATGCCGGTTTCGTGAGGGGATTTTCGGGGTGAAGATCCATTCAATTGGGAACGAAGCCACATGACGTTTATAATTCAGTGCGTGCAGCCGGCCCGGTGTCCTCGGCGCCTTCGCCACGCTGCCACCTCACACTGAGCCTGCCCTGCCTTACTCTCTTTTCAAACCAACAGCTACGATGTCCCCCCGTGCTGGCAATTTTTCTTAGGCACCGATGAAAAAGCTTCTCGCGGCGCTCGCCGCAACCGTCCTTTCCGTTTCCGCCCTTACCGCTTCCGCCCAGAGTCTGCCGCCGCCTACCGTGGCTGCCAAGAGCTGGCTGCTGCTGGATGCCTCGGCCAACCAGGTGATCGCCTCCGCCGATCCGGACACCCGCGTGGAGCCAGCCTCGCTGACCAAGCTCATGACCGCCTACCTGGCCTTTGCCGCCCTGCGTGACAAGCGCCTGAGCCTGGAACAGGAAGTCAGCGTCTCGGTCAACGCCTGGAAGGTCGACCCGAGCAGCTCCAAGATGTTCATCGAGCCCAACAAGCCGGTTTCCATCGACAACCTGCTGTACGGCCTGATCTCGGTCTCCGGCAATGATGCCGCCGTGGCCGTGGCCGAAGCGGTTTCCGGCACCGAAGACGCCTTCGTGCAGCTGATGAACCGCGAAGCCCAGCGCCAGGGCCTGACCAATACCCACTTCAGCAACCCGCACGGCCTGCCCAGCGCGGACACCTATACCACCGCGCGCGACCTGGCGATCCTGTGCCGCAACCTGATCAACGACTTCCCCGACTATTACAAGCGCTACTACTCGGTCAAGAAGTTCACCTACAACAACATCACCCAGCCCAACCGCAACCGCCTGCTGTGGCTGGACCCGACGGTGGACGGCATGAAGACCGGTCACACTTCCAGCGCCGGCTATTCGCTGATCACCTCGGCCCACCGCCCGGTGCCCAACGGCGAGCGCCGCCTGATCTCGGTGGTGATCGGTACCGTCTCCGACCAGGTCCGTACCCAGGAAAGCCAGAAGCTGCTGAACTGGGGCTTCCAGAACTTCGACGCCGTCAAGCTGTACGCCAAGGGCCAGCCGGTTGATACGCCTGACGTATGGAAGGGTTCGCAGGGCAAGATCAAGGTCGGCTTCAAGAACGATGTCTATATCACCATCCCCAAGGGCAGCGCCGACAAGGTCAAGACCAAGCTGGATCGCAACGATCCGCTGATCGCTCCGATCTCGGAAAACGCCAAGATCGGTACCCTGAAGGTGACCATCGATGACAAGACCGTGGCAGAACTGCCGGTAGTGGCCCTGGAATCGGTGGGTCCGGCCGGCTTCATCGGCCGTGCCTGGGATTCGCTGCGCCTGATGTTCAAGTAAGCAGGTCTTCCGGCCGCTTCGGCACCCAGCAAAACGCCATCGAGCAATCGATGGCGTTTTTTTTATGCCTTCCGGGAAGGTATGAGAGGCATGAGATGCATGAGATGTGTGAAATGCATGAATTGCGCGGAATGCCGCTGTCGGCATCCCACAAACAAAAACGCCAACCGGCATCAAACCGGTTGGCGTCTTGTTCAGGACTGCGATGATGCTCAGGCAGCCACGGCTTCCTTGGTCACGGCCGGCGCGACATCGTCGGCCGACGAGCGGATCAGGTGATCGAAGGCCGACAGGGCTGCAGTGGCGCCAGCACCCACGGCGATGACGATCTGCTTGAACGGCACGGTGGTCACGTCACCCGCGGCAAACACGCCGGGAATCGAAGTCTGGCCACGGGCATCGATCTCGATCTCGCCGTGCTTGGACAGTGCCAGCGTTCCCTTCAGCCATTCGGTATTGGGCACCAGGCCGATCTGGACGAACACGCCTTCCAATTCCACGTGCTTGACCTCGCCGGTGTCACGCTCCTTGTAGCTGATGCCGTTGACGCGCTGGCCGTCGCCGGTGATCTCGGTGGTCTGCGCCGAGGTCACGATGGTGACATTGGGCAGGCTCTTCAGCTTGCGCACCAGCACTGCATCGGCCTTCAGTTCGGCGGCGAACTCGATCAGGGTCACATGGGCGACGATACCGGCCAGGTCGATGGCCGCTTCCACGCCCGAGTTGCCACCGCCGATCACCGACACGCGCTTGCCCTTGAACAGCGGACCATCGCAGTGCGGGCAATAGGCCACGCCCTTGTTCTTGTATTCCTGCTCGCCCGGCACGTTCACATTGCGCCAGCGGGCGCCGGTGGACAGGATCACGGTCTTGCCCTTCAACACGCCGCCGTTGGCCAGCTTCACTTCGATCAGCTTGTCGCCCGGCACCAGGGCCTCGGCGCGTTGCACGTTCATGATGTCGACGTCATAGGCCTTGACGTGCTGTTCCAGCGCGGTGGCGAATTGCGGGCCCTCGGTTTCCTTCACCGAGATGAAGTTTTCGATCGCCAGCGTATCGAGTACCTGGCCGCCGAAACGCTCAGCCACCACACCGGTGCGGATACCCTTGCGGGCGGCATAGATTGCAGCAGCTGCACCAGCGGGACCACCGCCGACGATGAGCACGTCATAGGCTTCCTTGGCACTCAGTTCCTCACCCTTGCGGGCGGCGGCGCCGCTGTCCAGACGGGCAAGGATTTCTTCCACGCCGGTACGGCCCTGGCCGAACACTTCACCGTTCATGTACACGGTCGGCACGGCCATGATCTGGCGTTGCTCGACTTCACCCTGGAACAGCGCGCCATCGATGGTCACCGAACGGATGCGCGGGTTGATGATGGACATCACGTTCAGGGCCTGCACGACTTCCGGGCAGTTCTGGCAGGTCAGCGAGACATAGGTCTCGAAGCTGTAGTCGCCATCCAGGTTCTTGATCTGCTCGATGACCTTGTCGTCGAGCTTGATCGGGTGTCCGCCCACTTGCAGCAGGGCCAGCACCAGGGAGGTAAATTCGTGGCCCATCGGGATCGCGGCGAATTCGACGCTGATATCGGTCCCGGGGCGGTTCAGTGTGAACGACGGGGTACGTGCGTTCGCGCTGGAGTCGCGTTGCTCGACCAGCTTGATGCGGTCCGACAGCAGCACGATTTCCTGCAGGAGTTC
This sequence comes from Herbaspirillum sp. BH-1, assembly GCF_002870055.1. Classification (NCBI taxonomy): domain Bacteria; kingdom Pseudomonadati; phylum Pseudomonadota; class Betaproteobacteria; order Burkholderiales; family Oxalobacteraceae; genus Herbaspirillum; species Herbaspirillum sp. BH-1. Next base: position 303,980 of record NZ_PKOI01000006.1, on the reverse strand, counting down.
CTGCATCTCACGGGACTTGGCGCCATCATCGAGCGACGCGACGATCTCGATCGGGTGGCTGACCTTTTCCAGATAGGCCTTCAATTGGGTCTTGAGATTGGCATCAAGCATGATGATTACTTCCTAGTTGGGAGATTCAAGTCTTCTGGAGCACGGCTTGGCCCTTGTGAGGATCCGCCGCTGGCCCAAAGGGGCCGCTCCAGACAGGTACTACAGGATAAATTTTGCGTGTATTCCCACGCGTATTTAATTGCCGAGTGGGCGTAGCGAGCGGCCCGAGGTCTGCGGGAGAAGCGCAACCGTACTTCAGTACGGTGCGCATCGCAGCGCAGAGATCGGGCCGCGCAGTAGCCCAATCGGTAATTAAATCTTGCCGACCAGATCCAGGGACGGCTTCAGGGTGGCAGCGCCTTCTTCCCACTTGGCGGGGCAGACTTCACCCGGGTGCGAGGCGACGTATTGTGCAGCCTTGACCTTGCGCAGCAGTTCCGAAGCGTCACGGCCGATGCCGTTGTCGTGAATTTCCAGGACCTTGATCTGGCCTTCCGGATTGATCACGAAGGTGCCGCGCAGTGCCAGGCCTTCTTCTTCGATCAGCACTTCGAAGTTGCGTGCCAGGGTAGCGGTCGGGTCACCCACCAGCGGGTATTGCACCTTCTTGATGGCGTCCGAAGTGTCGTGCCATGCCTTGTGGGCGAAATGGGTGTCGGTGGAGATACCGTAGACTTCAACGCCCAGCTTCTTGAATTCAGCGTAGTTGTCGGCCAGATCTTCCAGCTCGGTCGGGCACACGAAGGTGAAGTCCGCCGGGTAGAACACGAACACGGACCACTTGCCCTTCAGGGTGGCTTCGGTGATGTCGACGAACTTGCCATCGTGGTAAGCAGTTGCCTTGAACGGTTTGATAGTGGTGTTGATCAGGGACATGTCGATTTCCTTTTAAGGGGGGTTGAGTGAAGCGATGGGGTGAATAGTAGAACGCCAAACAAAATAGATCAATTTTATTTAATAAATACTTTTGATTGGATTTAACTATCAGACTCGGAGGCGAGGCTATCGGGCCCGCCGGCGACCGGCCAACAGTCCGGCCACCCGGATCACATGGCGGCACGGCCTGCGGATGCAAGTGCGACGCGAGCCAACATCCGATATCGATCGCTTAAGATGGAGCACTTTCGACGCTCCGGCCGACGTCTGACCGGGGGACAGCGAAAGTGGGAGCAATGTTACTGCAAGCCTGCCGTTCTTGTGCAGCCGCACAAGCCGACCAATCCTGACGCCCAGCCCGAGATGAGTGATTCCCGACCGCAAGCCGGCCAACGCGCCGATTTTCCGCATTTCCACCCGATCCAGACACGCTGGATGGATAACGACGTCTATGGTCACGTCAACAACGTCGTCTACTACAGCTGGTTCGATACCGCCGTGAACCACTACCTTGTGCAACAGGGCGTGCTGGATATCGAGCGCGGGGAAGTCATCGGCCTGGTCATCGAGACCCATTGCAATTATTTTGCGTCGGTCGCCTTTCCGGATGCGATCGAGGTCGGCGTGCGGGTGGCACACATGGGGCGTAGCAGCGTGCGCTATGAACTGGGGATCTTCAAGGCCGGGGAAGAGCTGACGGCGGCACGCGGCCACTTCGTGCATGTCTATGTGGATCGCGCTACGCGGCGGCCGGTGGAATTGCCGGCCACGCTGCGTCAGGCGCTGGCCGGGCTGATGCACGGCTGATACACGACTGATCCGAGGCTGATCCGCAAAAGAAAACGCCTGCCGCATCGCTGCGGCAGGCGCCTCTCGTCTTCTCCGTGCCGGTCAGCTTAGGCTGCCAGCTTCTTCTCCAGCTTGTCCTTCACGCCCTGCAGTTCGGGCGGCAGCTTGTGCTTGAGCTTGTCGAACAGTTCCGCATGCAGCTCCAGTTCCTTCAGCCAGGCGGCCTTGTCGATGGAGGTGATGGTGGAGAACTGCTCGGCGCTGAAGTCCAGGCCTTCCCATTGCAGGTCATCGAAACGCGGGGTGACGCCGAACAGGTGCTCGACACCGCCGGTCTTGACGCCTTGCGGGTCTTCGATGCGGTCCAGCATCCACTTCAGCACGCGCATATTGTCGCCAAAGCCCGGCCAGACGAACTTGCCGTCGGCATCGGTACGGAACCAGTTGACGCAGTAGATCTTGGGCAGCTCGGCCGGGGAGGCGGCGATCTTCTTGCCGATGTCCAGCCAGTGCTGGAAGTATTCGCTCATGTTGTAGCCGGCGAAAGGCAGCATGGCGAACGGGTCACGACGCACCACACCCTGCTGGCCGACAGCCGCAGCGGTGGTTTCCGAACCCATGGTGGCGGCCATGTAGACACCCTCGACCCAGTTGCGGGCTTCGGTCACCAGCGGCACGGTGGTGGAACGGCGGCCACCGAAGATGAAGGCCGAGATCGGCACGCCGGCCGGATCATCCCAGGCCGGGTCGATCACCGGGTTCTGGGTGGCGGCGACGGTGAAGCGGGCGTTCGGGTGAGCCGCCTTGCGGCCGGTTTCCTTGCCGATTTCCGGCGTCCAGTCCTTGCCCTGCCAGTCGATCAGGTGGGCCGGGGCTTCCTTGGTCATGCCTTCCCACCAGACATCGCCGTCATCGGTCAGTGCCACGTTGGTGAAGATGGTATTGGCCGAGACAGAGGCCATGCAGTTGTAGTTGCTCTTCTCGTTGGTGCCCGGGGCCACGCCGAAGTAGCCGGCTTCCGGGTTGATCGCATACAGGCGGCCGTCGGCACCGGGCTTGATCCAGGCGATGTCGTCACCGATGGTGGTGACCTTCCAGCCGTCGAAGGCCTTGGGCGGGATCAGCATGGCGAAGTTGGTCTTGCCGCAGGCCGAGGGGAAGGCCGCTGCGACGTAATGCTTCTTGCCCTCCGGAGATTCCACGCCCAGGATCAGCATGTGCTCGGCCAGCCAGCCCTGGGCGCGGCCCATGGTGGAAGCGATGCGCAGGGCGAAGCACTTCTTGCCCAGCAGCGCGTTGCCGCCGTAGCCGGAGCCGAAGGACCAGATTTCGCGGGTTTCCGGGTAGTGCACGATGTACTTGGTGGCATTGCACGGCCAGGGCACGTCCTTCTGCCCGGCGGCCAGCGGTGCGCCCACGGTGTGCACGCAAGGCACGAACTCGCCATCGCTGCCCAGCACGTCGTACACCGCCTTGCCCATGCGGGTCATGATGCGCATGTTCACCGCCACATAAGGCGAATCCGACAGTTCCACACCGATGTGGGCAATGGGCGAACCCAGCGGGCCCATCGAGAACGGCACGACGTAGAGGGTGCGGCCGGCCATGCAGCCATCGAACAGGCCGCTCAGGGTCTGACGCATCTCGGCCGGGTCGGTCCAGTTGTTGGTCGGGCCGGCGTCTTCCTTGTTCCTGGAGCAGATGAAGGTGCGGTCTTCCACGCGCGCCACGTCGGACGGATCGGAGCAGGCCAGGTAGCTGTTGGGACGCTTTTCGGCGTTCAGCTTCTTCATGGTGCCGGCGGCGACCATCTCGCCGCACAGGCGGTCATATTCTTCCTGGGAGCCATCGCACCAGTAAATGCGAGCCGGCTTGGTCAGCGCGGCGATTTCTGCGACCCAGTTGATCAGTTTCTGGTGTTTGACGTAGGCGGGGGCGTTCACTGCGGGAATGCCTGCCATGAGGGGTTGGTTCATATGCTACCTCCAATGCCACTAAGTTGATGAATTCGGTTGGCACGGCAGGATCGTCGTTTCCAGGCGATGGGGTGTTCACATCAGGCTGCGAGACGGCGGTCTTGTCGATGGCGACCGCCTCGCCGAGGCCGGCCACCTTGCCCGTCACCGTGGGCGGCGGCGGGTTTTGCTCACTCTTCGACAGTCGAGAATGCAAGAAAGTGGCAGCGATTGTACCCCGATAAAAAAGAATTTACGCAAATTTGTAGCGGAAAATACCCGACTTATGTAGTAGGTAATTACAAATCAAAAAAATTCTGTTTTTTCATTACTGTGGCGCATAACATAGATTTCGTTAAAAACCGCATGAAGACTGGATTTGCGAGGGATTGCGGGCGATTCATCATTCACGTTGTGAATATCTCACGTAGAAATTCGACAAAAACTTTCACCTTGGCGGTTTCCCGACGTGTGGGCTGGTAGAGCGCGACGATATCGGGACCAGCCGCCTGCCATTCGGACAGCACCGGTAGCAGACTGCCCTCCTGCAAGGCCGGAGCGAGGGTCACCGACATCTGCTGGATAATGCCGCAACCGGCCTGGGCGGCCGCCACTAGCGACTCCACGTGGTCCATCATCACCAGGCCCCGGGGAATATGCGAGCTTTCCTTCCCCTCATGACTGAAGCGCCAGGGCCGGACCATGCGCGTACGCGGATTGAGAAAGCCCAGGCAGGCAAACTGGTCCAGTGCGTCGGGCGTTTCCGGCCAGCCGTATTGCTGCAGGAAGGCCGGCGCGGCGCAGCACAGGTAACGGGTCGCGGCCAGCTTGCGCGCCACCAGTCCCGAGTCGCCCAGCGCGCCGATGCGCACCAGTACGTCCACACCTTCTTCCACCATGTCGACCATGCGGTCGCTGACGGTGATGCGCAGCTCCAGCTCCGGATACTGGCGCAAGAAACGTGGCAGCGCGGGTGCCACATAGCGGCGGCTGATGACGCTGGGCAGGTCGACCCGCAGCACACCGGCCGGACGGGTATCGGAGGCACGCAAGCCGGCCTCCAGCTCGCCCATGTCCGCCAGCAGTCGCAGTGCCTGCTGGTGGCAGTGGCGGCCTTCTTCGGTGAGAGACATGCTGCGCGTAGTGCGGTTGAGCAACCGCACCTTGAAATGTGCCTCCAGGGCGGCGACGTGGGTGGTCACCGAGGAGGTCGACATCGACAGTTTCTCGGCCGCCCGACTGAACGCGCCGGCCTCGACCACGGTACAGAACACCTTGAGCATGTCCAGCCTGTCCATCTTTTTCTCCCCGGTTTGGTTGTCGTCATCCGTTAGCGAGATTCTAGGGCCTCGCGACGCCGCGATTATCCGCAAACCCGCAATTCTGACTTCGGTCGCGCCCGGTTTTTCCGCTGGCCCGGGCTACCTAGACTGCGTGCATCGACCTCACCGCCACCTGGCGCATGGCGATATCCACCCGTTCACCCAGTCTCAAGGAAGCCATCATGACCCACGCCATCCCTGCCACCATGCAAGCCGCCGTCCTCACCCGCTTCGGCGCAGCACTCGACATCATCGACATCGAAACGCCCAGCCTGCGCCCCGGCCAGGTGCTGGTACGCATCGCTGCCAGCGGCGTCAACCCGCTCGATACCAAGATCCAGGCCGGCAATGCCGCCCACGCCCAGACCCGCCTGCCAGCCATCCTCGGCATGGACATGGCTGGCGTGGTCGAATCCGTGGCGCCCGGTGAAACGCGATTTTCGCCCGGCGACGAAGTCTTCGGCATGAGCGGCGGCATCGGTGGCGTCCCCGGTTCGCTGGCGCAGTTCGCCGCCTTCGATGCCGATCTGCTGGCCCACAAGCCCCGCACCGTGTCCATGCGCGAAGCCGCCGCGCTGCCGCTGATCTTCATCACCGCCTGGGAAGGCCTGGTTGACCGCGCCCACGTGCAGCCAGGGCAGAAGGTATTGATCCACGGCGGCGCCGGTGGCGTAGGCCACGTGGCCGTGCAGATCGCTGTCGCCCTGGGTGCCGAGGTCTATGCCACCGGCAGCGCCGACCAGAAGACCGTGATCGAGAGCCTGGGCGCCACCGCCATCGACTACCGCGCCCAAGAGGTGGAGCAGTACGTGCAGCAACACACCGGCGGCGAGGGCTTCGATGTCATCTACGACACCGTCGGCGGCGCAACCCTAGATGCCTCGTTCGCGGCCGCCCGGCGTTATCTCGGTCATGTCGTCAGCTGCCTGGGCTGGGGCGTGCACAAGCTGGCGCCGCTGTCGTTCCGGGCGGCCAGCTATTCGGGCGTCTTCACCCTGCTACCGCTGCTGACCGGGCAGGAGCGTGCGCGTCACGGCCGGATCATGGCCGAGGCCGCCCGCATGGTCGATGCCGGGCAGTTGCGCGTGCTCACCGATACGCATCACTTTACGCTGGAGCAGGTCAACCAGGCCCACGCGCTGGTCAGCGAAGCTCAGGCCCGGGGCAAGGTGGTCATCGATATCGCCCGCTAGGGTCAGCTCGTGCCGAATCCTGGCAATCGCTTTATGATGGACGCCCACGCCGGCCACCCACCTGGCCGGCGCAGCCCCGAAAGACTGCCACGGAGACCCTCATGAAGATCGCCATCCTCGACGACTACCAGGATGTAGTACGCCACCTCGATTGCTTCAGCCTGCTCGACGGTCACGACGTCAAGGTATTCACCAATACCATCCGCGGCACCGGCCAGCTGGTGGCGCGCCTGTCACCCTTCGACGCCGTGGTGCTGATCCGCGAACGCACTGCCCTGACCCGACCCGTCCTGGAAAAGCTGCCCCTGCTCAAGCTGATCTCGCAGACCGGCAAGGTCAGTGGCCATGTCGACGTGGCGGCCGCCACCGAACGCGGCATCGCCATTGTCGAAGGCGTGGGCGACCCGACCGCGCCGGCCGAACTGACCTGGGCGCTGATCATGGCGGCCATGCGCCGGGTGCCGCAGTATTGCAGCGCGCTGCGTGCCGGTGCCTGGCAGCAGGTCTCGCCCACCCCGCACCTGAACCTGCTGGGCACGGCACTCAAGGGCCGCACGCTGGGCATCTGGGGCTACGGCAAGATCGGTCGCATGGTGGCAGGCTATGGTCGCGCCTTCGGCATGCAGGTGCTGGTGTGGGGCCGCGAGGCCAGCCGCGAACAGGCAGTCAAGGATGGCTACCAGGCCGCTGCCAGCAAGGAAGCCTTCTTCGCCCAGGCCGATGTACTGAGCCTGCACCTGCGCCTGAACGACGCCACCCGCGGCATCGTCAAGGCGGCCGACCTGGCGCTGATGAAGCCGACGGCCTGCTTCGTCAACACCAGCCGCGCCGAGCTGGTCGAGCCGGACGCGCTGGAAGCCGCACTGGCGGCAGGACGCCCGGGCCTGGCCGGACTCGATGTCTTCGAGCGCGAACCCTTGCCGGTGGACTCCCCCCTGCTGAAGATGGATAACGTGGTGGCCACCCCGCACCTGGGATATGTGGAAAAGGACGGCTACGAACTCTACTTCCGCGCCGCCTTCCGGAACATCGTGGACTATGCCGCCGGCACGCCCGCGAACGTGCTCAATCCTGAGGTTCTGGGGTGATGCGATGAATGGTCCGCACCGGTGGCTGATACGCCGACTGCGGCATCGGGCCGCCTGACTTCCACAGATGCCGCCATCCCGGCGGCCATGGCAGCGGTGGCCCCGCATACTCGGGGACATTGCGCCGCACCGGAATGACCGGCAGATGCTCCGGCATGCTGCCGTTGTAGTGCCAGCCCAGGCTGAACGCATAATCCGGCAGCAAGGTGGCGCACACCAGCTCGAACCAATTGGCGTGCTCCTGGTCCTCGCCCAGCGCCTGCGCCAGCCCGTGCGGATCGAACTGCGCCAGCAGGCGTGCCAGTTCCTGCGGCGAGGCCGAGGGGCCATCGCCCCAGCCCAACACCGGATTGAAGTTGTAATCAGCGCCCGAACCATACCAGCCCTCCCGCCATGGCCGCTCGATCCAGTTGCGCGGGCCGCTGAACAGGTGCCAGCGCCAGTGCAGGCCGGACGGTTTGGGCCAGCTGTAGAGATAGAGCCGCTGATAACCGGCACGATGCAGTTCGCGCACCATCTCCATGAGCCGGGCATGCGGCATGCGGTCCGGCGGGGTGCGACGGAACAGGATGGGCGTGCCATCGGCGTGCTGCACTTCGTCGGAGGACAGGTTCAGATCCAGCGTACGCACTTCACTGCCGAAACGCGCAGAAATCCAGCCCGTCAACAGGTTGACGAGCACGATCACGCCATAGCCGCGATGGCGGTGGAAGATAACGGTGCCGGGTGCCAAAGGTTTCATATCCGGACCATTATAGATGTCCTTGCAGAATCGCATTGGCGACCAGGCCGCCACGCGTGCGCCACGGTCGCACCAGGCAGGAAACCGCCGCGGCTGCGTGTAAGATAGCGGCTGGCCCGTGCCGGAACTGCCGTTCCCCGCGCCCTTGGAGCGTTCCTTGCTTGATGCCCGGAACACCCTTTTCTCGATTTCTCGATTTTTTTTGACCAGTTGGAAGATAGGAAGACCATGAGCCTGCGCATCATCGCCACCGGCGGCACCTTCGACAAGCACTATGACGAAATCGCAGGCCAGCTTGGCTTCGGCGAAAGCCACCTGCCGGACGTCATCGCCCGTGCCCGCATCACCACCGAAGTGTCCCTCGAAATCCTGCGCCTGCTCGATTCGCTGGAGATGCAGGATGGCGATCGCCAGCGCGTGCTGGCGGCCTGCCAGGCCTCGCAGCAACAGGCCATTGTCATCGTGCACGGCACCGATACCATGCAGCAGACCGCCCAGGTGCTGGGCCAGGCGCTGACCGACAAGACCGTGGTGCTGACCGGCGCCATGATCCCCTACGAGATCGCCAACTCCGATGCCCTGTTCAATTTCGGCTTCGCCTGCGGCGTGGCGCAAGTGCTGCCGCCGGGTGTGTATGTGGCGATGAACGGGCGCATCTTCGCCTGGAACAAGGTCGCCAAGAACCGCAGTGCCGGCGTCTTCGAGCCGATCTGAAATGGCACCGGCCGCCCTGCGCTAGCGGGGTTGCTGCTGCGCCCACTCCCGACAGAACGACAACAGCGCCGCCAGGCTGGGCGAAGCGGCCCGGTGGCGGCTGACGACCATGTAGAAATGGCGGCGCAAGGTCGGCAACGGGGTCTCCAGTTCGACCAGCTTGCCGGACTCGATCAGGTCCTCCACCACCGAGCGCGACAGGCAACTGATACCCAGGCCTTCGGCGGTGGCGCGCTTGATCGCCTCAGAATTGCCGAATTCGAACGACGACGGCAAGTGGTGCAGATAGGGAATCAGGGCATGCTCGACCGCCTCGCGCGTGCCTGAACCGGCCTCGCGCAAGAGCCAGTCGGCCTCGCGCAACATCTTCAGCGTGATCTTGCGCCCGCCCGTGACAATGGGATGCGCGGGCGCGGCCACCACGATCAGCTCGTCCATCATCCACGGTTCGACCCGCACGTCATCGGCGTGGCAGGGGCCTTCGATCAGGCCGGCATCGACCTCGAAATTGACCACCGCATCGACGATGTCGGCCGTATTGGCCACCAGCGCCCGTACCCGTGCACCGGTATGCTCCCGGCGATAGGCCGCGATCATGGCCGGCAGCAGATAGCTGCCGATGGTGGTGGAGGCCCCCAGATGCAGTTCGCTGCCGGAGGCCGGGTCGTTGAACTGGCGCTCGATGGTATGGGCGGCGTCCAGCATGTGGCGTGCCTGCGGCAGCAGCTGCCGTCCGCTGTCGTTCAAGACCAGGCGCTTGCCGACGCGGTCGAACAGCTGCACGCCCAGCAGACTCTCCAGCTCATTGAGTGAAGCGCTGGCCGCCGATTGCGACAAGGCGACCAGCCCGGCTGCGGCCGTGGTCGAACCCGACTGGGCCACGGCCAGGAAGATCTGCAATTGCCTGAGTGTGATCCGCATATTTTCCCCAATATCCCCCAATATCCCCCAGATGCATTCCCGGCGCCCGGGAGCCATCGCCAATCTACCCATTTAACAGGTAGATATTAGCAAAACAACGCGTTTTTCTTTTACATCCAGCCCACGTACAGTGCACTCCATCAATCGAACTGATCCATCGAACACATCCTGTGTGGAGAGCATCATGCGTACCGCAACCCAAACTTCCCCCCTGCATCCGGCGCTGGCCGGCATCGTCCTCTCGGGCGCGGTGGCGTGGGTCGCCATGCGCCTGGGTGATATCGGCTGGCTGCAGAATCACGGCTTTTCGGCCCTGACGGTGGCCATCGTGCTGGGCATCATCCTGGGCAATACCGTCTATGCGCGCATGGGCGCCTACTGTGGCGAGGGCGTACGCTTTTCCAAGCAGACGCTGCTGCGCGCCGGCATCATCCTGTACGGCTTTCGCCTGACCTTCCAGGACATCGCCCATGTCGGCATCTCCGGCGTGGTGATCGATGCGGCCATGCTGCTCTCCACCTTCGGCCTGGCCTGGCTGGTCGGTACCCGGGTGCTGAAGCTGGATCGCGATGCCGCGTTGCTGATCGGCGCCGGCAGCTCGATCTGTGGCGCGGCCGCGGTGATGGCGACCGAACCTGTGCTGCGGGCACGCAGCGAAGAGGTCACCGTGGCGGTATCGACGGTGGTGATCTTCGGCTCCCTGGCCATCTTCCTCTATCCGCTGCTCTACACCTTGCAGGCCGAACCGGTCTGGGGCCTGCGCCTGCCGGACTTCGGCGTCTACATCGGTTCCACCGTCCATGAAGTGGCACAAGTGCTGGCTGCAGCGCGCTCCATCGACCAGCATACGGCCGACGTGGCGGTGATCACCAAGATGGTCCGCGTGATGATGCTGGCGCCCTTCCTGCTGATGCTGTCGATGCGGGTCGCCCCGCGCAGCTCGGGTCAACAACACCAACCGCACCAGCCGCACCAGCAGCGCAAGCTGTCCATTCCCTGGTTTGCCTTTGCCTTCATCGGCGTGGTGATCTTCAACTCCTTCTTCCCGCTGCCGGCCCAGGTCAACCAGGTGCTGCTGCAGATCGATACCCTGATGCTGGCCATGGCCATGGCCGCCCTGGGTCTGTCCACCCACCTCTCGGCCCTGCGCAGCGCCGGCATCAAGCCGATGATCCTGGGTGCAGTGCTGTTCGCCTGGCTGGTGATCGGCGGCGCACTGGTCAACGGCGCACTGGGACGCTTGCTGGCCTGAGTGTTGGCACGAGATTGAAAAAAAGCGCGGTCTCCCTGGGGAGCCGCGCTTTTCGCATGCGGAAATGACTGCCAGCCAGGGGCGTCACTCAGTGCAAGCCGCCGCGCTGGGACAATTCACGGATGATGCGTATCGTATCGATATCGGCCTCCTGATAGGCCTGGCGCCGGAAATTGTCGTAGAAGGCTTCGGAACCATCGATATCGGCCGGCTTGCCATCGTCGTACTCGAAGCGCACGAACAGCACCTCGGCCTGCGGCTCCTCGATGGTCATGCTCATGCGCGAGGCCGGGATGTCACCCTGCGCCGGCACCTCGTAGAGCACCTGGATCTGCGGCAGGTAGGTCACCTTGTCGATGATCACCAGTTCGCCATAGCGCAACTCGCGATGCACGCCCTCCAGGCTCTTGTCGGACAGGCGGCACTCGTCCAGGTGCGGCATGAACAGGCGCGGCGACTCCGCCCGCAGGACCAGGCCATGCCACAGCTCGTCGCGGCTCAGGGTGTCGATCAGCGGATTGAGCGGATCGTTGATCTGGATGAGGTGATTGAATTTCATGTTTGCACTCGTTTAGTCTGGCCACGCTGGGTGAGCCCAAGCGCGCATTGTCCCACAGGGCCGGCCCGCCGGTAGCGACCTGAAGCGGCCGGGCTGCAGGCGGACTGCTACAATGGCGCCTCTTTTCCACCCCCTGCCGCCGCCGATACCCTCCGTATGTCCGCCCCTTCTTTCGGCCTGAACAAGCCACAAAGCGAAGCCGTCCACTACATGGCCGGACCTTGCCTGGTGCTGGCCGGGGCCGGCTCGGGCAAGACCCGGGTGATCACGCAGAAGATTGCACACCTGATCGAGAACTGCGGTTACGAATCGCGCAACATCGCCGCGCTGACCTTCACCAACAAGGCTGCGCTGGAAATGCAGGAGCGTATCGCCAAGCTGTTGAAGGACCCGAAACAGGCCAAGCACCTCACGGTGTCGACCTTCCATTCGCTGGGGGTGAAGATACTGCGACAGGAGTCCAAGCATCTGGGGCTGAAGGACCGCTTTTCAATCATGGACAGCGACGATTGTTTTTCCCTGGTGCAAGAACTGGCGGTGACCACCGACAAGGCCATCATCCGCGGCATCCAGAACGCCATCTCGCTGTGGAAGAACGGCCTGGTCGATCCGACATTGGCCGAGAAGAACGCCCGCACCGAGGACGAGGCCCAGGCGGCCCGCATCTATCGCAGCTATGTCGCCACGCTCAAGGCCTACCAGGCAGTGGACTTCGACGACCTGATCCGCCTGCCGGTGGAACTGTTCCGCAGCAACGAGGAAGTGCGCGACCGCTGGCAGCGCAAGCTGCGCTACCTGCTCATCGATGAATACCAGGACACCAACACCTGCCAGTACGAACTGGTCAAGCTGCTGGTCACCGGCGTGGGCAAGAAGCCCATGTTCACCGCCGTGGGCGACGACGACCAGGCCATCTATGCCTGGCGCGGCGCCACCATCGAAAACCTCAAGCTGCTGGGTGTGGACTTCCCCAACCTGCACCTGATCAAGCTGGAACAGAACTACCGCTCCAGCACGCGCATCCTGCAGGCGGCCAATGCGGTCATTTCCAACAACCCCAAGCTGTTCGACAAGACGCTCTGGTCGGAACACGGCCTGGGCGATCCGATCAGCGTGATGGCCATGGATGACGAGGAAGCCGAGGCCGACCAGATCGCCATCACCCTCTCGGCGCACCGCTTCGAACGGCGCGCCAAGTTCGCCGACTACGCCATCCTGTATCGCGGCAACCACCAGGCCCGCATCCTGGAAAAATCGCTGCGGCGCGAACGCATTCCCTACGTCATGTCCGGCGGACAGAGCTACTTCGACCGCGCCGAGATCAAGGACATCATTGCCTACCTGCGCCTGATCGCCAATCAGGATGACGACCCGGCCTTCATCCGTGCCGTCACCACCCCGCGCCGGGGCGTCGGCCAGGCCACGCTGGAAGTGCTCGGTACGCTGGCCGGGCAGTGGCAGTGCTCGCTGTTCGAAGCCGTCTACAAGGGCGGTCTGGAAGACAAGCTGACCGACCGCCAGCTGCTGCCGCTGCGCAAGTTCTGCGACTTCATCAATGCACTGGAGTCGCGTGCCACCCGCCCCGGACCCTCCGGCAGCGGTGCCGAGGCCGGCCGCGTGCTGGACGACATGATGGAGGCCATCAACTACGAGTTCTACCTCTATGACAGCTTCGAGGAGCGCGCCGCCCAGGCACGCTGGCAGAACGTGGTGGACTTCATCAACTGGCTGAAGGAACGCGCCTGCGGTGGCCGTGATGGCGACGGCGAGGAAAAGAACCTGCTGGAGATCACCCAGATGGTGGCCCTGATGAGCATGCTCGAAGGCCGCGACGAAGAGCAGGATGCGGTGCGCATGTCGACCCTGCACGCCTCCAAGGGACTGGAGTTTCCGCACGTCTTCCTGGTGGGCGTGGAAGAAGGCATCCTGCCCCACAAGGGCGACCCCGATACCCCGCCCGAAGCCGCCGCCGCACGCGTGGAAGAAGAACGCCGGCTGATGTACGTGGGCATCACCCGCGCCCAGCGCTCGCTGCATCTGTCCTGGTGCAAGCGCCGCAAGCGCGCCAAGGAAGTGATCGAGTGCCAGATTTCGCGCTTCGTGAAGGAGATGCGGCTGGACGAAGGCGAGGCAGTGCCGCAGGAAAGTGAAAAGATCACGCCCCAGGCGCGGCTGGCCAATCTGAAGGCCTTGTTGCAGAAACCTCGTCCGACGCCGGAAGGAAGTTGAGCCTGGCCGCGCCAGGGTGTTCAAAACGTGGCAAAAATGTCGTCCACACGCACATAAATTGTGCGATTTGCCCGGATTTGATGTGCAAGCGCCCGCCCCGGCCGTCTCGCGGTTTAAAATGCCGCCTGCTAAAAAATCCCCGAGTTTCACCGGAGCAACATCACCGGCTGTGCCATCCGCGCGTGCCGCCTTGCTCCGCCCAACCATTCCAGACAAGGAAATCCACAAGATGATCAAGATGTTCTCCCGCCACGCCCGCGCGCTGGCGCTGACCGCCGGCTTCGTCGGCATGCTGGGCCTGGCTGCCTGCAGCAAGCAGGAAGACAAGAGCGCTGCCGCCGCGCCGCAGGCCGCCCCGGCACGGGTGTACGTGGTTGGCGTGGAATCGGCCTATGCGCCCTTCTCCTCGGAAAACGAACAGAAGGAAGTGGTCGGCTTCGACATCGACATCATGAAGGCGCTGGCCAAGAAGATCGGCATCGAAGTGAAGTTCGTGCCGACCCCGTTCGAAGGCTTCTTCAACTTCCTGGCGCAGGGCGACCGTGACCTGCTGATCTCGGCCATCACCATCACCGACGAGCGCAAGAAGTCGGTGGCCTTCTCCGAGCCCTACTTCGTGGCCACCCAGACCATCGCCCTGCCGGCCGCTGATACCAAGGTCAGCAAGATGACCGACCTGAAGCCCCTGACCGTGGGTACCCAGAGCGCCACCTCCGGTGACGAACTGGTGCAGCAGGTGCTGGGCAAGAACAGCGCCAGGATCAAGCGCTTCGACTCGACCCCGCTGGCCCTGAAGGAACTGGAAAGCGGTGGCGTCGATGCGGTCGTGGCCGATGAGCCGGTGGTCAAGAACTACATCGCCAACAACCCCAACAGCAAGCTGCGCACCGTCACCGATCCGGATTTCCCCAAGGAAGACTACGGCATCGCCGTGCGCAAGGATGATCCGGAACTGCTGGCCAGGATCAACAAGGGCCTGGCCGAGATGAAGGCCGATGGCAGCTTTGCCGCCATCAGCGCACAATACTTCGGCAAGTAAGCCGACCGCTGCCAAGACAGGACGGCGGCGCCATGCCGCCGTCCTGCATTTTCGACACCCGATTTCTTCAATCACCGATCGAGTCCGACATGGATTTCCGCTGGAGCATCATCCAAGGCTATGCGCCGCTGTTCGCCAAGGGCGTTCTCATGACCTTGCAGGTGTCGCTGATCAGTATCCTGATCGGCACCGTGATCGGCTTGCTGGTGGGCATGCTGCGCCTGGCCGAGGTACAGCACGGCGCCTGGAAGTGGCCGCTCAGATGCCTGCGCTGGCTGTCCGGCTTCTATGTGGCCTTCTTCCGTGGCACGCCGTTGTTCGTGCAGATCATGCTGATCCACTTTGCAGTGATGCCCTTGCTGGTGCAGCAGGAGCATGGCCTCCTGATCAGCGGCGAACTGGCCCGGACCATCAAGCAGGACTACGGCGCCTTCCTGTCGGGTACGGTGGCCTTGTCGCTCAATGCCGGGGCCTACATTTCGGAAATCTTCCGTGCTGGCATCCAGTCCATCGAGCGCGGCCAGTCCTATGCCGCCGCCAGCCTGGGCATGAACTACGGCCTGACGATGCGCTACGTGGTGCTGCCCCAGGCCTTTCGCCGCATGCTGCCTCCGCTGGGCAACGAAGCCATCACGCTGCTGAAGGATTCCTCTCTGGTCTCGGCCATCGGCCTGGCCGAACTGGCGTATGCGGCCCGTACCGTGGCCGGCACCTATGCCCGCTACTGGGAACCGTATATCACCATCTCGGTACTGTATTTCTCCATGACCATCTGCCTGGCGCTGCTCGTGTCGCGCCTGGAAAACAAGTACAGCGCACCGCATCGTCGTTGATCGCAGCTGACCACTACTGACCACCACCGCAGCAATGTGCGGCAATCGCGTGCGCTCAGCGCAGGCGGGCGGTATCATCCCGCGCATGACACAGATGCAGACTCTCCCAAGCAACACCCCAGGCAACGGACGCGCAGTCGTGATCGGTGCCGGCCCGGCCGGGCTGATGGCGGCCGAAGTGCTGGCCGCCCATGGCCTGGCCGTGGACGTCTATGACGCCATGCCCTCGGCCGGCCGCAAGTTCCTGCTGGCCGGGCGTGGCGGCATGAACATCACGCACTCCGAAGCGCAGCCCGACTTCCTGCCGCGCTACGGCAATCGCCGCGAGCAGGTCGCGCCCTTCGTGCGCCGCTTCGATGCGGATCGCCTGCGCCAGTGGATCCATGATCTCGGCATCGAGACCTTCGTCGGCAGTTCCGGCCGGGTCTTTCCGCGCGAGATGAAGGCTGCACCGCTGCTGCGCGCCTGGCTGCATCGCCTGCGCGAATCCGGCGTGCGCCTGCACATGCGCCATCGCTGGCTGGGCTGGCAGGACGATGGGAGCCTGCGCCTGGCCGGCCCTGATGGCGACATCAGCGTGCGCGCCGACGCCGTGGTCCTGGCCCTGGGCGGAGCGAGCTGGCCGCGCCTGGGCTCGGACGGCAGCTGGGTGCCATTGCTGCGTGAACGGCAGGTCGAGGTCGCTGCGCTGCAGCCCTCCAACTGCGGCTTCGAACTGGACTGGAGCGAACACTTCCGCGAGCGCTTCGCCGGCGAGCCGGTCAAGCCGGTGGTCGCCAGTACCGCGCTGCCCAGTGGCGGCGTACAGAATCGTCGCGGTGAATTCATCGTCACCGCACAAGGCATCGAAGGCAGCCTGGTCTATGCCATGTCGGCTGCCCTGCGCGAGACCATCGCCAGCACCGGATCGGCCCGCCTCTACCTGGACCTGCTGCCGGACTGGTCGCTGGAAAAGGTGGAAGCCGAGCTGGCCCATCCACGGGGCGCCCGCTCGCTGTCCAGCCACCTGCAGAGCCGCCTGCATCTCAAGGGCGTCAAGGCCGGCCTGCTGCGCGAACTGATGAGCAAGGAAGATTTCGCCGACATGGGCAAGCTGGCGCGTGCCATCAAGGCACTGCCGCTGCCGGTGTTGCGACCGCGTCCGATCGAGGAAGCCATCAGCAGTGCCGGTGGCGTCAGCTTCGAGGCCCTGGACGACGCGCTGATGCTGCGCGCCCTGCCGGGCGTATTCTGCGCCGGCGAAATGCTGGACTGGGAAGCGCCCACGGGCGGCTATCTGCTCACTGCCTGCTTCGCCACCGGCCATGCCGCCGGCCTTGGCGTGGTCCAATGGCTCAAGGACGAAGGCCGCCATGCCGGCCTGGCCACCCCCTCTACGGAAGGACAGAAGTGATCAACGAAGACCGCATCATCGACATCGAGATGAAGATCGCCCATCAGGAAGATCTGGTGGAAGAGCTGAACCAGACCGTCTATCGCCAACAAAAGAAGATCGAAGAACTGGAAATGCTGTTGCATGCCCTGGCCAAGCGCTTCAAGGAAATGTCCGACAGCAGCCAGGATCGTGCGGCGGCCAATGAAAGGCCGCCGCATTACTGAACCATAGGCGACGGCACTGTCGCGGGATGGAGAATTCAGGGAGGGACGTGGACAATCCGACATCGCTTGTGTCGGGACGGACGTGTAAAATCTTCCTTTTTGCCCCTGCCTCCGGAAGCCTATGTGGTTTAAGAATCTACAGATCTATCGTCTGCCCGCACCGTGGGCGATCAACGCCGACGAACTCGAATCCCACCTGGCACCGCAGGCCTTCACCGCCTGCTCCAGCCTGGATATGCAAAGCCAGGGCTGGGTCCCGCCGCGCAACAATGAAAAGCTGGTGCATGTGGTGAACCGCCAGCTGTTGCTCAAGCTCGATACCGAAAAGAAACTGCTGCCCTCGACCGTCATCAACCAGGTCACCAAGGCCCGCGCCGTTGAGCTGGAAGAACAGCAGGGCTTCCCGCCCGGCCGCAAGCAGACCAAGGAATTGAAGGAGCAGGTCACCGATGAGCTGCTGCCACGCGCCTTTTCCGTGGTGCGCAGCACCTGGGTGTGGATCGATCCGGTCAATGGCTGGCTGCTGGTCGATGCCGGCTCGCCCTCCAAGGCCGAGGAAGTCCTGAAACTGCTGTTCAAGGCCATTCCGAAGTTCCCGCTGGAAACGCTGCGCACCGTCATGTCGCCAGGCGCGGCGATGACCGACTGGCTGGTCAGCGATGAAGCCCCCAACGGCTTCACCGTGGACCAGGATACCGAACTGCGCTCCACCGCCGAGAGCAAGGCCACCGTGCGCTATGTCCGCCACGCACTGGAAGCGGAAGACATCCGCCGCCACATCGAGGCCGGCAAGCAGTGCACCCGCCTGGCCCTGACCTGGGCGGACAAGGTGTCCTTCGTGCTGACCGAGAACCTGTCGGTCAAGCGCATCGCGCCGCTGGACGTGCTCAAGGAAGACAGCGAAATCGCCGGCAAGAACGACGACGAACGCTTCGACGGCGATTTCATGCTGATGAGCGGCGAACTGGCCAAGCTGCTGGCCGCGCTGGTGGACGCCCTGGGCGGCCAGTTGAAGGAAAATGACGGTACCCTGGCACAAGCGGCCTGAGCACTAAGGCCTGAGCTGCTGCAAGCAAGCCAATGAACAACGGGAGCCTCGGCTCCCGTTTTTTTATGTCCCTTGCCAGCACTGGCATCGCGGTGTCAACTGCCCGCCTCCACCAGCACATTCTCCAGCGGCAGCATGGCGTGCTTGAGCGTGGCGGCCAGCCGCGCATTGGACACCCCGTCCCGGGCGCCCAGCGCCAGCCCGTTGAGGAAGCTGGTATAGAAATCGCCCAGCGCAGTCACGTCGGCATCGGCGCGAATCTCGCCATCGCGTTGCGCCTGTAGCAGGCGGGCGCGGATCTCGTTGCGGCGCTTGTGCCGGCGTTGCGACAGCGCATCACTGTGTTCGCTGTTCTCGGGGGCACAGTTGATGGCGGAAATCACCACCATGCAGCCTTTGCCAACCGGCAATCCTGGTAACTCGGATTTGCCGGAATACATGCGCACGCTGGCGCGCAGCATGGCCTGCAGATCTTCGCGTATGCCCTTTCCAGCCTGCAACAGGCGCAAGGGTTCGGCGCTGACCGTGCGCGAATAGACTTCCACCACCTCCCGGAACAAGGCATCCTTGTCGCCAAAGGCGGCGTACAGGCTCGGGGCCTTCACGCCGATGGCATCGGTCAGGTCGGCCATGGTGGTGCCTTCGTAACCCTTGTTCCAGAAGACTTGCATGGCCTGGCGCAATGCCTGATCGCGATCGAAACTGCGCGGGCGGCCGCGGGTTCTTATCATCGGTGTCCTTTGCGGGGTGTTACCCCAATCGGTAATGGATTCGTCAGGCAGTGTAGTTTATTTTAATCTGGGTTACAAAAATAATTGCAAACCCCTTGAATAATCCCGCAGTCGTTTCTATTATCTAATGCTCGTTACATAAATAAGCGTGTACCGGACAGGATTGGTGGTCCATGACCACCTGTTTCCCACCTCATCAGTCAAATAGGCACCCATCGAAAGGACATGCCATGAGCCGCAAGACCCGAATAGAAAACTACCGCAACATCGGTATCAGCGCCCACATCGACGCGGGCAAGACCACGACCACCGAGCGCATTCTTTTTTATACGGGTGTGAATCACAAGATCGGCGAAGTGCATAACGGTGCGGCCACCATGGACTGGATGGAGCAGGAGCAGGAACGCGGCATCACCATCACCTCGGCCGCCACCACCGCCTTCTGGAAGGGCATGGCCGGCAATTACCCCGAACACCGCATCAACATCATCGACACCCCGGGCCACGTGGACTTCACCATCGAGGTGGAGCGTTCCATGCGCGTGCTGGATGGCGCGGTGATGGTGTACGACTCGGTGGGTGGCGTGCAGCCGCAGTCCGAGACCGTCTGGCGCCAGGCCAACAAGTACAAGGTGCCGCGCATCGCCTTCGTCAACAAGATGGACCGCATCGGCGCAGACTTCTTCCGCGTGCAGCGTCAGATCGAGGAGCGCCTGAAGGGCAAAGCCGTCCCCATCCAGATTCCGGTGGGCGCGGAAGACCACTTCTCGGGCGTGATCGACCTGGTCAAGATGAAGGCCATCATCTGGGACGAGGCCAGCCAGGGCGTGCTGTTCAAGTACGAAGACATCCCGCTGGAGCTGGAAGAGACCGCACGCGAATGGCGCGACCGCATGGTCGAACAGGCCGCCGAGGCCAATGAGGAATTGCTGGAGAAATACCTCTCCGGTACGCCCCTGACCGAGGACGACATCAAGCGCGGCCTGCGCCTGCGCACGGTGGCCAACGAGATCGTGCCGATGCTGGCCGGCAGCGCCTTCAAGAACAAGGGCGTGCAGGCCATGCTGGATGCGGTGATCGACTACCTGCCCTCGCCCATCGACGTGCCGGCCATCGCCGGCCATGCCGAGGACGACAGCGAGATCGAGCGCCATCCGTCGGACGAGGAACCGTTCTCGGCCCTGGCCTTCAAGATCATGACCGACCCGTTCGTGGGGCAGTTGACCTTCTTCCGCGTGTATTCCGGCCTCATCAACTCCGGCGACACGGTCTACAACCCGCTGAAGGGCAGGAAGGAACGCCTGGGCCGCATCCTGCAGATGCACGCCAACGAGCGCAAGGAGATCAAGGAAGTGTTCGCCGGCGATATCGCGGCGGCCGTGGGTCTGAAGGACGTGACCACCGGTGACACGCTGTCGGACCCGGAGCACCCGATCATCCTGGAACGCATGATCTTCCCGGAACCGGTGATCTCGCAGGCGGTGGAGCCGAAGACCAAGGCCGACCAGGAAAAGATGGGCATTGCCCTGAACCGCCTGGCGCAAGAGGATCCGTCCTTCCGCGTGCATACCGATGAGGAATCGGGCCAGACCATCATGTCGGGCATGGGCGAGCTGCACCTGGAAATCCTGGTGGACCGCATGAAGCGCGAGTTCAACGTCGAAGCCACCGTCGGCAAGCCGCAGGTGGCTTACCGCGAAGCGATCCGCAAGGGCGTGGAAGACGTGGAAGGCAAGTTCGTCAAGCAGTCGGGCGGGCGCGGTCAGTACGGCCATGTGGTGATCAAGCTGGAGCCGCAACCGGCCGGCAAGGGCTACGAATTCGTCGATGCCATCAAGGGTGGCGTGGTCCCGCGCGAATTCATCCCGGCGGTCGACAAGGGTATCCAGGAATCGCTCAAGGCCGGTGTGCTGGCGGGTTATCCGGTGGTGGACGTGAAGGCCACGCTGACCTTCGGGTCGTATCACGACGTGGACTCCAACGAAAACGCCTTCCGTATGGCGGGCTCGATGGCCTTCAAGGAAGCGATGAAGCGCGCCGGTCCCATGCTGCTGGAGCCGATGATGCAGGTCGAGGTGGAAACGCCCGAGGAATTCATGGGCAACGTGATGGGCGACCTGTCCTCGCGGCGCGGGATGGTGCAGGGCATGGAAGACATGGTGGGCGGCGGCAAGCTGGTGCGCGCCGAAGTCCCCCTGTCGGAAATGTTCGGCTACTCGACCACGCTGCGTTCGCTGTCGCAGGGTCGCGCCACCTACTCGATGGAGTTCAAGCACTATGCCGAGGCGCCACGGCAGGTGGTGGAGCAGTTGACCGGTAACAAGGCCCGCGGCTGATTGCCTGGCCTGCGCAGGCAACCGGGGTTCTACGCCGGGTAGTCACAAAGCCGGGGCATCTTGCGATGTCCCGGCTTTATTTTTAGAGACGGCCAGTCAACGTGGCTGGTTGACCTTCTCCCTGGCCATCGACAGGGCAATCGCCGCCGCCACGACCAGGCTGGCCGAGATCACATACAGGCCGTTGTTGGTGCTGTGCGTGACATCCTTGATCCAGCCGACGATGAAGGGGCTGACAAAGCCCGCCAGGTTGCCCACCGAGTTGATGACTGCGATCCCTGCGGCGGCAGCGGCACCCCGCAGGAAGGCCGGTGGCAGACACCAGAACTGCGCCAGGCCGGTGATGATGCCCATGGTCGCCAGCGTCAGCGTGGCCACGGCCACCAGCGGCGTCTGCGGCAGCAGGGTACTGGCAATCAGGCCGACCATCCCCAACAGCGCCGGCAGGGCCACGTGCCAGCGGCGTTCACCGGTGCGATCGGAGTGCGTGCTGGTCCAGATCATTGCCAGGGTGGCGGCAGCATAGGGGATGGCGACCAGCCAGCCGATGGTTTCAGGGCTGCTCACACCGGAGGCCTTGATCAACGTTGGCAACCAGAAGCCGATGCCGTACAGGCCCATGATGAAACCGAAGTAGGCCGCCGACAGCACCCACACCATCGGATGTCGGAATCCGCCCAGCATCGAATGCTCGCTGACCTTGGCGTCGTCGGCGTCGATATTGGCCTGCAGCAGGCGCTTCTCGTCATCGTTGAGCCAGGAAGCCTTGTTGATCCCGTCGTCCAGGTATTTGAGCACCATCACGCCCAGCAGCAGCGAAGGCAAGGCTTCGATCAGGAACAGCCACTTCCATCCCGCCATGCCATGCGCACCATCGAAGGTCGCCAGGATCCAGCCCGACAGCGGACCGCCCAGTACCCCGGCCATGGGGATGCCGGTCATGAACAGCGACGTCACCTTGGAGCGCCGGGCCGAGGGGTACCAGTAGGTCAGGTAGAGAATGATGCCAGGGAAGAAGCCGGCCTCCGCCACGCCCAGGAGGAAGCGCATGATGTAGAAGACGGTAGGCGTCTGCACGAACATCATCGCGCCGGAGATGATGCCCCAGCTGAACATGATGCGGGCAATCCAGCGGCGCGCGCCGAAGCGATGCAGCATCAGGTTGCTGGGTACTTCGAAGATGAAATACCCGAGGAAGAAGATGCCGGCGCCCAGACCGTACACGGCCTCGGAAAACTGCAGTTCATTCAGCATCTGCAGCTTGGCGAAACCGACGTTGACGCGGTCGAGATAGGCGACCACGTAGCAGATGAAGAGGAAGGGAATCAGGCGCCAGGTGACTTTGGCATAGAGCCGCTCTTCGGCGGCCGGCGCAAGCCCGGCGTGGCCGGTGGCGATAGTGGTGGTCATGGGGTCTCCGTTGTGATGGGGTATTGCTGGCCGGCCGCCTCTGCGGGGGCTCGGCCGCTATTGCCGGCTCAGGTGAACATGTCGGGCTGGGTCGCCACCAGGTCGTCGTAGATGGGCTGGAAGTGTAACCAGCCGATATAGTCGCTCCCGACGTGTTCGCGGCTGTAGCGGGCCTTGTCTTCGGGCACCAGGCGCGGCGTCTGGCCGCTGGCGGCGATGAGCAACTGCTGTTTGCAGCAGCGTTCCAGGGCGATGAACCAGAAGGCGGCCGATTCGATGCTGTGGCGGCTGGCGGTCAACAGCCCGTGGTTCTGATGGATGGCCGCCTTCACGCCGGCAAAGGCATTGGCCACGCGATGCCCGGCCTTGACCTCGACGGCGACCTGACCAGCCTCGTCGCCGATGACCACGTGGTCTTCGAAGAAGGCGGCGGCATCCTGGCTGATCGGCAACAGCGGCTGGCCCAGCGTGGAGAAAGCGGTGCCGTATTCGGTATGGGCATGGCACATGGCGACGATCTCGGGATGCGCTTCGTGCACGGCCGCATGCAACACGAAACCGGCGCGGTTGACAGCATAGTCACCTTCGACCACGCGACCTTCGTGATCCACCAGGATCAGGTTGGACATACGCACCTGATTGAAATGCACGGCCATCGGATTGGTCCAGTACAGGTGGGGACGTTCCGGGTCACGCACCGTCAGGTGGCCGGCGAAACCGTAGTCGAAGCCTTGCTGTGCGAAGGCGCGGCAGGCCGCGACCAGGCGCTTCTTGAGGTAGAGGCGCTGCTCGTCGAAGCTCTTGAACTCGGGAATCTCGGGGAACCTCAGGCCCAATTGCTCGGGCTGGTAGACAGATGTGCGTTTGACGGTGTCGAGCATGATGCGGTCTCCTGTTATCGGGAATGAAGGGGCGCAGGTAGTCTTCCTGACGGCTGGCTGCCATGGTGGCAGTACGCCCGCGCGTTGACAAAAGACCTGTTTTCACCGATTGTTGAATCTGGCTCAACCATAAGCCGTTCCGCCGCACACTCCACCCTGCCAGCCATCCGCCATGCGCAAACTGCCTTCCTTCTTCTCGCTACGTGCCTTCGAGGCTGCTGCCCGGCTGGGCAGTTTCACACTGGCGGCACAGGAGCTGCACCTGACCACCTCGGCCATCAGTCACCAGGTACGCTCGCTCGAGGAGTGGTGCGGCAAGGAGTTGTTCATCCGCCAGACCCGGCGGGTGACGCTGACCCTCCAGGGGCAGCTGTTTCTGGGCAAGCTCTCCCCGGCCTTCGATGCGATCGAAGACGCCTGTGCGGTGTTCCGCCAGGCCGATGAGCGGGCCGTGCTGGCGGTGCATTGCGCGCCCAGCTTTGCCAGCAAGTGGTTGAGTCCGCGCCTGGGGCAGTTCATGCAGGCGCATCCGGCGATCACCCTGCAGATGTCCACCAGTGCCGAGCCCATCGACCTGCAGCGCGATGCCGCCATCGATATCGACATTGCCTACGGCGCCCCGCCGCACCGCGATGGCGTCCTCGTCGAAGCCCTGGGCATGGAACCGACCGTACCGCTGTGCTCTCCGGCTCTGCTGCAGCGTCATGCCATCCGTGGGCCGCTGGATCTGCTGGAACTCACCCTGATCGAATCCAAGCTCAATCCGGTGCGCTGGAAGGACTGGTTCGACCTGCACGGCGTGCGCCTGCCGCCGCGCGCCCATCCCTCCTTCGACCGTGGCTCGCTGGCAGTAGCCGCCGCCGTCGATGGCCTGGGCGTGGCGCTGGAGACGGCGCGCTTCGCCGAGACCGAACTGGCGCGCGGAGACCTGGTGCGGCTGGACGAGAATGTCTTCAAGCCCATCCAGAAGGAAATGCACTTCCTGTGCTATCGCCGGGGAGACGCCGGCATGCGGGCGGTGAAGGCATTCAGGGAATGGATACGTACGGCTGCGGGCTAAACCGGCGAAGACCACGTGCAACGCGGCTAGTCCGCTTGTTTATACAAGCGCAAAAACAAAAACGCCCCGTTCTTGCGAACGAGGCGTTTTATTTGGCGGAGCGGACGGGGCTCTCCTACACATGCGCAGGCCGCGGAATCGCTTGCAAGCGATTCCCTTCTCGCCCCGCCCGGAGCCGCGCAGGCGGCTCCCTCCACTCCACAGGTTTTTGCTGCGCAAAAACAAAAACGCCCCGTTCTTGCGAACGAGGCGTTTTATTTGGCGGAGCGGACGGGGCTCGAACCCGCGACCCCCGGCGTGACAGGCCGGTATTCTAACCAACTGAACTACCACTCCTAAAACCGTTTCAGCCGTCTTTGCTTGCTGAAAGAACGCTATTATAGGAGAGCTTTTTTTAAAAAGCTAGCCCCTCTCCATAAAATTGCGAAATATTTTACGGTCAGGCTCACGCCTTGAATTTGCCTTCGAATGCCAGCTTCGACAGCGGTTCGCGCGGGCTGGGGACTTCGCGGGCTTGCAGGCCTTCCGGCAGGACGGACTTGTCGCCCAGCTTGCCGATGACGACCATGGCTTCCACCGAGAATTCGGCCGGCACGTTCAGTTCGGTACGGGCCTTGTCCTTGTCGAAACCGGCCATGCCGTGGGCATGCCAGCCGGACAGCGAGGCTTGCAGGGCCAGGTAGCCCCAGGCCGAGCCGGTGTCGAAGGAGTGGGTCGGGGCCGGGACGACTTCGGTCGCGCCAGGGGGCAGCATGACGGTACGCGACAGCACAACGATCAGGACCGACGCGTTGGCGCACCAGGCGCGGTTGAATTCGTTGAGCAGGCCCAGCAGGCTGTCCCATGCAGGCGTGCCGCGACGGGCGTAGACGAAGCGCCAGGGCTGGGCATTGTAGGCAGAGGGCGCCCAGCGGGCGGCTTCCAGGAAGGTCAGTACGGTTTCTTCGGAAATCTCGGCGCCGTTGTAGGCGCGGGGGGACCAGCGGTTCAGGAATTGCGGATCGATGGGGTAGTCGGCGTTGCGCGGATTGGCGGACATGCTCTTTTCCTGTGAAGTTGTTTTTGAGGGATGAATTCAGGCAGCAGGCATATTAGCAGTGCCGCCTTTTTCGTGCAGGGCAGCAAAGGGTGTGGCGGCTGCACGGCCGCGCCAGCCATAAAAAAACCCGCGCACCTTGCGGCGGCGGGTTAAATCCAATTCTCAGGGGTGATGAATTGGAGGGGGAGGAACTTCAGAATAACGATGCTCGCTTCCCGCCTCCAAGCTTTTTACACGCTGTAACATCCGTTGCAATTCTGCAGTGGACTGTGGGGAATCTGTCAGGAATGGCATCCGCACCATCCCCGTCCCCATCGGTGCCACACCTACTTGCCGATACAGAAACGCGAGAAGATCACGCCCAGCAGGTCATCCGGAGTGAACTTGCCGGTGATGCTGGACAGGCGCTCCTGCGCCAGCCGCAACTCTTCGGCGAACAGGTCCAGCGCGTGCTCGCCGGCCTCGTTGTCCAGGGCCGCATGGGCCGCTGCCTGGGCCAGGTGCTCATCGGCCGCCTTCAAGGCCAGCAGGTGGCGCTCACGTGCCAGGTAGCGCGATTCCACCGTCTGCTGCCAGCCGGCGATGCGCAGCAGTTCTCCACGCAGCAACTCCACGCCCTGCCCTTCGGCCGCCGACAGGTAGACATGGGTGGCGTCGGGCATCTGGTCCACCGCCGGCTTGTGGCCGGAACGGTCGATCTTGTTCCAGATGCGGATGATCGGCACGCCCTCGGGGAAACGGGCGGTGATATTTTCGTCTTCCAGTGTCGGTCCACGGTCGGCATCCAGCATGTGCAGGATGACATCGGCCTTGGCCACCTCGGCCCAGGTGCGTTCGATGCCGATGCGCTCGACCTCGTCGGGGCCACTGCCATCGGCGCCAGCCTCGCGGATACCGGCGGTGTCGATGATGTTCAGCGGCATGCCTTCGATCTGGATGGTCTGGGTCACCTTGTCGCGGGTGGTACCGGCGATGGGGGTGACGATGGCCACGTCCGAACCGGCCAGGACATTGAGCAGCGAGGATTTGCCGACATTCGGCTTGCCCGCCAGCACGGCGTTGAGACCATCGCGCAGCAGGGCGCCCTGGGCGGCATGGCGGAAGACATCTTCCAGCGTGCTGCGGATGGTGGCCAGCTGACCACGTGCATCACTCTGCTTGAGGAAGTCGATCTCTTCCTCGGGGAAGTCCAGCGTGGCCTCCACCAGCATGCGCAGCCGGGTGACCTGATCGACCAGCTCGTGGATCACCTTGGAAAAAGCGCCGGAGAGCGACTCCGAGGCCGACTTGGCGGCCGCCTCGGTGGTGGCTTCGATCAGGTCGGCCACGGCCTCGGCCTGGGCCAGGTCGATCTTGTCGTTGAGGAAGGCACGCTGGGTGAATTCACCCGGCTCGGCCAGGCGCAGGCCGATCTCGGCGCCGGCCTGGACACAGCGTGCCAGCAACATCTGCATCACCACCGGGCCGCCATGGCCCTGCAGTTCGAGCACGTCTTCGCCGGTGTAGGAATGCGGGCCCGGGAAATGGATCGCCAGACCCTGATCGATGGCGCTGCCGTCCTCGTTGAGGAAAGGCAGGTAGGTGGCGTGGCGCGGCGCCAGGCTGTCGCGCCCGCACACCGCGCGGATCACCGGTGCCAGGTTCTTGCCGGAAATGCGGACCACGCCGATGCCGCCGCGTCCGGGAGCGGTGGCGATGGCGGCAATGGGAGAAGAATCGAAAGTCATCTGCGTCTACTTGTTGTTGTGTGATCAAAACACGCCGGATCCCCCCTTCGGGCCAGCGGTAAAGACAATGTTAAACCTGACGAGCGCGTAAGACCGAAAAAAAACCCGTGGAATCCACGGGTTTTTCCTTTGATGGCCTGCAGGAACCAGCTTTACTTGGTCTTGCCGCTCTCGATATTGCGGGTGATCACCCATTGCTGCGCGATCGACAGGATGTTGTTGGTCACCCAGTACAGCACCAGGCCGGACGGGAAGAAGAAGAACATGAACGAGAACACCAGCGGCATGAACATCATCACCTTGGCCTGCACCGGGTCCGGCGGGGTCGGGTTCAGCTTGGTCTGCAGGAACATCGAGGCAGCCATGATGATGGGCAGCAGGCCGATGGGCATGTTGAAGTAGGGGATGGTGCCGAACAGGCGGTCCGGTGCGGTCAGGTCATGCACCCAGCCCAGCCACGGCGCGCCGCGCATTTCTACCGATGCCAGCAGCACCGAGTACAGCGCGATGAACACCGGGATCTGGATCACGATGGGCAGGCAGCCGCCCAGCGGGTTGATCTTCTCGGTCTTGTAGAGCGCCATCATCTCGCGGTTCATGGCCTGCGGATCACCCTTGTGGCGTTCACGGATGGATTGCATCTTGGGCGAGACCGCCTTCATCTTGGCCATGCTGCGATAGCTGGCAGCCGACAGCGGGAAGAACACCAGCTTGATCAGCACCGTCAGCAGGATGATGGTCCAGCCCCAGTTGCCCACCAGGTTGTGGATGTGGGTCATCAGCCAGAAGATGGGCTCGGCGATCACGGTCAGGTGGCCGTAGTCACGCACCAGGTCCAGGCCCGGGGCGATGGCCTGCAGGGTCTTGGAGACGGTGGGGCCGGAGTACAGCTGGCTGTCCATGGTCACGCTGGCGTTCGGCGCCACGGTACCCAGCGGCAGGATGGAACCGACCGCATACAGGTTGTCGCCGACCTTCTTGCTGAAGACGTCGCGCTGGGCCTTCTCCGGCGGGATGAAGGCCGAGACGAAGTAGTGCTGCACCATCGCGATCCAGCCGTTGTCGGCCTTGTTCACGTGCTGCTGCTTGCCGTTGGCGATCTTCTCGAAGTCCAGCTTTTCGAAGTGTTCGCTGTCGCTGTAGACGGCCGGGCCGGTGAAGGTGCTGTAGAAGTGCGACTCGCCGCCCGGCTTGTTGCCGTCGCGCACCAGCTGCAGGTACAGCGAGGGATTGATGGCCGCGCCGGTGGCGTTGGTCACCGTGTGCTTGACGTCGATCAGGTAGCTGTCGCGCTTGAAGGTGTAGGTCTTGGTCAGCTTCACACCACCCTGGTCGGCCACCAGCACCAGTTGCACTTCATTGCCGTTGTCCAGCGAACGCGGACCCGGCTGGGCGGTGAAGATGGTCTTGTGGTTGGGGAAGGGGCCGCCGATCAGGCCCGACTCGGCCAGGTACATATGGCCGGGCTCGGAATCGAAGAGCACCACGTTCTTGGTCGGATCGACCACGTCCGGCTGCTTGAGCAGTTCCAGGCGCTTCAGTTCGCCACCGACGGTGTCGATGCTGGCCTTCACCAGATCGGTCGTGATGGTGATGG
Organism: Herbaspirillum sp. BH-1; assembly: GCF_002870055.1. Classification (NCBI taxonomy): domain Bacteria; kingdom Pseudomonadati; phylum Pseudomonadota; class Betaproteobacteria; order Burkholderiales; family Oxalobacteraceae; genus Herbaspirillum; species Herbaspirillum sp. BH-1. The sequence goes on along the minus strand of NZ_PKOI01000006.1, from coordinate 274,989 downwards.
TTTCGCCCTTGGTCGCCACGGCGTTGCCGTCCGCGCCCGGCACTGCGCCAGGGGTACCGGCAGCGGCCGGCGCCGGCGTACCTGCCTGCGGGACAGGCGAACCGGTCGGGCTGGCGGTGGGTGCGGCCGGATTGGCGGCGGCTTGCTCCTGAGTCGGGGTGGCCGACGGGAAGAACATCGACTGATGTCCGTTATGGCGCATCCAGCTATCCCAGAGCAGCAGCAGGGAGAAGGAGAATACAACCCACAGGACGGTACGTTTGATATCCATATGCGTATTGATGAGTTCAGGAGTGGCTGCAACCGTCAGCGGCCACAGGGGGAGAAACCCGCGCAGCCGGGGGCTGCGACGAAGTATTCGGAAAATCGGGAGAAGACGCGGAAGACTGGCTCATCGCATGCGCCCGCGCTTCGGCCGAACCCGGCACGAAATCCAGTCCGCCGGCATGCCAGGGATGGCATTTGCACAGGCGCTTGCCGGCCAGGAGGCTGCCCTTGAGCGCGCCATGCACGCGCACCGCCTCGGCGGCGTAGTCGGAACAGCTGGGATAGAAACGGCAATTCTGCCCCAGGAACGGGCTTACTCCCAGCTTGTAGGCACGTAACAGCAGGAGCAAAGGCGTTTTCATCACTTCCTATTTCCTGGCAAATGCCGGCGCGTTCGGCAAGAAGGCGAACAACTGCAGCAACTCGGCCCGCAGCATGGCCTTGACGCTGGCACTGCGGGCCGGATCCTTGCGTGCATTGACCGGGCGCGACAGGCGCACGATGCAATCCACGGCGGGCAGTTCGGCCTGGCGGAACAGCTCGCGCGTGGCACGCTTGATCGTATTGCGGGTCACGGCACGCGGCGCGAGCCGCTTGGCCGCAACCACGCCCAGGCGGGCCTGTGGCAGGCTGTTACGGCGCGCATACAACACGAAGTGCTCGGTACGATACACGGGGCGCAAACGAAAAACGGATGAAAACTCATCCGTTTTAACGATTCGCCGATCGCGTGGGAAGTCGCCTGCTTGACGTGCTGGAAGCGGTGAGCGGACGTCCGTCACACGAAACGGCAGCGCAATGCCCTGGCTTAAACAGCAGCCAGACGCTTGCGGCCCTTGGCGCGACGGGCGTTGATCACGGCACGGCCGCCACGGGTTGCCATACGGGCACGGAAACCATGGGTACGCTTGCGACGCACGACGGAAGGTTGGTAAGTACGTTTCATGTTGGACTCGCTAAGTTGGGCTGCCTTGGAGCAAACAGCAAAAATAAATCGGAATTCTGGAACCGCTTTCGGTGTGCCTGTTCCGCATCACCGATGCCCTGCCGCCATATAAGCCGGCAGCCCCTGCATCGCTGACACCATTTGTTGGCCTCTGTCGCTGGCGGCCTGGCTTACCGGGGTAATCGGGCGACCTGCAACTGAAACAGCACTGCGACGGCACCGCGCGCAATTCTTCAGATGGTGAACCCTGAATTAGACTGCATTTTCTACTTAGCTGTCAATGACTTATGTGCTTTTGAGGCCGCTGATGGCAGCCAACGGCCGAGTTCGCGACAGGAACGTGGCAGATTAGCCTCGCCGACGACAGGGACAGGAAAGAAATTGCCATGACGACGTGATTCCCATCCCCTTCCGCCACTGCAATTCTGCCAACGCATGGAGTCCATGCACACGCCTCATGCCTAACTGCGAAAATCATCTAAAGCATTTCACAGCGCCGTACTGGCTCACGGGATGAGGCAGAACAGCAACACCCCAGGCTTGCGACCGCCCTCGTTACAAAAAAGATGGTGGCTCCACGCCGCTGGTAGAAATAAGTCATACCGGGCTGGCACGATTCCAGCTATAAGGAACTAGGGGTAGTCATCAGTGTGCAAATCGCACCGCAACCAGGAGACGACAAACACAGGCGGGAACGCCTGCCAATCTGACCAGGCGGATATTGTCTGCCGGTTTTCTCCCGACGGCCATCAGGGTTTTTACGATGGCACGCTGCGCGAAAATAGCGCACCGTGAGGTCAACCGCTACAGCAATCCGCACATTGAAAGAGCATGGACAGAAGATTGCTTCGCAAATAGCGCGAAAGAATGGCGCGAAGGGATCGTTCCCGGCGGATGGATCATTTTCACCATGACTTCCGGGAGTTCAGAAAATCTTCGCATCAGATGAACCATGCTGGTCACAATGGATCACTACCTGGAAGCAAAAGACGAAGTAAAAAAGGACTAGAATAAAAAACAGAACTGAAAAGTTCTTCGCATCACGCTGTAGATGCTACGGCTTTCAAAGAACACACCGGCAATGACGCTTTCCAGAGTCACCGACGCGTTCTTCGATAACCGCAGATGGCAAGTCCAGACATATGAATCTGTTTCGTACTTTTTTGAGAGCGACGGAGGTGGTATGGATATCTACAGCAGCTTTGCAAGCCGGTTCGACAAGACCAGAGAAGAAGAATTATCGCTTGAAGAGTATCTGAATCTTTGCAAGAACGACCCGGCAGTCTATGCATCGGCTGCCGAACGGATGCTGATGGCCATCGGCGAGCCGGAGAAGGTCGACACCCGGGAAGATCCGCGCCTCTCGCGCATCTTCGCCAACAAGGTCATCAAGGTCTATCCCGCCTTCAAGGAGTTCTACGGCGCGGAAGAAGTGATCGAGCAAGTGGTTTCCTATTTCCGCCATGCCGCCCAGGGCCTGGAAGAGAAGAAGCAGATTCTCTACCTGCTGGGTCCGGTGGGCGGCGGCAAGTCCTCCATCGCCGAGCGCCTGAAGCAGCTCATGGAGCAGGTGCCCTTCTATTCCATCAAGGGTTCGCCGGTCAATGAATCGCCGCTGGGCCTGTTCGACTATGACGAGGATGGCGCCATCCTGGAGGAACAGTACGGCATCCCGCGTCGCTACCTCAAACCCATCCTGAGCCCCTGGGCCGTCAAGCGACTGCACGAGTACAACGGCGACATCCGCCAGTTCCGCGTGGTCAAGCGCTACCCGTCGATCCTGCGCCAGATCGGTATTTCCAAGACCGAACCGGGCGACGAGAACAACCAGGACATCTCGACCCTGGTGGGCAAGGTCGATATCCGCAAGCTGGAACAGTATTCGCAGGACGATGCCGACGCCTACAGCTATTCGGGCGGGCTGTGCCTGTCCAACCAGGGCCTGCTGGAATTCGTGGAAATGTTCAAGGCGCCCATCAAGGTGCTGCACCCGCTGCTGACGGCAACCCAGGAAGGCAACTTCAAGGGCACCGAAGGCTTTGGCGCGATTCCCTTCGATGGCGTCATCCTGGCCCACTCCAACGAATCGGAGTGGAAGGCCTTCCGCAACAACAAGAACAACGAAGCGCTGCTGGACCGTATCTTCATCGTCAAGGTGCCGTATTGCCTGCGCGTGTCCGAAGAAATCAAGATCTACGAAAAACTGATCCGCAGCTCTTCGCTGGGCAAGGCCACTTGCGCGCCGGGCACGCTGAAGATGATGGCGCAGTTCTCGGTCCTCACCCGCCTGAAGGAGCCGGAAAACTCCAGCCTCTTCTCCAAGATGCAGGTCTATGACGGCGAGAACCTGAAGGACACCGATCCCAAGGCCAAGTCCTATCAGGAGTACCGCGACTATGCCGGTGTCGATGAGGGCATGAACGGTATCTCCACCCGTTTTGCGTTCAAGATTCTGTCGCGGGTGTTCAACTTCGATACCACCGAGGTCGCGGCCAATCCGGTGCATCTGATGTATGTGCTGGAACAGCAGATCGAGCGTGAACAGTTCCCGCAGGAAGCCGAGCAGAAATACCTCTCCTTCGTGAAGGACACGCTGGCCTCGCGCTATGCCGAATTCATCGGCAAGGAAATCCAGACCGCCTACCTGGAGTCGTACTCGGAATATGGTCAGAACGTCTTCGATCGTTACGTGACCTATGCCGACTTCTGGATCCAGGACCAGGAATACCGCGATCACGACACCGGCGAGAGCTTCGACCGCGCCGCCCTGAATGCGGAACTGGAAAAGATCGAGAAGCCGGCCGGCATCAGCAATCCCAAGGACTTCCGCAACGAGATCGTCAACTTCGTACTGCGCGCCCGGGTCAACAACGGTGGCAAGAACCCGCTGTGGACCAGCTATGAAAAGCTGCGCGTGGTGATCGAGAAGAAGATGTTCTCCAACACCGAAGACCTGTTACCGGTGATCTCCTTCAATGCCAAGGGCTCCACCGAGGAAATGCAGAAACACGAAGACTTCGTCAACCGCATGGTCAGCAAGGGGTACACGCCCAAGCAGGTGCGCCTGCTGTGCGAATGGTACCTGCGCGTGCGCAAGTCCTCGTAAGCGCCGCTGTTGCGCATCGTCCGCGGCATGCGTGGCGATGCGCGCGGCGACCCTTCGGCGCCGTGCGCCTGGCGCACCGCCGACCACTAGCAGGAGAACCGAGTGCTGCATCAGATCATCGACCGCAGGCTGGCTGGCAAGAACAAGAGCATCGCCAACCGGGAGCGCTTCCTGCGGCGCTTCAAGGGGCATATCCAACGTTCGGTGGCGGACGCCGTGCGCGACCGCAGTATCACCGATCTCGAAAAGTCGAAGAGCATCAGCATCCCGCGCAAGGATGTCTCGGAGCCCTTCTTCCATCACGGCAAGGGCGGCAAGCGCGAAGCCGTGCATCCGGGCAACCAGGATTACCTGCAGGGTGACCGCATCCCGCGCCAGAACGGTGGCAGCGGCGGCGGAGGCGGCAGCAGTGCCAGTAACGACGGCGAAGGACAGGATGATTTCACCTTCGAACTGACCCGCGAAGAATTCATGCATTACTTCTTCGAGGACCTGGAACTGCCACGCCTGGTGGAAACCAACCTGCTGCAGGTACCGAACTGGAAGAACCAGCGCGCCGGTTATTCGGTCGACGGTTCGCCCAACAACATCGACGTGGTGCGTTCGCTGCGTTCCTCGCTGGGCCGCCGCATCGCCCTGGGCGGTCCGCTGCAGCGCCAGCTCGACGTGGCCGAGGAAACGCTGGCCGAAATGAAGCGCAAACCCGAGGAGCACAGCGCCGACATCCAGTTGCTGGAAGAGGAAGTGAAGCATTTGCGCGCCCGCATCCTGCGCATCCCCTTCATCGACCCCTTCGACCTGCGCTATGTGAACCGGGTGCGTCAACCGCAACCCTCCAGCCGTGCGGTGATGTTCTGCGTGATGGACGTATCGGGTTCGATGGATGAGCAGCGCAAGGATCTGTCCAAGCGCTTCTTCATCCTGCTGTATCTCTTCCTCACGCGCAATTACGAGCACATCGAAGTGGTCTTCATCCGCCATCACACCCGCGCCGATGAAGTCGATGAGAACACCTTCTTCCATTCCCAGGAAAGCGGCGGCACGGTGGTCTCCAGCGCGCTGGAACTGATGCACGACATCATCACCAAGCGCTACTCTCCCAGCGAATGGAACATCTACGGTGCGCAGGCCTCCGACGGCGACAACTGGAACGACGATTCCCCGAAATGCCGCGAGCTGCTGGAGTCGGCCATCCTGCCGCTGACGCGCTACTTCGCCTACATCCAGGTGGCCGATCCGGAACAGAACCTGTGGACCGAGTACATGCAACTGATCGAGTCGCACCCGCACTTCGCCATGAAGAAGGTGCAGTCTGCCGCCGAGATCTACCCGGTCTTCCGCGAACTCTTTGAAAAGCAGGTGCACGCATGAACAGCCGCTTCAAGCATGACCCCCTGCCCTGCCCCTCCGACTGGAGCTTCGATCTGATCGAACGCTACAACGATGAAATCGCCCGGGTGGCCAAGGGTTACGAGCTGGACATCTATCCCATCCAGCTGGAAATCATCTCGGCCGAACAGATGATGGATGCCTATGCCTCGCACGGCATGCCGGTCAACTATCGGCACTGGTCCTACGGCAAGCACTTCATGCTGACCGAACGCGACTACAAGCGCGGCCAGATGGGCCTGGCCTATGAGATCGTGATCAACTCCGACCCTTGCATCGCCTACCTGATGGAAGAGAACACGATGACCATGCAGGCCCTGGTCATCGCTCACGCGGCCTACGGACACAACTCCTTCTTCAAGGGTAACTACCTGTTCCAGTTGTGGACCGATGCCAGTGCCATCATCGATTACCTGGTGTATGCACGCAATTACATTGCCGAGTGCGAAGAGCGTCATGGCTTCGAGCGGGTCGAGGAGCTGCTGGACTCCTGCCATGCGCTGATGAATTACGGCGTGGATCGCTACAAGCGCCCGCAACGGCTGTCGCTGGCACAGGAAAAGGCGCGTCAGCGCGAGCGCGAAGCCTACATGCAGTCGCAGGTCAACGAACTCTGGCGCACCCTGCCGGCGAAGAAGGAAACGGCCGCCGCTGCTGTCGAAGGCCGCTTCCCCTCCGAGCCGCAGGAAAACCTGCTCTACTTCGCCGAGAAGAACGCGCCCTTGCTGGAGCCCTGGGAACGTGAGGTGATCCGCATCGTGCGCAAGGTCGGCCAGTATTTCTATCCGCAGCGCCAGACCCAGGTGATGAACGAGGGCTGGGCCACCTTCTGGCATTACACGCTGTTGAATACCCTCTACGACCAGGGTCGCCTGACCGATGGCTTCATGATGGAATTCCTGCATTCGCACAGCAATGTGGTGTTCCAGCCGCCCATCACCAAGCCCTATTACAACGGCATCAATCCCTATGCCCTGGGCTTCTCGATGATGAGCGACATCCGCCGCATCTGCGAACACCCGAGCGATGAAGACCGCGAGTGGTTCCCCGAGATCGCCGGCAGCAACTGGCTCGATACCCTGCAATACGTGATGCGCAACTACAAGGACGAGAGCTTCATCGCCCAGTATCTTTCGCCCAAGCTCATGCGCGACATGCGCATGTTCGCCGTGCTGGACGATGAGGCGCGCAGCGAGATCGAGGTCTCGGCCATCCACAACGAGCGGGGCTTCCAGTATGTGCGCCAGGCCCTCTCGCGGCAGTACGACATCAACCACCGCGAGCCCAACATCCAGGTCTGGTCGGTCAACACGCGCGGCAACCGCAGCCTGACGCTGCGCCACTTCCGCAGCGACGGCCGCTCGCTGGGCGACAGCACCAACGAGGTGCTGCGGCACATGGCGCGGCTGTGGCAGTTCGACGTCTATCTGGAGAGCGTGGATGACAACGGCTACATCGTGCAACGCTATGAATGCGTGGCCGAGAACAGGTATGCTCTGCGCTCATGACTGATCGCCATCAGGAGTGATGATGCCCGCTGCCCCCGCCACCCCGCGCCCGCCGATCTCGGCCCGAACCATCCCGCTGTTTCCGCTGGCCAGCACGCTCTTTCCCGAAGGGCGGCTGCCACTGCAGATCTTCGAGGTGCGCTATCTGGACATGATCGGCAAGTGCATTGCCGAAGGCAGTGGCTTCGGCGTGGTGGCCCTGACGGCAGGCTCCGAGGTCCGTCGTCCGGGACAGAGCGAGCGTTTCGTCGGCGTGGGCACGATGGCCCGCATCAAGGAGTGGAGCACGCCATCCCCCGGTCTGATGCGGGTGGCCTGCCTGGGTGACGAGCGCTTCCGCATCCTGCAGGCCGAACAGCAGAAGCATGGCCTGTGGACGGCCCAGGTAGAAATGATGGAAGCCGATCGCGCCGTGACGATTCCCGAGGAACTGGGCAACACCGCGCAGGCGCTGGACAACCTGCTGCAGTCGGTATTGCGCCAGGGCCTGCCGGAGAGCGAGGTGCCGATCGCGGCGCCTTACCGGCTGGACGATTGCGGCTGGGTCGCCAACCGCTGGGCCGAGATGATGCCCATCACCGTCGAACTCAAGCAGAGCCTGCTGGCGCTGGACAACCCCGTGCTCCGCTTGGAGCTGGTGCAGGACGCGCTGGATGAACTGGGCTGGCTGAAGTAGCCGCCTACCCCTTATCCCTTGCCTTACGGCGCGACCCCGCTGATCCCCGCCTCGGCCAGCAAGGCCGACAATCCCGACCAGAAGATCTGGATACCGATGCACAACAGGATGAAGGCTGACAGGCGCAGCACCACCATGGTGCCCAGGCGCCCCATCAGGTTGACCAGCTTGTGGGCGTAGTTGTAGCAGAGGAAGATCACCAGCGCCGTCAGCGCGGCACCCAGCGCAGCGCTGCCCACCGAAATCACCCAGTCCAGCAGGCGCGTGGGCGTATTGGCACCCAGCGTGATGGAGGCGGCAATCGTGCCCGGTCCCACGGTGAGGGGAAAGCTCATGGGATAGAAGCTGCGCGCCTTGATCTCTTCGTCGGGCAGGTCTTCGTCATAGGTCTTGGCAACCTGGGTGGGGATGGAACTGTCCTGGCTGTTGTCGTTGAGCAGCTTCCAGCCCGATACCGCCACCAGCAGGCCACCACCCACGCGCACGATGGGCAGCGAGATACCGAAGAAGGTCAGCACGTGCGAACCGATGAAGATCGCCGCCACCAGCATGAACCAGCAATTGATGGCCACCTGGCGCGCAATACGCTTCTCGGTGCTGCGGCTGACGTTGCCCAGCAGGTTGGCGAACACCGGTGCGATGCCCAACGGATTGAGGATGGGCAGCAGCGTGATCGGGATCAGGACCACGGCCTTGAGGAAGAGGATGAGCATGGCGGAATGGGCGCTTGGAAATGCATTGATCGGTTGACCCGGCAGCGTAGCTGAAAGCCGCTACGCTGCCAACTACGACCGTGCTGTGCGCCCGATCTTCGGCCCAATCTTCGCCCTGATGTCCACCCGCTGTTGGCCTGATCAGGCCGCCCGCAAGCGCATGCCGCGCGCACGGGTCAGCAGCAGGACCGCGATACCGAGGTTGAGCAGGTTCCAGGCGATGCCGTTGGCGAAGGCGGCGTGATAGGAGCCGGTCAGGTCGAAGATCTTGCCCGACATCCAGCCGCCCAGGGCCATGCCGAACATGGTCGCCATGATGACCGCCCCGACCCGCTGGCCGGCTTCGGCGGCCGGGAAGTATTCGCGCACGATGATGGCGTAGGACGGCACGATGCCGCCCTGGAACAGGCCGAACAGTGCCGAGATGATGTACAGCGAAGCCAGGCTGTCGAAGGGGATGAACAGCAGCAGCGACAGGCCCTGCAGCATGGAACCCAGCAACAGCGTGCGCAGGCCGCCGATGCGGTCGCAGATGGCTCCCGAGACCAGACGGCTGACCACGCCGCAGGCCAGCATCAGTGACAACATCTGGGCACCCCGCGCCGGACCGTAACCGAGATCGCCACAGTAGGCCACGATGTGTACCTGGGGCATGGCCATGGCCACGCAACAGGCCACACCGGCCACGCATAGCAGCAACTGCGCCGCACCGGGCGAGAGGCCGAAGGGACGCGGCCCGCCGCCGATGCGGGCGCCGGTCGTGCCACTTTCCTGCACCGGAGGACGGGCGCGCATCAGCAGGGCCAATGAGCACATGATCAGCGTACAGGTGATGCCCAGGCCGATATAGGTCTGCTGCCAGCCGACACTGTCGACGAAATGCTGGACGATGGGTGGCCAGATCGCGCCACCCAGGTAGTTGCCGCTGGCGCACACCGCCACGGCGATACCGCGTCGCTTGCGGAACCACAGCGAGGTGTCGGCCACCAGCGGCGAAAAGGTACAGGCCGTCCCCAGCAGGCCGATCAGCACACAGTGCGCAGCCATGAAGAACCAGATATTGGGCGCCAGCGCTGCGGCGATGAATCCTCCGCCCAGGCAGACGCCGCCCAGCAGCAGGGGGCGCATGATGCCGGAGCGGTCGGCCATGCGGCCCATCAGCAGACCACCCACGCCCACGCCAAGCATGGTCAGCGTGTAGGGCATGGACGCCAGGCCGCGATCCACCTGGAAATGCGCCTGCACCGCTGGCAGCACCACCGCCATCACGTACATGCCGCTGGCCCCGACGACCATCAAGACCATGGTGATGCACAGGCGCAGCACGGCATAGGAGGAATCGACCTGATGACGGTCAACGGCAGCAGGCTCTGGGGGCAATGAGGGTGGCACGGTCGGTCTCCGGACTAATTATTGATATCGCTGCGGCGTTTCTGGTTTTTATCTGCCGCGCAAGAATTGCACCCGACTGGTGCGGGCCGACTAGCCTAACATGGGTCGCGCCGGCTTGCTGGTGAGTACTTGGCGCCGGCGATGTGGGGGGATCAATCCACGTGTTCAGCCGACGTGATCAGCCAACGTGATCAGCCAACGTGATACAGGTGCACCTGGCGAAAGCCCAGGCGCTCCTTGTGGCGGGCGATCTTCTGCAGCATCTGCAGGCCCTGCTCATGGCCCTCGACCACCACGCGACGCACCGCACTGCGGCCCTCGGCACCGTCCCACGCCTGCGTGAGCACCCAGTCCCCCAGGAGGTCCTGGACCAGGTCCACGGTGAAGATGGCGCGCGACTTGCCGTCCGAGAAGTGCAGGCGCGTGGCCACGGTCACGGGCAGTGCATGGGTGACGTGGTCAGCGGAATCGATCATGGCTAAAGCAAGGGCTACGGAACGGCGGGCGTGGATGATAGCAGGACGGCTGCCGAATACAAGCCACAGGAAAAACTGCCCGGCGCGCAGGCCGGGCATGGGAGGACTTACAGGTTGGGGGCGAGCCAGCGTTCCAGCTCGTCCCTGGACACCTGGCGACGGCGGGCCATGTCCTCGACCTGGTCGGCGCCGATCTTGCCGACCACGAAGTACTTCGACTGCGGATGGGCAAAGTAGAAGCCCGACACCGACGCGCCAGGGAACATGGCATAGGACTCGGTCAACTGCATGCCGATCTCGTCGCACTGCATGGTGCGGAAAGCGTCAGCCTTGACGGTGTGCTCCGGGCAGGCCGGATAGCCGGGCGCGGGGCGGATGCCGAGGTATTTTTCCTTGATCAGGTCGGTGCTGCTCAACTGCTCGTCGGCGGCATAGCCCCACAGGTCCTTGCGCACGCGCTCGTGCAGGTATTCGGCGAAGGCCTCGGCCAGGCGGTCGGCCAGGGCCTTGAGCATGATGGAGGAGTAATCGTCATGCGCATCCTCGAAGCGCTTCTCGTACTTCTCGATACCCAGGCCGGCGGTGACGGCGAACATGCCGATGTAGTCCTGCACGCCCGAGTCCTTGGGGGCGATGAAGTCCGACAGGCACTGGTTGGGACGCGCCACGCCATCGACCACCGGCTTCTCGGTCTGCTGGCGCAGGCCGTAGTAGGTGAAGGCGACCTGGCTGCGGCTGTCGTCGGTATAGATCTCGATGTCGTCGTCATTGACGCTATTGGCCGGCAGCAGCGAGATGACGCCATTGGCGGTGAGCCAGCGGCCATCGATGATCTTCTTGAGCATGGCCTGGGCTTCTTCGAAGACCTTGGTAGCGGCTTCCCCCACGACCTCATCGCTCAGGATGGCGGGGTAAGGTCCGGCCAGATCCCAGGTCTGGAAGAACGGGCCCCAGTCGATATAGTTGGCCAGCAGGCCCAGGTCGACATTCTTGAACAGACGACGGCCGATGAACTTGGGCTTGACCGGTGCGAAGTCGAGCCGGGTCTTGTTGGCGCGGGCCGCCGCCAGCGACAGCATGGGTGCGGCCTTCTTGCTGGCGTGCTGCTCGCGGATGCGTTCGTAGTCGGCATTGAGTTCGCTGACGTACTGGGTCTTCTGCTCGTCGGCCAGCAGCGATTGCGCCACCGACACGGCACGCGAGGCGTCCGGCACGTAGACCACCGGGCCTTCGTAGTTGGGCGCGATCTTGACCGCCGTGTGTGCGCGCGAAGTGGTGGCGCCGCCGATCATGAGCGGCATCTTGATGCCGGCGAAATACGGATCGCGCTGCATTTCCTTGGCCACGTAGGCCATCTCTTCCAGCGAGGGGGTGATCAGGCCCGACAGGCCGATGATGTCGGCCTTCTCTTCCTTGGCCTTGGCCAGGATCTCGGCGCAGGGCACCATCACGCCCATGTTGACCACCTCGAAGTTGTTGCACTGGAGGACCACGGTGACGATGTTCTTGCCGATGTCGTGGACGTCGCCCTTGACGGTGGCGATCACGATCTTGCCCTTGGGCTTGGCGACCTCGCCGGTGGTGATTTCGAGCTGGCGCTTTTCTTCCTCGATGAAGGGGATCAGGTGCGCCACGGCCTGCTTCATCACGCGGGCCGACTTGACCACCTGGGGCAGGAACATCTTGCCCTGGCCGAACAGGTCGCCGACCACGTTCATGCCGTCCATCAGCGGGCCTTCGATGACATGGATGGGACGGCCACCATCGGCGGCGATCTGCTGGCGCACCTCTTCGGTGTCTTCCACGATCCATTGCGTGATGCCGTGCACCAGCGCATGCGAGAGGCGCTTGGCGACCGGTTCGCTGCGCCATTCCAGGGTGGCTTCTTCCATCTTGTCGCCGGCCTTCAAGGTGGCGGCATATTCGATCATGCGCTCGGTGGCGTCGTCACGGCGGTTCAGCACCACGTCTTCCACGCGCTCGCGCAGTTCGGCCGGCAGGTCGTCATAGACGCCGATCATGCCGGCATTGACGATGCCCATGGTCATGCCGGCCTTGATGGCGTGGTACAGGAAGACCGTGTGGATGGCCTCGCGCGCAGGGTCGTTGCCGCGGAAGCTGAAGGACACGTTGGAGACACCGCCGCTGATCTTGGCGTAGGGCAGGTTCTCGTGGATCCAGCGGGTGGCTTCGATGAAGTCGACCGCGTAGTTGTTGTGTTCCTCGATACCCGTTGCCACCGCGAAGATGTTGGGGTCGAAGATGATGTCCTCGGGCGGGAAGTCCAGCTTGTCCACCAGCAGGCGATAGGCGCGCTCGCAGATCTCGATCTTGCGCGCGAAGGTATCGGCCTGGCCCACTTCGTCGAAGGCCATGACGATCACGGCGGCGCCGTAGCGACGGCACAGCTTGGCTTCGCGCAGGAATTTCTCTTCGCCTTCCTTCATCGAGATGGAGTTGACGATGGACTTGCCCTGCACGCACTTGAGACCGGCTTCGATGACTTCCCACTTGGACGAGTCGATCATGATGGGCACGCGGGCGATGTCCGGCTCGGAGGCGATCAGGTTCAGGAAGCGCGTCATGGCGGCGACCGAATCCAGCATCGCCTCGTCCATGTTGATGTCGATGATCTGCGCGCCGTTCTCGACCTGCTGGCGGGCCACGGCCAGGGCTTCGTCGTACTGCTCGTTGAGGATCAGGCGGGCGAAGGCCTTGGAACCGGTGACGTTGGTGCGCTCGCCGACGTTGACGTACAGCGATTCATCATTGATGGTGAAGGGCTCCAGGCCCGACAGGCGCATCTCATGAGTGGCTTCCGGGACCTTGCGCGGAGCGATGGTGGCCACCGTCTCGGCGATGGCCTTGATGTGCGGCGGCGTGGTGCCGCAGCAGCCGCCGGCGACGTTGACGAAGCCGCTCTCGGCGAATTCCTTCAGCAGGGCCGAGGTGACATCGGGCGTCTCGTCGAAGCCGGTGTCGCTCATCGGATTGGGCAGGCCGGCGTTGGGGTAGATGCAGACGTAGGTATCGGCGATGCGCGACAGTTCTTCGGCATAGGGGCGCATCAGGGCTGCACCCAGCGCGCAGTTCAGGCCCACCGTCAGCGGGCGGGCGTGACGGATGGAGTTCCAGAAGGCGGTCACGGTCTGACCCGACAGGATGCGGCCGGAGGCGTCGGTGACGGTGCCGGAGATCATGATGGGCAGGCGCTTGCCGCTTTCCTCGAAGAAGGTATCGATGGCGAACAGTGCCGCCTTGCAGTTCAGGGTATCGAAGATGGTCTCGACCAGCAGCACGTCGGCGCCACCTTCGACCAGCGCGCGCGTCTGTTCCAGGTACGCGGCCACCAGTTGATCGAAAGTTACGTTACGCGCAGCGGGGTCATTGACGTCCGGCGAGATCGATGCGGTCTTGGGCGTGGGGCCAAGGGCGCCGGCCACGAAGCGCGGCTTGTCCGGGGTGGAATACTTGTCGCAGGCGGCGCGGGCCAGGCGGGCCGATTCCAGGTTCATCTCGTAGACCAGATGCGCCATGTGGTAATCGTCCTGGGCCACGCTGGTGGCGCCGAAGGTATTGGTCTCGATCAGGTCGGCACCGGCAGCCAGGTATTGCTCGTGGATTTCCTGGATGATGTGCGGCTGGGTCAGCGAGAGCAGCTCATTGTTGCCCTTGACGAACATCTCCTTGCCGGGAACGCTGAAATCAGCAAAACGCTGGCCACGATAATCCTCTTCGGTCAGCTTGTAGCGCTGGATCATGGTGCCCATGGCACCATCGAGGATGAGGATGCGCTGCGACATCAGGTCGCGCAGCAGCAATTCGGTCTGGCACAGTTCGTTCGGCTTCATCTGGCGTTTTTCTCTGGTTGCGGCAACAATGCGGGCCTGTCTGCGGGACTGTCCACGCTTTGGCGGGACAAAAAAACCGGTCTGGACTGACCGGTTTCACAGGCAAAAATGAGAGCCAGATTATACGCGAAAGCGCCCTACCACCCCGCGCCGGCCGGCCTTTGCGGCTGGATTTGCTTGCAATCCATTAACTGTTGACAAAGATGACAGCGCCTCGCCCCATCCTCATCCTGAGCGCCCTGGAAAGCGAACTCCAGGCCACTGACGCGCCCGATGGCGTAGAGCTGCTCTATTGCGGCGTCGGCAAGGTCAATGCCGCGCTGCATGCCACCCGGGCCATCCTGGAGCGGCAGCCGCGCCTGGTGATCAACTTCGGCACGGCAGGCAAGATCGACCCCCTGCATGACGGCCTGCTGGAAGTGGCGGCGGTGATCCAGCGCGACATGGCGGCCATGCCGCTGGCGCCGCGTGGCGTGACGCCGCTGATGAACCCGGAGCAGCAACCGCCGCGCCTGGAATCCGGCCATCCCGGCGTGCTGTGCGGCACCGGCGACAGCTTCGTCACCGCAGCCGACGACTGGCTGGTGGCGCAGGGGGTCGATCTGGTGGACATGGAGTTGTTTGCCATCGCCCGCGTCTGCCACCATTTCGGGCTGCCCTGGCGGGCCTTCAAGTTCGTCACCGACGGCGCCGACGACGATGCCGCCGATGACTGGCAGGCCCGCGTCCACCTGGGTGCGGAGCTGTTCTGGCGGCATCTGCCGCACGTGCTCAAGCAATACGCCTGAGCCCACCCGCTCAGGCGAAGCGGCCGCCTTCCAGCGGGAAGCCCTTCAGGAATTCCGCCGCCGGCAGGCGCTTGCCGCCGGGCTTCTGCAATTCGGTCAGCAGCAGTGCGCCTTCGCCGCAGGCCACCACGATCCCGCCCTGGGCATCGGCCGACAACACCTGGCCGGGCTCGCCCCGCTGCGCCACGCTGACCGCACGCGCCTGCCACAGCTTGACCACGGTGTCGCCGAAGCGGCCGGTGGCGCCTGGGAAGGGATTGAAGGCGCGGATGCGGCGCGCCAGTTGTTGCGCGCTCTGGCTGAAGTCCAGCGCAGCCTCTTCCTTGGCGATCTTGGCGGCGTAGTTGGCACCTTCTTCCGGTTGCGGCGTGGCCGGCAATGCGCCCTGCTCCAGCTTTTCCATGGCGTCCACGATCATCCGGCCGCCCAGCGCGGCGAGCTTGTCATGCAGGCTGCCGGTGGTGTCCTCGTCAGTGATGGGCAGGCTTTCGATCAACATCATCGGGCCGGTATCCAGTCCTTCTTCCATCTGCATGATGGTGATGCCGGTCTCGGTGTCGCCGGCCTCGATGGCGCGGTGGATGGGGGCGGCACCGCGCCAGCGCGGCAGGAGCGAGCCATGGATGTTGATGCAGCCGTAACGCGGGATGTCGAGCACGCTGCGCGGCAGGATCAGGCCATAGGCGGCGACCACCATCACGTCATGCGGGGTCGATTGCAGCAACGCATGCGCTTCCTGCGCGACCTCGGGGTACTTGCCGTTCAGGCGCAGCGAGACCGGCTGCGCCACCGGCGTGCCGTGCTTCAACGCGCATTGCTTGACCGGCGAGGCCTGCAGCTGCATGCCACGTCCGGCCGGACGGTCAGGCTGGGTCAGGACCAGCGTGATCTCGTGACCGGCGGCGTACAGGGCTTCGAGGGCAACGGCGGCAAATTCCGGCGTGCCGGCGAAAATGATCTTCATGAAAAACTCCAGAGGCGGCGCCGGGCGCCGCGATGTCGGGTGGCTAGAGATTGCGAGGCTTGTGCGGGGCGCGGGCGAAGGCCATATCGTACAGCCAGTTCGGCAACAGCCTGAGCAGCTTGGCCACCACCCCCATCTGCCAGGGAATGACACGGTAGCTGACGCCTTCGGCGATGCTCTGCACGGCGCGTTCGGCGAAGCGCTCCACCGGCATCAGGAAGGGCATGCGATAGGTGTTCACGCGGGTCATGGGGGTGTCGATGTAGCCGGGTGCGATGGTCACGACCTTGATGCCGGAGGTGCGCAATTCCACCCGCAGCGATTCGCAGTAGCTGATCACGGCAGCCTTGGAGGCGCTATAGGCCTCGGCACCGGGCAGGCCACGGATACCGGCCACGCTGCCGATGCCGACCAGGCGGCAGCGGCGACGCTGTGCCTCGGGTTGTGCCTTCATGCGCGCCACGAAGGGCGTAAAGGTGGCGAAGGTAGCGGTGACATTGACGGCCAGGATGCGCTCGAAGGCGCGCAGGTCTTCCTGGTATTCGGTGAGCGTGCCTTGGGAGATGCCGGCGTTGGCGATGACCACGTCGGCGCCACCGAACTCGGTCATGAAAGACTCTGCGGCAGTGGCCAGGGCGGCGTGATCGGTGACATCGAGCGCATACACGCGATGCCGTTCAGGATGCGGCAGGCTGGCGCGCAAGGCATCCAGCTCGGCGCCACGCCGTGCCACCAGCCCCAGGACCGCGCCACGCTGTGCATAGGCGCGCGCCAGCGCCATGCCGATGCCGCTGGAAGCTCCGGTCAGGAACACGCGTTCCTGGGCTGCGACGACGGGAAGGGTGGCCATGCCGGCTCCAGAGGGTATGTGAAGGGTTGCGACGGGGCGGACATGCCCGGGCTCAAATGACAACGGTCCGCGGCCTTGCGGACGCGGACCGTGCAGGACAGGTGAAGCTTACTTCTTTTTGGCTGCAGCGCCGCCGGCGGCCTTCTCGGCAGCGACCTTGGCCACCAGGTGATCCATCACCTGCAGGGCAGCGGCCTGCTGCATCGACTCGGGCTGGTTGGCCAGGGCCACGCCGACCACGGCCGGCGAGGTCACATAACGACCGTCGATGGCGATCATGGGCACGCCGTCCACCTTGTAGGCTTCCTGCAGCTGGGCGGCACGACGGGCCTTGGTCTGCACGCCGAAGGAGTTGTACAGGTCGAGGAATTTCTGCTTGTCCAGACCGATCTTCTCGATGTAGGCCAGGATAGTCTTGTCGGTGTTGATGCGCTGGTTCTCGACGTGGATGGCGTGGAAGATCTTGGGGGTCAGCTCATCCGCCTTGCCCATGGCTTCCAGCGTGTAGTACAGCTTCTGCTGCGGCACGAAGCTGTCGCGGAAGGCCACCGGCACCTTCTTGAAGTTGATCTTGTCGCCTTGCTTCTTGACCCAGGCGGTCAGCGAGGGGTCCCATGCGGCGCAGTGCGGGCAGTCGAACCAGAAGAATTCGGTGACTTCGACCTTGTTGCCGGAATCAGTCGGCTGGGCCTGTTCCAGCACGCGGTAGTCGCTGCCCACTTGCGGATTGGCCGGCGAAGCCGAGGCGCCGACGCTGGCGGTGAAGGCCAGTACGCCAAAGCTGACGGCTGCCAGCAGCTTTTGATGGAAACGCATGGTATTACCCTCTCTGATGGATAGTCGTTTGGAACCGGCCTGTGCGCCGGTCTGCACCCCGTGCCGGCCGGCCATCCCTTGCCGCCGGCACCGTGGGTGCGTTGTGGATTACTTGGGAATGCGCACGATGGCGGCATCGACCCCGTTATCGGACAGCTTGCTGCGCGTGCGGTTCATCGCTTCGGCATGGTCGAAGGGACCGATGCGCACGCGATAGAGCACGCCGCTGTCGGCGGTACGTTCGGTGACGCGGGCTTCGAAACCGAGCAGGGCCAGCTTGGCGCGGGCGCTTTCGGCATCGGCCTGGTCACGGAAGGCGCCGGTCTGCAGGAAGTAGCTCCACTTGTCGTCGTTGCTGTCGTTCTTGGAGGCCGACGGCGCGGCGGCAGAGGGCTTGGCGTCCGCCGTCCTGGTGTCAGGCTGCTTGGCCGGCGGAGTCGCGGCCTGGGGGGCCGGCGCTACTGGCGGCACCGGCTGGGCAGCGGCGGTATTGGGCGGCACCGGGGTCTGCGACTGCTGCTGGTCGCGCGCCGCCTCGCGGGCGATGTCGCGGTTGCCGTAGAGCGGACGGTTGGGGTCGGCCGCCTGGGCCGGGGTCGGATCGGCCCGTTCGGGCCGCACCACCTTGTTGACGAAGGGAATGGGCGACTTGGTGATCATCAGGGCCACGCCCACGGCGATGCCCAGGCCGACGATCAAACCCAGGATCAGGCCGAGCAGCGTGCCGCCGGCCTGCTTGTGATGTTTCGCGTTCAACGGTTTCACGTTTCTCTTTAGCTGCTTGTTTACATTCTGGCCGGAGCCGATACGCCCAGCAGGGCCAGGCCGTTGCGCAGTACCTGACGGGTGGCGGACAACAGCGCCAGGCGTGCGGACCTGGTTGGGACATCGTCGACCAGCACGCGTTCCGCATTGTAGTAGCTATGCAGTTCGCCTGCCAGATCGCGCAGGTAGAAGGCGACCTGGTGCGGTCCCAGCTCCTGCAGGGCATGCGCCAGCATGTCCGGGTATTCGGCCAGCTTGGCCAGCAGCGTCGCTTCACGCGGAGCGGTCAGCGGCGACAGGTCGCTCACGTCCTTGAGCTCATCCTCGTTGCCACCCCACTTGCCCAGCACGGTACAGATGCGCGCATGGGCGTATTGCACGTAGTAGACCGGGTTTTCGTCGGACTGGGCCAGGGCCAGGTCGACGTCGAAGACGAACTCGGTATCGGCCTTGCGCGAGATGAGGAAGAAGCGCACCGCATCGCGGCCGCGGGTGAGGTCGCGTTCCTGGCCTTCGACGGCCTCGCCGGCCGACCATTCGATCAGGTCACGCAGGGTGACGTAGGAACCGGCGCGCTTGGAGATCTTGACCTCTTCGCCATTGCGCATGACGGTGACCATCTTGTGCAGCACGTAGTCGGGATAGCCCTGCGGGATGCCCACGCCGGCTGCCTGCAGGCCGGCACGCACGCGGGCGATGGTGCCGTGGTGATCGCTGCCCTGGATATTGATGACCTTGCCGTAGCCACGTTGCCACTTGTTGATGTGGTAGGCGACATCGGGCACGAAGTAGGTATAGGTGCCGTCGGTCTTCTTCATGACGCGATCCTTGTCGTCGCCATAGTCGGTGGTGCGCAGCCACAGGGCGCCGTCCTGCTCGTAGGTCTTGCCGGCCTTGACCAGCGCGTCCACGGCGGCGGCCACCTTGCCGTCGGCATAGAGCGAGGACTCCAGGTAGTAATTGTCGAACTTCACGCCGAAGGCCTGCAGGTCCAGGTCCTGCTCATGACGCAGGTAGGCGACGGCGAAGCGACGGATCGACTCGATGTCTTCGACATCACCGCTGCCGGTGACAGGTTCGCCATCGCTGGCGGCGACGGTCTTCTTGTCCAGGAAGTCGCGGGCGATGTCGGCGATGTAGTCGCCGTTGTAGGCCGATTCCGGCCATTGCGCATCGCCCGGTTTGAAGCCGCGGGCGCGCGCCTGCACCGAGCTTGCCAGCGTAGCGATCTGGACACCGGCGTCGTTGTAGTAGAACTCGCGCAGGACATCGTAGCCCTGCACGTCCAGCAGCGACGACAACGCATCGCCCAGCGCACCCTGGCGACCGTGACCCACGTGCAGCGGACCGGTGGGGTTGGCGGAGACGAACTCGACCAGCACCTTCTGGCCGGCGCCTGCAGTGCCGCGACCAAAGGCCTCGCCCTGTTCGTGGATCGCCTTCACCACCGCCTGCTTGGCGGCTGCGGCCACGCGCAGGTTGATGAAGCCCGGACCGGCGATCTCGACCGATTCCACCAGGCCTTCGCGGGCCGGGTCGGCCATCACGGCGGCCACGATGGCTTGGGCCAGCTCACGCGGGTTCTTCTTGAGCGGCTTGGCCAGCTGCATGGCGATGTTGCAGGCGATGTCGCCGTGCGAGGCGTCACGCGGGCGCTCCAGGGTGATGGTCGGCGTCAGGCCGCTGTCGGCCAGCAGCGGCTGCAGGGCGGACGAGAACAGGTCGGAGATGCGTTGTTTCTGTTGTGCGAGCATGGGAATGAGGGGTAAAGCGGAAGCGACCGTGGCGCTGGACCGGCTGTGAGGCGCCGCGCGGAGGGATCGCTTGCAATTGGTTGAGCAGCCGAGATTATACCGGCTAGGCGTACCGTGTTGGCTGCATGAACAAGCGGCTTGCCTGCAGTCCGGCGCCCTGCCGAGACAAAGATGCCGTAATCACAACAAAAATCGGCCCGGGCCGTCTCAGATATCGACCGGATCGACTTCCAGCGACCAGCGCGCGCGGGTCTTCATCTGCCGCAACAAGGCCAGCCATTCCTTGAGGAAAGCCTGCAGTGTCGGGCGCGAGGGACATTCGATCAGCAATTGGGCACGCTCGACATTGGCCACCCGCATCATGGTCATCGGGATCGGTTCGTTGATGGTGATGGCCGGGGCGTCCAGCAAACTGGCCGCGTCCTTCAGGAAACCCATGGCGATCTCCAGTTCGCGACCTTCGGCGCGCAACAGTGCCTGGTACATGAAGGGCGGGAAATGCGCCTGGCGCCGCTCGTCCAGCAATTCACCGGCAAAGCCATCGTAGTCGTGGCGGATCACGGCCTGGTACAGCGGGTGATGCGGATAGCGGGTCTGGATCAGCACTTCGCCCGAACTGCCATCGGCCGACAGTCCGGCACGGCCGGCGCGGCCGGCCACCTGCATCAGTTGCGCGAACAGGCGCTCGCTGGCGCGGTAGTCGTGCGAGAACAGGGCGGTGTCGGGATTGAGCACGCCCACCAGGGTGAGCTTTTTGAAGTCATGCCCCTTGGCCACCATCTGGGTGCCGATCAGGATATCGACCTCGCCCCGGTGCACGCTGTCGAAGGCGCTCTGGGCCGAACCCTTGAGGCGGGTGGAGTCGGCATCGATGCGCAGGATGCGGGCCTCGGGGAAGATGCCATGCAGGCCCTCTTCGACCCGCTGGGTGCCGCGTCCCAACGGTTGCAGGTCGACGTTGCCGCAGGTCGGGCAGGCGCGTGGAATGTGCAGTTCCAGGCTGCAATGGTGGCAGCGCAGGCGCCGCTCGGGGCGATGTACCACCATGAAGGCATCGCAGCGCATGCAGTTGCTGATCCAGCCGCAGGCATCGCAGGCCAGCACCGGCGCATAACCGCGCCGGTTGAGGAACAGCAGCGATTGCTCTCCCTGCTCCAGGCGCTTGCGCACGGCCGCGATCAGGGTCGAGGTGAGGCCATCGACGGGCTTGTCGCGCTCCATGTCGATCACCTTGACGCTGGGCAGCACTGCCTGCAGGGCCGCGCGCTGGCGCAGTTCCAGGCGGCGGTAGCGGCCGGCCTGGGCGTGCTGCCAGGTTTCCAGCGAGGGCGTGGCCGAGCCCAGCACCACCGGGATGCCCAGCTGGTGCGCACGCCAGACGGCCAGGTCGCGCGCGGAGTAGCGCAGGCCTTCCTGTTGCTTGTAGGAGGGGTCGTGTTCCTCGTCGATGACGATGAGCTTCAGGGACGGCAGCGACGACAGGATCGCCAGCCGCGTCCCCAGCACGATGTGCGCCTGCCCCAGGTGGGCCGCCAGCCAGTTGCGGGCACGCTCGCCCTCGGCCAGGCCGCTGTGCAGGGCGACCACGTTCAGATGCGGGAAACGTGCGCGGATGTTGCCTTCCAGCTGCGGGGTCAGGTTGATTTCCGGCACCAGCACCAGGATCTGGGCGGGGGCCGGCGTCGACTGGCCAGGCTCAGGCGAACCGGATGAGCTGGCCTGCTCTGCCGCGCGACGCAGGATGGCGGCGGCAGCCTGCAGGTAGACCTCGGTCTTGCCGCTGCCGGTGACGCCATACAGCAGCAACGGGGCGAAACCCTCGGCGCCGGCGATCGCATCGACCGCCTGCTGCTGGGACGGGTTCAGCGGCGGCGCGGCACCCAGTTGCAGCGGGTCCGGCGATGGGTCGGCCATCACAGGATCGACGATGGCTTCCTCCACCGTGGCGGCCACCGCCGCCTTTTTCCTGGACCTGGGCTTGGCCTTGGTGGCGGGCGCAAGCCGGCCCAGGGCCTTGAGTGCCTTGTCCAGCGCCACCGTGGTGAGGGCCCGCAGATTCTTGGGCAGCCCCGGCAGCATCACCTCACCCAGCGGACGCTGGTAGTAGTCGGCGGCAAAGCCGCACAGTGCCAGCCAATGCGCTGACATCGGCGGCAACTGGTGCCGCACGGCGATGACGTCCTTGATCTTGTCGGCCTGCAGGTCGGTCTGCGCATCCTGGCCGACGACCACCCCGACGGCTTCGCGGCGGCCGAAGGGGACCACCACCAATTGGCCGATCGCCGGCAACGGCTCATCCGGCGAACTGGCCTTCCAGCGGTAATCAAAGACGGTATGCAGGGGCGTATCGAGCGCGACCTGAAGCAGACGTTGTTCCACGAACTTAATGTAAATCCTGAAAAACCGGCCTAAGCCCCGGTTTAATCGTCATTTTTCAACCTATCCACAAACCCTGTGGATAACTTTGGGGACAAATGCCTCTTGACATCGCCACGAGTAGACTGGGCGAGGCTTACGGCGCGCTGCCCAAATGCAGGGCAAAAAATTAGTCCAATAAAATCAATGACTTAAAATTGTTCGCCTTAGCACGGGAAAAAAATTTGCTTAGACGGTTTGTGCAAATGCGGCATGCCTTTTATGTGCATAAGTCCCGGTTTGCGGATCAGGCGGAGGGCATTTGTCAAGTGCTGGCTGACAAAAAAACCCCGGCTTTGTCCTGCACCGACCTGCGCGTACTGTCCTACAAACTTAAAGTAATTCTTCAAATACTTCGATAAGCGGCGGTTTTGTAAACGCTTTTGCCCATTATGCACAGCGCCTGTGGATAACTTTGTTGACAAGTGCCTCTTGACAAGTCCGAGAGCTAATACCACAGCGGCTTACGGACAGACGAGGCATTTATTCGACGAAAATAAATCCATGAAAATCAATGACTTACAAACACCGTCTTGCGCTTTCCGTTCATATTCCGATAAGTTTGATTCTCAATCAGAAAACGGCGGCGAATGTGTATAAGTCAAGTCCGACCGGCAAGGATGTGCATATTAACTTATCCCGCCGCACAGATATGAACAGATAACGACAGATACGCGCACGATCAGCCGCGCATGGCACGACTCATCTCGTGCACCGCCTGCGCCAGGGTCGCCACGGCTTGCGGCGGGGTGTGCTGGGAGATGCCATGGCCCAGATTGAAGACGTGGCCACTGCCGGGGCCAGGACGTCCGAATGACTCCAGCAGCTTGCGGACTTCAGCGCGGATGGCGTCGTCGCCGGCGAAGAGGACGTTGGGGTCCAGGTTGCCTTGCAGGGCGACCTTGTCGCCCACACGGCGCCTTGCGTCGCCCAGGTTGACGGTCCAGTCCAGGCCTACGGCGTCGGCGCCGATGGCGGCGATCTGCTCCAGCCACAGGCCACCGCCCTTGGTGAAGACGATCACCGGAATCTGCTGGCCATCCTGCTTGCGCTGGAGCTGGCTGACCACCTGCTGCATGTAGGCCAGGGAGAACTGCTGGTAGATGCCGTCGGCCAGCGCGCCACCCCAGGTATCGAAGATCATCACGGCCTGTGCACCGGCGGCGATCTGCGCATTCAGGTAGGCGGCCACGGCAGCGGCGTTGGTGCTGAGGATGTGATGCATCAGGTCAGGGCGGCTGTAGAGCATGCTCTTGACCAGGCGGAAATCGTCCGAGCCACCACCTTCCACCATGTAGCAGGCCAGCGTCCAGGGGCTGCCGGAGAAGCCGATCAGCGGAACCCGGCCATCGAGCTCGCGCCGGATCTGGGTGACCGCCTTGAAGACGTAATCCAGGCGCTCCAGGTCCGGGGCCTGCAGGGCACGGATCGCGGCTTCATCACGCAGGGGACGCTCGAACTTGGGGCCCTCGCCCTCGGCGAAATAGAGACCCAGGCCCATGGCGTCGGGAACGGTGAGGATGTCCGAGAACAGGATGGCGGCATCCAGGGGATAGCGTTCCAGCGGCTGCAGCGTGACTTCGGTCGCGTAGTCCGGGTTGGTCGCCAGGCCCATGAAGGAACCGGCGCGACTACGGGTGGCGCGGTATTCGGGCAGGTAGCGGCCGGCCTGGCGCATCAGCCACAGCGGGGTGTAGTCGGTGGGCTGGCGCAACAAGGCTCGCAGGAAGGTATCGTTCTTCAGCGGAGCGAAGGTGGACTGAGAGGTGGACGGAGACGTGGAAGAAGACATGGTCGGCCTGCAATGCGCTCTGAGGACAATCCGGCATTATCGCATCCTACGGGCGGGGCTTCCGGGCTAATTGTCGCTATCGGCGTACGCTGATATTGATGCAGGTCGTGGCAGCGGGTTTTGCTATGATGGCCCGGCTGGCGAAGTGCTCGCCCAGCCGGCCTTTCAAATCAACAAGAACCGAACAAGAACCGAACAGAGATCGGGCCGATCCCGCGCAACCATCCACAAGGAGAATCCATGAAGAACACTATCCGCGCCGTCCTGCTGGCAGGTCTGGCGGTGCTGTCACTGACCTTGTCATCGGCCCGCGCCGAGGACAACGTCCCGGCGTCGCGCCTGGACCAGGTACTCAAGGCCGGCAAGCTGCGCATCTGCATGACCGGCGACTACAAGCCCTTCACCTATTACCGGCCCGACCAGACCTTCGAAGGCATGGATGTGGAACTGGGGCAGGCGCTGGCCAAGTCGCTGGGCGTAGAGGCGCAGTTCGTCAAGACCACCTGGAGCACGCTGATGAACGACTTCATCGCCCAGTGCGACATCGCCATGGGTGGCGTCTCCATCACCCTGGACCGCGCCCGCAAGGCCGCCTTCTCGGAACCCACCATGGTGGATGGCAAGGCGCCCATCATCCGCTGTGCCGACAAGGACAAGTTCCGTAACTTCGACATGATCGACCAGCCGGGTACCCGGGCCATCGTCAATCCGGGCGGCACCAACGAGCGCTTCGCCCGTGCCCGCTACAAGCGCGCCACGCTTTTGCTGCACCCTGACAACGTGACGATCTTCCAGCAGATCGTGGATGGCAAGGCCGACGTGATGGTGACCGATGCCAGCGAAACCCTGTGGCAATCCAAGCTGCATCCTGAGCTCTGCCCGGTGACCCCGGACCAGCCGCTGCAGTTCGCCGAAAAAGCCTACCTGCTGCCGCGTGGCGATGTGGCCTTCAAGGCGTATGTGGACACCTGGCTGCACCTGGCCAAGGCCACTGGCGAATACCAGCAGATCTTCGACAAGTGGCTGAAGTAGTCCGCCGGCATCCCGATGGCCGGGCGCTCAGTCGAACTTGAGGTTCTTCAGTTCCGGCTTGGCATCGGGGAATTTCAGTTTCAGTTTCTGCAGTGTTTCCAGGACCACATTGGCCACCAGCAGGTTGCGATGGGTCTTGGAATCCGCTGGCACCACATACCAGGGCGCATGCAGGGTACTGGTGGCACGCAGCACCTCCTGATAGCGCTGCTGGTAGGCATCCCAGAACTTGCGCTCGGCCAGATCCTGGGGATCGAATTTCCAGTGCTTGTTGGGGTCGTCGATGCGGGATTGCAGGCGTGATTTCTGCTCGGCCTTGGAGATGTGCAGGAAGAACTTCAACACCACCGTCCCGGTTTCCCACAGCATGCGCTCGAAATCGTTGATCTGACGATAGCGGCGCTGGCATTCCTTGTCATCGATCCAGTCATGGACGCGGGTGATGAGCACGTCCTCGTAATGGCTGCGGTTGAACACCGCAATCTCCCCTGCTACCGGTACCTGCGCATGTACGCGCCACAGGTAATCGTGTGCCAGCTCGATGGCCGTCGGTCCCTTGAAGTTGGCGATGCGGATACCCTGGGGATTGACGGCGGCGAACACGTCATTGACGGTGCCATCCTTGCCGCTGGTATCCATGCCTTGCAGGATCACCAGCACCTTGTGCTTGTGACCGGCGTAGAGCATCTGCTGCTGCAGGCCGATCTTGGCGGCCAGGGCCTGGACGGTGGCCTTGTCCTTTTCCTTGTCGCCGCTGGAGAGCGGCTTGTTGGAGGCTTCGCTCTCTTTCAGGACGAACTTGGGATGGACGGTGAATGGTGGGCCGATCTTCTTTGCCATGCTGTCTCGCTTTGTCGTTATCAGTGAATGTCCGTATTGCAGGTGGAGCCCTTTACAGCACGCCGTGCAATTCCCCCATGGCGTGCTCGATCTTGATGCACTTGTCCATGACGACCTTCAGGCCTGCGGCGCGGGCGCGCGCCGCCGCTGCTTCATTGACGATGTCCAGCTGCATCCAGACGCAGTCGGCACCGATGGCGATGGCTTCTTCCACCACCGGTGGGATGTCGGCCGACTTGCGGAAGCAATCCACGATGCTCACCCGCAGGCCCTGCCCCGCCAAGGCCGTGCTGGCCTCCTGCAAACTGGCGTGACACTGTTCGCCCAGTATGGTCTGCCCGACGTATATGGGATTGACTGCAACGATGCGATAGCCCGCCGACTGCAGGTAGGCGGCCACGTCGAAGCTGGCCCGCTCGGGGCGGTTGGACAGTCCGACCACGGCGATGATGGGCTTGCCATTGACGCGTGAGGACAGGGCGGCGGCGGAAGAAGGCGAGACGGCTGAAGACATGTGTGCTCCTGCTGAGGATGAAGGGGCGCTCGGGGCCCATATCATCTAAATGATTTACGCACGCCGATTTGGTTCGCCACGGCGCATCGAAGGGCTCACTTTACCCGAACATGGACATGACGGCAGGCGTGCCGCCAGGCCGCTTGATACAGGTTAAGCAGGCGGCGCGAAAGAGGAACGGCCGGGGCGGGAAAGATAGGCATGCGCAGCAAGCACGCAGCTTCGCGATGAACATGAAAAAAGGCAGCCGAGGCTGCCTTTCGATTTACTGCCTTCGTCCCCACTGGAGTGAGGACACGCCGAGTGATCAGCGCTTCTGACGCAACTTCTGGATCGCAGCCAGCTGTGCCACTGCGGCGGCCAGTTCGGCCTGGGCTGCGGCGTGGTCGATCTTGGAGTCGCGATTGACCAGCGCTTCCTCGGCCAGACGCTTGGCTTCGGCGGCCTTGGCTTCGTCCAGGTCGGCACCACGGATCGCGGTGTCGGCCAGCACGGTCACGGTGTCCGGCTGCACTTCCAGCAGGCCACCGGCCACGAACACGAATTCCTCGTGCGCCTGACCCGGCACCTTGATACGGACAGCACCTGGCTTGATGCGCGTGATCAGCGGGGTGTGGCGTGGGTAGATACCCAGCTCACCCGCTTCGCCCGGCAACGCGACGAATTCCGCCTCGCCGGAGAAGATTTCCTCTTCCGCCGAGACCACGTCCACGTGAATAGTATGTGCCATGTCGTTTCCTAGTCGATGGACCGCCACCCTGACGGGTGGCGGCGCCGAAAATCAAAGAATGCTTCCCTGCCCTGCCCGCTCCGCCAAACAGCGGAACCGGCCGGAGCCGGTCAGTCTTAGTTGATCTTCTTGGCTTTTTCGATTGCTTCTTCGATGGTGCCGACCATGTAGAACGCTTGTTCCGGCAGGTGGTCCAGTTCGCCGCTGGCGATCATCTTGAAGCCCTTGATCGTGTCCTTCAGCGAAACGTACTTGCCCGGGGAACCGGTGAACACTTCGGCGACGTGGAAGGGCTGCGACAGGAAACGTTGCATCTTACGTGCACGTGCCACCAGCAGCTTGTCTTCCGGAGCCAGTTCGTCCATGCCCAGAATCGCGATGATGTCACGCAGTTCCTTGTAGCGCTGCAGGGTACCCTGGACCGCGCGGGCGGTCTCGTAGTGTTCCTGGCCGACCACTTGCGGGTCCAGCTGGCGCGAGGTCGAGTCCAGCGGATCGACGGCGGGGTAGATACCCAGCGAGGCGATGTCACGGGACAGAACGACGGTCGAGTCCAAGTGGGCGAAGGTGGTTGCCGGCGACGGGTCGGTCAAGTCATCCGCAGGGACGTAGACGGCCTGGATCGAGGTGATCGAACCGGTCTTGGTCGAGGTGATGCGCTCTTGCAGACGGCCCATTTCTTCGGCCAGCGTCGGCTGGTAGCCCACGGCGGACGGCATACGACCCAGCAGCGCGGACACTTCGGTACCGGCCAGGGTGTAACGGTAGATGTTGTCGACGAAGAACAGAACGTCCTTGCCTTCATCACGGAAGCCTTCGGCGATGGTCAGGCCGGTCAGCGCCACGCGCAGACGGTTGCCCGGCGGTTCGTTCATCTGACCGTAGACCATGGCCACCTTGGAGTTGGCCGGGTTTTCCAGGTCCACCACCTTGGCTTCTGCCATTTCGTGATAGAAGTCGTTACCTTCACGGGTACGCTCACCAACACCGGCGAACACGGACAGACCGCTGTGCGCCTTGGCGATGTTGTTGATCAGTTCCATCATGTTCACGGTCTTGCCGACACCGGCGCCACCGAACAGACCGACCTTACCACCCTTGGCGAACGGGCAGACCAGGTCGATCACCTTGATGCCGGTTTCCAGCAGCTCTTGCGACGGCGACAGTTCGTCGTATGCAGGAGCCTTGCGGTGGATCGAAGCGGTTTGCTCGTGCGAGACAGGACCGCATTCATCGATCGGGTTGCCCAGCACGTCCATGATGCGGCCCAGGGTCGCAGTGCCGACCGGCACCGTGATTGCCTTGCCGGTGTTCGAGATGGTCAGGCCGCGGCGCAGACCGTCCGACGAACCGAGCGCAATGGTACGAACCACGCCGTCACCCAGCTGCTGCTGGACTTCCAGGGTCAGATCCGAACCTTCCAATTTCAAGGCATCGTAAACCTTGGGCATCGCATCGCGGGGAAACTCCACGTCCACCACAGCGCCGATACACTGAACGATTTTGCCATCAGCCATTTTCGTTCCTTCAATAGATAAAATTTAAATTCTGTTTCGCTGCGCTACGTTAGCTGATCAGCCAACTGCGGCCGCACCGGCGACGATTTCCGACAGTTCCTTGGTAATCGCGGCCTGACGAGTCTTGTTGTAGACCAACTTCAACTCGCCGATCACGCTACCGGCGTTGTCGCTCGCTGCCTTCATCGCCACCATGCGCGCCGATTGCTCGGACGCCATGTTCTCGGCGACGGCCTGATAGATCAGTGCTTCGACGTAACGCACCAGCAGCTCGTCCACCACGGATTGCACATCGGGCTCATAGATGTAGTCCCAGGAGTGCGCACCCTCGTCAGCCTTGAGCTTGTCGCTGGTCAGCGGCAGCAGCTGCTGCAGGGTGGCTTCCTGCTTCATCGTGTTGATGAACTTGGTGTACACCAGGTACACCGCGTCCAGCTTGCCTTCCTGGTAAGCGTCGAGCAGCACCTTGACGGGGCCGATCAGCTTTTCCAGGTGAGGCGTATCGCCCAGTTGCGTCACGTTGGCGGCCACGCGGGCGCCGATACGATTCAGAAAACCCAGACCCTTGTTGCCAATGGCGACGGTCTCGATGGACTTGCCCTGGCCTTCCAGTTCACGGAACTTGGTGGTCAACAGACGCAGCGAGTTGGTGTTCATGCCGCCGCACAGACCCTTGTCGGTCGTGACGACGATGAAACCAACGCGCTTGGCCGACTCCTGCTGGACCATGAACGGGTGCACGTACTCCGGATTGGCCTGCGACAGGTTGGCCGCAATGTTGCGGATCTTGTCGCTATACGGGCGGGCTGCGTGCATCCGGTCCTGCGCCTTGCGCATTTTGGATGCCGCGACCATTTCCATCGCCTTGGTGATCTTCTTCGTATTTTCTACGCTCTTGATCTTGCCACGTATCTCTTTACCTGTAGCCATGAGTAAGACTCCTTATAGCTTCAGTAAAAATTAGTACGCGCCGGATTTCTTGAAGTCAGCGATGGCGGCCGCCAGGGCTGCTTCAGCATCCTTATCCAGTTGCTTGGTGTCTTCGATCTTCTTCAACAGGTCAGCATGGCTGGTCTTCATGAAGTTGTGCAGACCGGCTTCGAAGGCCAGGATCTTCTTCACTTCGACGTCGTCCATGTAGCCCTTGTTGACGGCGAACAGGGTCACGGCCATGATCGAGATCGACTGCGGGGTGTACTGAGCCTGCTTCAGCAGTTCGGTCACACGTGCACCGCGGTCCAGCTGCTTGCGGGTGGCTTCGTCCAGGTCGGAAGCGAACTGCGCGAAGGCAGCCAGTTCACGGTACTGTGCCAGGTCGGTACGGATACCGCCGGACAGATTCTTGATGACCTTGGTCTGGGCAGCACCACCGACGCGCGACACCGAGATACCGGCGTTGATCGCAGGACGGATACCGGCGTTGAACAGCGAGGTTTCCAGGAAGATCTGGCCGTCGGTGATCGAGATCACGTTGGTCGGAACGAAGGCCGACACGTCACCCGCCTGGGTTTCGATGATCGGCAGTGCGGTCAGGGAACCGGTCTGGCCCTTGACTTCGCCGTTGGTGAACTTCTCGACGTAGTCGGCGTTCACGCGGGCAGCACGTTCCAGCAGGCGGCTGTGCAGGTAGAACACGTCGCCAGGATAGGCTTCACGGCCCGGCGGACGGCGCAGCAGCAGCGACACCTGACGGTAGGCCACGGCTTGCTTGGACAGGTCGTCATAGACGATCAGGGCATCTTGACCGCGGTCGCGGAAGT
The DNA here is from genome assembly GCF_002870055.1 of Herbaspirillum sp. BH-1. Lineage (NCBI taxonomy): Bacteria > Pseudomonadati > Pseudomonadota > Betaproteobacteria > Burkholderiales > Oxalobacteraceae > Herbaspirillum > Herbaspirillum sp. BH-1. Next base: position 244,128 of record NZ_PKOI01000006.1, on the reverse strand, counting down.
ATTCGCCCATGGCGCAACCCGAGTAGGCCGACACGTATTGCATCGCAGCCGATTCGGAGGCGGTCGCGGCCACGACGATGGTGTATTCCATCGCGCCGTGCGCTTCCAGTGCGCGCACCACGTTCTTGACCGACGAAGCCTTCTGGCCGATCGCGACGTAGATGCAGGTCATGTTCTGACCCTTTTGATTGATGATGGCGTCGATCGCGACAGCGGTCTTGCCGGTCTGGCGGTCACCGATGATCAGCTCGCGCTGGCCACGGCCGACGGGCACCATGGAGTCGATCGACTTCAGGCCGGTCTGCATCGGTTGCGACACGGACTGACGCGCGATCACGCCCGGAGCGATCTTTTCGATCGGGGCGGTCAGCTTGGCGTTGATCGGACCCTTGCCGTCGATCGGCTGGCCCAGTGCGTTGACCACGCGGCCCTTCAGTTCAGGACCGATGGGCACTTCCAGGATGCGGCCGGTGCACTTGACAACGTCGCCTTCGGAAATGTGTTCGTATTCGCCCAGGATAACGGCGCCCACCGAGTCACGCTCCAGGTTCAGCGCCAGGCCGAAGGTGTTGCCCGGGAATTCCAGCATCTCACCTTGCATCACGTCGGACAGACCATGGATACGGCAGATACCGTCGGACACGGAAATGACCGTGCCCTGATTGCGAATCTCAGCGGTATCGCCAAGGCCTTGGATCCGGCTCTTGATCAGCTCGCTGATTTCAGATGCGTTGAGTTGCATACTAACTCCTAAAAATTGTTCTTTCGCTTAGCCAGCCAGAGGCACTTACGCGGCCAGAGCAGCTTGCAGCTGCTGCAGCTTCGCGCGCACGGAGGTATCGAACACTTCATCGCCGACCACAACGCGCACACCACCGATCAGGCTGCTGTCCACCGTCACCGAAGGGTTCAGCTTGCGGCCGAACTTCTTCTCCAGTGCCGAGACCACATCCTTGACCTGGGCATCGCTGAGCTCGAAGGCGCTGACGATGTTGGCATCGGCCGAACCTTCCGATGCGTTCTTGAGCGCATGGAATTGTTGGGCGATTTCCGGCAGCAGCACCAGACGGCCATTGTCAGCCAGCGTCTTGACGAAGTTCTGCGCCTCGATGGACAGCGGGGTCTTCAAGGCGGCAGCAAAGACGTCAGCCAGCTTGTCATGGGATACGGAAGGGTTCTGCGCCAGGGCCTGCACCTCAGGATGCGCTGCCACCTGGGCCATCTCGTCGACGAGATCGGACCAGGCCGCCAGGCTGCCTGCCTTGGCCACACGGAACAAGGCTTCAGCGTAAGGACGAGCGATCGTTGCGAGTTCGGCCATATTACAGCTCTGTCTTCAGTTGATTCAGCAAGTCGGCGTGGGCCGCAGCATTCACTTCGCGCTTGAGGATGTGTTCCGCGCCCTTGACGGCGAGCGTTGCGACCTGGCCGCGCAGTTCTTCACGCGCCTGGTTCACTTGCTGTTGGGCGTCGGCACGCGCAGCGGCGACGATGCGGGCAGCTTCTTCAGCGGCCGTCTTCTTCGCTTCTTCGATGATCAGCTGAGCGCGCTTTTCGGCTTCGCCGATACGCTTCTGGCCTTCATCACGTGCCGATGCCAGTTCGCCCTGGATGCGCTTTTCGGCGGCGGCCAGATCGGCCTTACCGCGGTCAGCGGCTGCCAGCCCGTCCGCAATCTTCTTGGCGCGTTCGTCGAGCGCCTTGATCAACGGCGGCCACACGAATTTCATCGTGAAGCCGGCGAGGATGAAGAAGACCACGAACTGCGCAATCAATGTTGCATTTAAGTTCACGGTAATTTCCTTCTCAGAATAACGAGTGCCGGAACCAATCGTCCGGCAGATGAGAATCGGCTATGAAGCGCGAATTACTTGGCGATGAACGGATTTGCGAATGCGAACAGCATGGCGATACCAACGCCGATCAGGAAGGCGGCGTCGATCAGGCCGGCCAGCAGGAACATCTTGGTTTGCAGGGTGTTCATCAGTTCAGGCTGACGTGCGGATGCTTCGAGGTACTTACCGCCCATGATCGCGATACCGATACAAGCGCCGATAGCACCCAGGCCAATGATCAAACCGCAAGCCAGAGCAACGAAAGAGACATCAGTCATGACAATTCCTTAAGAAAAGTTAATTAAATACAAAACCAAAAAAACAAACTGAAAAACAGGTACTGCAAGCCTTGTGTTAGTGCGCTTCGTGCGCCTGGCCCAGGTAAACCAGTGTCAACATCATGAAGATGAATGCTTGGAGCAACACGATCAGGATGTGGAAAATTGCCCAGATAGAACCGGCGATCACATGGCCGATGAAGCCGAATGCGGTCGCGGTCGATCCCAGCAATGCGATCAGCAGGAACAACAGTTCGCCTGCATACATGTTGCCGAACAGTCGCATGCCCAGGGACACGGTCTTGGCGGCGAATTCGATGATGTTCAGCAGCAGGTTGAACGGCGCCAGGTAGATGCCGAACGGTGCTGCGAACAGTTCGTGGATGAAGCCGCCGGCACCCTTGATCTTGACGCTGTAATACAGCATCAGGGCCAGCACGCCCAGGGCGATACCCAGGGTGCCGTTGAGGTCGGCGGTCGGAACGATGCGGTGGTGCATTTCACCCAGGCCGAACAGGCCCAGGATGCCGGAAGCCAGGTCCACCGGCAGGAAGTCCAGCGAGTTCATCAGGGCAACCCAGACGAACACGGTCAGTGCCACCGGAGCGATGAAGGTGCGGTCGCCATGCACGATGGCCTTGGACTGGTCTTCGACCATTTCCACGACCATCTCGACGAAGGCCTGGAAGCGGCCCGGCACGCCCGAGGTCGCCTTGCGGGCGGCCAGGAACATGAAGAAGCAGGCAATCACGCCGGAGAACACGGACCAGAAGATGGTGTCCACGTTCAGGATCGAGAAATCGACGATCTTGGTCTGGTGATGGGTGGAGAGGTGTCCGAGGTGGTGGACAATATATTCGGAGGCTGTCGGCGCGTGCTCAGCGGCTTCTACGGTCATGGTCGGTGTCTAAACAGTAAAATGAAATAACTCTTAAGCACCACGATGAAGCTCAGCAGAAATGCGAGCCAATTGACACCGTGGTACAACCAAACGGTCGCGCCCATGAGCGCAAACGTCGTAGCAATCTTGATAAATTCCCCGAAGAAAAAGGCCATCGGGTTGGTACCACCGGGTTTCTGTGCACTGACATGGAGTCGCAGGGCAAACAGGGCGTTGGGGACGACACAGCAAATCCCGCCCAGCAGAGCAGACCAAAGCGCCGAAAGTCCACCCAACATGCCTGCGACCAAAGCAGCGACGACCGTGGCTACGAGCTGCAAGAGAATGATGCGCAGCATATCTATCCAATATCGTGCAGGCGCCGCACCCCTTAAGGGCAGACGGCAGCTTAAAAGCCCGGCGATTATAAAGGTTCGTTTTCCGGTAAGTCAAACCTTTTGCGGCCAGATCAGGGCCTTATCTGGGGCACTTCGCGGCGAGTTGTGGCAAAAAGGCAGCCAGTTCGATTTTTTGCACCGCAATAAGAAGGTTTGCTGATCCGTGCATGGCAGCCATCCTCTTTTCGCGCGCAGCGGGTTCTCCCCTGCTGACTGTTTGTTCAGGTTTGCACAAGCTGCACTGAAATTGCTGGCAAGAATGCACAAAAGGCCAAAAATGGCGCCGGTTTTGCGAACAGCGCTCAATTTAATCAAAAATGTCGCGCAGGGCCAGAAAAATATCCCGCAAATTCAATGATTTACGGAAATTAGCCGGGCGCTCGCAATCGAGCGGCGATTGTACTGACATTTTGTCAGGAAGTTGGAAGTTGTCAGACGACCAAGCTCGCGTTCGCAGCCATATGTTGCAGTACAGCGAAGGTCCCCAGCAAACGTGAGCCCGGACCGCGACGGGCAGGATCGGTCCACCTGGCATGCAGTAGAAATACGGTCTTCAGATCAGACCCAGGTTCAGGCCCTTGAGTGTGGCTGCAGCCCGCGTAGAACACTGCAGCTTGCGGAAAATGCTCTCCACGTGGGTACGCACCGTGGAGGGACTGATCTGCATCACCCGGGCGGCTTCCTTGTTGCTTTCACCCAGGCTGATGCGCCGCAACACCTCGACCTCGCGTTCCGACAGCAACCCTTTGCGGACCGGCACAGGCAAGGAATTGCCGGCGTCGCCGGCGGCGGCAGCGAGCACCCAGCGCACGGCATCGGCGTCGAACAGGCCGTCCACCGCCTGCTGAGTGAGCAGGTCGGCAGCCTCGCCCATGGTCAGCGCCGCCCGCCATGGGCGTCGGGCGCAGAGCGCGGCGTGGGCGGCAGCCACCGCCAGCAGGCGCGCGGGTTGGCCGAGGGTATCGTGGTCCAACCCACGGAAATAGCCCGTGCCGTCCAGGCGCTCATAGAGTTGGGAGGCCAGGGCCGTGTGCTCGCGCAGGGCCGGAATCAATGCGCCGGCGCGCGCCGTCCAGTAGGGTGCCAGGCGGATGCGCTCCCAGTCGTCCACGCCAGGACGCCCCGCGCGCTCCCAGATGGTGTTGGAAACGGAGACCCGACCGATGCCGTGGAGCAAGGCCGCACGCACCAGCCCTTGCTGTTGCAAGGGTGGCAGACCCGCCAGCGCGGCGGCCCGCGCCGCCAGTTCGCTGACGCGACGCGAATAACCTGTCAACCAGGGCAGCTTCAGTTCGATCAGGTCCGCCACGATGCTCAGCGGCACCTCGTGGGCGGGCAGCTCACCGGAGGATGCCAGCGTGTCCTGGCCGTCCAGCGCAGCCAGCCAGGCGCCGGCCTGCGCCGCCACGCGTTCTGCCAACGGTGCCGGGTACTTGATGCCGCCGGAGGCAAGCACCATGCGGATGGCACTGTCGGTACCGTGCGTGCGGCCCAGGATGTCGAGGTCGCCCGCCAGGCTGGTGTAATACACCAGCGCCGGCACCTGGTCGCCGCTCAGTTGTTGTGGCGCCCCGCTGCCGTCGAAGTGCTCCCAGACATGGCGCAGTCCGGCCTCCACCGCGGGCGGCAGGCCCAGCATGCCGGCCACATCGCCGGCGACCTCGCAATGGATGCGCGCCAGCGGTTCGATATTGGAAAAGGTCAGTGGATGGTCTGGCGGCAAGCCATGGCGCAGCATGGCCTCCCGACCACCAACGTCGTCGCCCAACAGGTTGGCAAAACCAGCGGCATTGGCGGTACAGCCCGACCAGCGCAGCAAGGCCACCAGGCGCGCATGCAGGATGTCTTGCGCACCGGCGCCGTCCAGCTGCGCCACCTGGGCCGCCAACCGTGCCGCGCGCTGCGACTGGGCGGGGGGCTGCCCCATGCTGAGATCGCCCACCAGCGCCAGGACATGCACTGCCACCTCGGCGGAAATCATCGGAACACCGCAGGCAAGCGGATCGGAAGCAGCCAGATCGCTGGCTGGGGCAGGCGCGGCACTGCCGGATGAAATGACGTCGGGAAGCATCCCGACACTGTAGCGGCAACTCCGAGCTTGAGGCAATCAACTCTTCGGTGAATGGGCAGGGCCGGCATGAGGGGCCACCATCGCCGCGCCGCACCCGCTGCCACCCCCGGGTCGGTCAATTGACCGATACCGGTGGCCGGAGCGCATTCCTATACTGGCCTCACTGAAACGAACACCCCAACCACCTTCCCAAGGAGAACATCATGAAAGCAACTTCCCGCCTCTTCAGCCTCAAGACCGGCCTCGGCATGCTCGCCGTCGCCGCCGCCTTCACCGGCAGCAGCGCCATGGCTGCCGAACCTGCCGAAAAGCCATCGGTGGTGATCGTCCACGGCGCCTTCGCCGACGGCTCCGACTGGGCCAAGGTGATCCCGCTGCTGCAAGCCAAGGGTATCAAGGTCACCGCCGTGCAGAATCCGCTGACCTCGCTGGCCGACGACGTGGCTGCAGCCAAGCGCGCCATCGACAACCAACCGGGTAAGGTCGTGCTGGTCGGCCACTCCTGGGGCGGCACCGTGATCACCGAGGCCGGCAACAATGACAAGGTCGCCAGCCTGGTCTATGTGGCCGCCTTCGCACCGGACGCCGGCCAGGCCACGGGCGATCTGGGCAAGGACCTGCCGGTTCCCCCGGGCATTGCCAAGCTGTCGGTGGACAAGGCCGGCTTCGCCAGCTTGCCGCCGGCCGCTCTGGCCGCTGACTTTGCCCAGGATGCGCCGGCCAAGCAGGCTGCCGTGATGGCCGCGACCCAAGGTCCGATCGCCCTGAAAGCCTTCGGCGACAAGGTCGAGACCCCCGCCTGGAAGACCCGTCCCAGCTGGTACATCGTCAGCAAGAACGACCGCATGATCCAGCCTGACCTGGAACGCGCCTTCGCCAAGCAGATCAACGCCAAGACCACCGAACTGCCGACCAGCCATGTGCCGCAGCAATCGCGTCCGGCCGACGTGGCCAAGGTGATCCTGGATGCCGTGGCGGCCACCAGGTAAGCACGCGGCCCCCTGCCCCGGCTGCTTAGGCCGGGGGCAGGGGCGCACCCGGCTGCCTTGCCGGATTTCAGTGCATGCAGACTGACCCCGCAGACGATTGCGTCCAAATGCTGCGAACCGGCCTGTGACTCTGACATAATCGCGCTATCCCGTACCAATCAACAGGACCAGCATGATTACCCTCGTCAACCTGCAGGTGGTCTGCCGCCGTCAACCCTGCTGAACCGGGCCGCCCCATGATTTTCATCACTGGCGGTGCCGGCTTCATCGGCAGCAACTTCATCCTCGACTGGTTGACGCAGGCCACGGCCGAACCCGTGCTCAACATCGACAAGCTGACCTACGCCGGCAACCCCTATAACCTGGGCGCGGTCGAGAAAGATGCGCGCTATGCCTTCGTGCAGGCCGATATCTGCGATGAGACAGCGATGGCTACCTTGCTCTCGCGCTACCGCCCACGCGCGATCATTCACTTCGCCGCCGAAAGCCACGTCGATCGTTCCATCCGCAGTCCCGACGAGTTCATCCGTACCAACGTCAATGGCACCTTCAATCTGCTCAACAGGGCGTTGCAGTATTGGCTGACGCTGCCGGGCCCGGAAAAAAACGGACTTCCGCTTCCTGCACATCTCCACCGATGAAGTCTATGGCAGCCTGGCGCCGGAAGATGCGCCATTTACGGAAGCTTCACCGTATGCGCCCAATAGCCTCTACTCGGCGTCCAAGGCGGCATCCGACCATCTGGTGCGGGCCTATCATCAAACCTATGGATTGCCGACACTGTCCACCAACTGCTCCAACAACTACGGCCCCTTTCACTTCCCGGAGAAGCTGATCCCGCTGGTCATTTCCAACGCCCTCGCGGGAAATCCCCTTCCTGTCTACGGCGATGGCTTGCAGATTCGGGACTGGCTGTTCGTGACCGATCACTGTGCCGCATTGCGAACAGTTCTGGCCAGCGGTACGGTCGGCGAGACCTACAACATCGGCGGGGGCAACGAACATACCAACCTGCACGTGGTGCACACCCTCTGCGATATCCTGGACGAACTGGCGGCGCGATCGCAGGGCAGCTATCGCGACCTGATCACCTTCGTCAAGGACCGGCCCGGACATGATCGTCGCTATGCCATCGACGCCGGAAAGATCAAACGCGAACTGGGCTGGCAACCGGCGGAATCCTTCGAGACCGGCATCCGCAAAACGGTGCAGTGGTATCTGGCGCATGGTGAATGGGTACGCCAGGTGCGCTCGGGCGATTACCTGAACTGGCTGCGGCAGCAATACGGCGATCATCCACCGGGAGCACAGATATGAGCGATACCACCCCGCCGGTGCGCCGCAAGGGCATCATCCTCGCGGGAGGCTCTGGCACGCGGCTTTATCCGGCCACCCAGGTTGCCTCCAAACAGCTCATGCCGATCTACGACAAGCCGATGGTGTACTACCCGCTATCGAGCCTGATGCTGGCCGGCATCCGAGATATCCTGCTCATTTCCACTCCGCGCGATACGCCGCGCTTTGCCGAACTGCTGGGAGACGGCCAGCAATGGGGCCTGCAGATCCGTTATGCGGTACAAGCCTCGCCCGACGGACTGGCGCAGGCTTTCCTGATCGGCCAGGATTTCATCGGCAATGATCCTTGTGCGCTCATTCTGGGAGACAACATATTCTACGGACGCGACCTGGAACCGCCGATGCGCCAGGCCAATGCGCGCACCGATGGCGCGACCATCTTTGCCTACCATGTACAGGATCCGGAACGCTACGGTGTGGTCGAATTCGACCCGTCACGCCGGGTAATCGGCATCGAAGAAAAACCGGCGCGGCCGAAATCCAATTTCGCAGTGACCGGCCTCTACTTCTACGACAACCAGGTGGTCGACATTGCCCGCACCATCCGCCCCTCGGCACGTGGGGAGCTGGAAATCACCGATATCAACCGCAGCTACCTGGCACGTGGGCAATTGCAGGTGGAACTGATGGGACGCGGCATCGCCTGGCTCGATACCGGCACCCATGAATCGCTACTGGATGCAGGCCAGTTCATCGCCACCATCGAGAAGCGCCAGGGCCTGAAAGTCGCCTGCCCGGAAGAGATCGCCTATCGTCGAGGCTATATCGATGCCCTCCAGCTGGAGAGGCTTGCCGAGCCGTTGAAGAACAATGCCTATGGCAAGTATCTGCTTCAGCTGCTGACCGAAATGAGTTATTAACTGCCATCGCGGCTACCATTCCATGCTGGTCACCCCCACTCCCCTAGCGGGCCTGATGCTGATCCAACCCCAAGTCTTCAGCGACAGTCGCGGCTTCTTCTACGAAAGCTTCAACGAGCGCGACTTCCGCGCACGGACCGGGGCCGATGTCCGTTTCGTACAGGATAACCACTCTCTCTCCGCGCGCGGTGTCGTGCGCGGTCTGCATTACCAGCTCCCGCAGGCACAGGGCAAGCTGGTACGGGTCACCCGGGGCGCCGTGCTGGATGTGGTGCTTGATATCCGTCGCAGTTCGCCTACTTTCGGTCAGTGGTTCAGCCAGGTCCTGAGCGCGAGCAACCAGCTGCAACTCTGGTTGCCGGCGGGATTCGCGCATGGATTCTCGGTCCTGGAAGATGAGACCGAATGCCTTTACAAGACCACCGATTACTGGATGCCGGAACAGGAACACACCATTCTCTGGAATGACCCGGCGCTGGCTATCGATTGGCAGCTGCAAGGGGAAGCTATCCTGTCCGACAAGGATAGAAACGGGATTCCGCTGGCGCAGGCCGCGGTGTTCGAATGAAGCGCTTGCGCATCCTGCTCACTGGCGCATCGGGGCAGGTGGGCCAAGCGTTGGCGCAACGACTGTATGGCGCAGAACTATTCACTCCCACTCGCTCCGAGCTGAATCTTGAAGACAGTGCGGCCATCCTCCGCTACGTGGACCGGACCCGACCCGACCTGATCATCAATGCGGCGGCCTACACCGCTGTCGACCAGGCCGAAAGCGAACCTGAGGTGGCCATTGCCATCAACGCCGTCGCCCCCCGGGTACTGGCGCGCGCGGCCCGGCACCACGGTATCGGGTTGATCCACTTCTCGACCGATTATGTGTTTGATGGCATGCAGTCTGAACCCTACCGGGAAGATGACCAGACGGCACCACTGAACGTCTACGGTCGCAGCAAGCGGGATGGTGAGATCGCCGTACTGGAAGAGTGCGATGCCGCCTGGATACTGCGAACGAGCTGGGTCTACGCTGCCCACGGCCGCAATTTCCTGAACACCATCCTGCAACTTGCGCAGCAGCGCAGGCAGTTGAACATCGTTGCCGACCAGTGGGGAGCGCCGACCTGGGCTCGCACGATAGCTGACGTCGTAACGCGCATGCTGGGGGACGACGGCAGGATGACGCTGCACGCTCGCATGCAACACACCCGCGGCGTGTATCACCTCAGCTCGCGCGGCGCCACCAACTGGCAGCAGTACGCCTGCCGCATTGTGGAAGCCATGCCTGCCCTGGGTCTGCAGGCACAGCTATCGCCCGCCGAGGTGGCGCCCATTTCGAGTGCGGCGTATCCGACGCCGGCGCAACGTCCGAGCAATTCCCGCTTGTGCACGGACAAGCTCACGCGCGTTTTCGGCATCACCCTTCCCGACTGGGATCAGGCGCTGGATGAGTGTCTGCGCGAAATGAAACAAGAAATGGGACAAGACTAAACGTCAATACCGCGCGGCGCATCCGCAGCCCGCAGGCTGAGAGACATATCAAACATCTCACAATGTCGGCCTGCGCCGGCTGGACATTGATATCGCGCAAAGTATTTGCCGTATAAGCAAAGGATAATATTTCCCAGCAGAATACGTTGCTGTTTTGATAATTTTTGTATCGCGTGGATATCTGCTTTGCCGGAATGACTAATTCTTTTCCAGACTGGCTGAAGGAGTTCCGGACAGGACGGCCCGACATTGCAGGGCACAGGGCGGCGGGCAGGTGACGGCGAAGGGGGGAAAGTGGCGCGGCTGGCGGGGATCGAACCCACGACCCTTGGCTTCGGAGGCCAATACTCTATCCACTGAGCTACAGCCGCGCTGACGGGGCGAACCCCGGAAAGGCCTGAAGGATACCCCCTTTCCCTCTGGACGTCCATGGCACTGGCGGTTTTTCCGTGTCAAACGGAAAGCATTGTGACTATAATCAAGAGTTCGGCGAGAGAGCGCAATGAAAGCCCTGCCTGATCCTAGTTCCACGCAATGCCAGGCGATACAAAGGGAACCGACGTTTTCCGCCCCAATTTCGAGGAAACATTACGGAGGGACGCCAATGAGCTCAGCTCAGCATGAACACGAGTCGGCAATCAAGACTCCCAAGCAATTGATCGCAGCGGTAGTCGCAGGTTTTATGGTCCCCATCGTGTGCATCGTGCTACTGGTGCAGTACGTGACCAACGGCCAGAAGACCGGTGCCGGCTCCGACAGTCAGACGCCCGAGATGATCGCGGCGCGCATCAAGCCCGTCTCCGATGACGGCTTCACCTTCCGCGATGCCAACGGCCCCAAGCAACTGCTTTCGGGTGAAGAGGTCTACAAGACCACCTGTGCCGCCTGCCATGGCGCCGGCGTGGCAGGTGCCCCCAAGGTGGGCGATGCCGCCTCTTGGCAAGCCCGGATCGCACAAGGCTATGACACCCTGGTCACGCACGCCATCAACGGTCTGCGCGCCATGCCCGCCAAGGGCGGCAACCCGGACCTGGACGATGTGGAAATCCAGCGTACCGTGGCCTACATGGCCAACCAGTCCGGCGGCAAGTTCAAGGAACCGGAAGCAAAGGCGCCCGCCGCCGCTGAAGGTGCCGCACCCGCTGCAGACGCACCTGCCAAGTAAGAACTGCATCCCACCGGAAATCATACGTCCGCAAAAAAAATCCCCGAATCGAATTCGGGGATTTTTCATTTGCGGCCGCCCTGTCATGCTGCCAGGGCGCCAGTTGCCGGTGGTGCGCATGGCACCTTCCGGCTGGTCATCTCAATCTCAATAACGCGGCGGAGGCGGCGGGGGATAGCCACCCGGCGCATAGCCTGCCGGCGCTTGCTGGGCGGGTGCTGCAGCCTGTTGCTCGGCCACGAAGATTTCCACGCGACGGTTCTTGGCGCGGTTGGCATCCGAATTGTTCGGCACCAGCGGCTCATGTGAACCACGCCCCATGATCACGAAACGATTGGCCGCTACGCCGCGCGAGCTCAGGTAGTCGCGGGTACGGGCTGCACGCTGTTGCGACAGCGGGTCGTTGATGGCATCACTGCCGGTGTTGTCGGTGTGGCCAACGATGGTGACCGTGGTCGCCGGATTTTCCACCAGGGTGGCGGCGAAGCGATCCAGCACCGGACGCATCTCGGGCTTGATGTCGGCACGACCCGTATCAAAGGAGATGTCACTCGGGATTTCCAGCTTCAGGCGGTTGTCCGCGGTCTGGGTGACTTGCACGCCAGTGCCCTGGGTTGCCTGTTCCATGGCGCGCTTCTGGTTTTCCATACGGTTGGACCAGATGTTGCCCGCTACCGCGCCGATGGCGCCACCAATGGCCGCACCACCCAGGGCGCGTCCGCCACCACCACCACCGGTGGCTGCGCCGATGATGCCACCCAGGCCGGCGCCGATACCTGCACCGGTAGCCGTGCCACGTTGCGTCGGGCTCATGTCGGCGCAGCCGGAAAGCGCCAGCACACCGGCGATCGCCGCAATGGAGAGTTTCTTCATGTCATGTCCTTTCTTGTCTTTTAGTTTTGTTGTCCGGGCCATTAGCCGGTCTTCCTCAGAGCATTCGCCGGCCCGATATGTTCCTGCTTGGGAGATGCACCCGCCAAATTACAAAGGCATCCGGATGAACGGATGCCTTTGGGTGAAACGGCCGGTGCAAATAGAACCAAGCAGAACTAGTCAGGCTGGGACGGTCCTTCCAGTTCCACCGTCTCGTTGCCGCCCGACCCGCCGCGCTGGCTGAAATAATAGGCCAGCCCACCCACGGCGGCGATGACGCCACCCATCATCAGCGGCTTGCGCAGCCAGCGACGCGACAGCAGCGAAGCACCTGTCATCAGCAATGGCGTCACCGTCTGCAAATTCAGGTTGCCCAGCCCGCCGCTGCTGATCGACTTGATCGACTGCACCGTCTTGCCGCCGCCAAACAGCGAAGCGGCAAAATGGCCAACGCGGCTCAAGGCCCCCTTGGCCAGCGACTCGGCGCTGAGATTTTCGCGCACCACCTCACGCGACTCCATCACGCCCAGCCGATACAGCGCACCCTGCGCCAGTACCTTACGCTTGCGCTCCTCATGGGTCATGCCGTGATCCAGGTCTGTCATGCTGTCCTCGTTCTGATGGAAAACTTGCACCTACAACAGTGCATCACGATCCTTGCGCAGCTCGGTCATGGTCTGCGGCAGCGAAAGCTTGCCTTGCTGCAGCACCGAGCGGGCGTACCACACCAGCCCGACCGTCGCCGCAGTGAAAAAGGCGCCCAGCAGGGCCAGGATCTTCCAGCCCCAGGCGTCCCAGGCCAGCATCACGATCAGCACCGACCAGAAGGCAATGGCAAACCACAAGCCCACCGCCGCCAGCACGAAGATGACAGCAAAGCGCAGCAGGTTGGCACCGATTTCGGACATCTCCAGCGATGCCAGCTCGATACGGCTGATGATCAGGCCGAGCAGGTTCTTGGCCAGACCCAGGAGCCCCGCCGTCAATCCGGGGTGGGCGGCCTGGGCGGTGGAGGCCGCCGGGCCTTCCTTGTGGGGCGTCGCCATCGGCGCGGCGCTTACTTGCTGCGACCGATGACCAGGCCCACCAGCAGGCCCAGCCCGGCCGAAATGGCCACCGCACGCCACGGATTTTCGTGGACATAGTCGTCGGTCTTGGCAGCCACTTCCTTGCCCTTCTCGATGGCGGCAGCCTGCGCGCCCTGGGCCGCTTCGGCAGCGGCTTCCAGCAGGGTCAGGCCCTTGGCGCGCAATTCGTCAGCCTTTTCACCGGTGGCAGCAGCGGCCTCGGCGAACAATGCCTGGGCGTCCTTGACCAGGGTCTTCATGTCGTTGCGGACGGTCTTCAGTGCGGGGGATTGAGGCATTTAAATTCTCCTTTTTTGCCGGTTATGGAAAAGACTAGCAAGACGTCGCATCCCTCTCGCCACTTGCCCCATGTCCAGGCTGAGGCGAGCAGGTTTGCTGCGTTGCGACGAGCTTTTGATTCTACAGAGTCCGGTTGCTGGCGAATAGCGCCTTGCCGGTCTGCTGCACATGCATTGGAGCAGGCTTGCGCCAGCGCAAACTGGTTCGATGATGCGGGGCACGTTAGGTTCCGGCGGATTCTCCCGACACAGGCCGTGTCGGGAGGCCATCAGAACCGGCCGACCATCAGAAGCGGGTTTCCCGCGCAGCGCGCAGGAAACTGTCGAGGATGGGGGTGCAATCCAGCAGTTCGGCTCCACCGGCGCGGTGGAATTCCGGGTGCCACTGCAGGCCCATCACGAACGGCGCCTTGCGATAGCGGATGGCCTCCACGATCTGGTCCGGGCCCGATACCGCCTCCACCGACAGGTCGCGTCCGATGTCACGCACCGCCTGGTGGTGAATCGAGTTGACGATGGCATTCTCGGTCTTGACCATGCCTGCCAGCGACGAGCCCTGGGGGAAATGCAGCGCGTGATAATTGCTGTCGTACTGGTCATTGACGTGCAGGATGGCGGTCGGCACATCGGTAGCGATGTCCTGATACAGCGTGCCGCCGAAGGCCACGTTGATCAGCTGGCAGCCGCGGCAGATCCCCAGCACCGGCTTGCCGGCCTCGATGAACTCGTGCAGCAGCTCCAGTTCGTACATGTCGCGCACCCGGTCACCGCTCCACTCCGGGCGCGTGGCAGCCTGGGCATAGCTCTGCGGCGAGACGTCGGCCCCACCCTGCAAGACCAGCCCATCGAGGTGCTTGGCATAGTCCCGCAGGCGGATATTGCTGGGGTGGACCAGGCCATTGGTATTGACGGTCGGGATCATGAAGACCAGCACATCGCGCGACATGACCCACTGCGCAATCGATTCCTCCAGATATTGCAGGGTCTTGCTGCGCAGGCCCTTGGCACCGCTTTCCGGGTGGAAGATACGGGCCGACACGCCGATCTTCAACGTCCGTTGCATGACCCGGCGACCGGCCTTGTCCGACAGCTGGCGCAGGCGCGCCGTGAGGAAACGCCAGGTCTGCGCCCAGGGCGCGTCGCCGGCATGATGGGGCGGCGGGGGCAGGGAAGAATAGGGACTTTGCTGCGGACTTTGCTGCGCCTGTGCCTGGGTCGCTTCTGCCGCAGGCTGGGCACCGGGTCCAGGCTGCACGGGAGCGGCTGCAGCAGCAGGGGCGACCGGCGTAGGCACTGCGGGTTGGACCACGGGGCTGGCGCCAGCGCTGACGGTGGGGCCCGCTACCGGCGGCGTCCCGGCAGGATTCTGGGAGGCGGCCGGCGCCCCGGAGGCGTCGGCGGAGAGAGGCTTGGCCGCGGCCGTACCCGGGGTGCGGTCGGGCGGCAGGTTGGCTTCGGAATCTTGGATGTCGGACATGGCTGCAATAAGTGATCTGGATGGATGAACTGCCGCGCGCTTGATGGGCCACGCGCATGGCGACAATCTACGACAGAGGACCCGGGGAGTGGCTGAGTATAAGCGCATTGCCCGGCTTTGGACACCTGTCGCCCGGCAAGGCGGCTGTGCCTGCGGCAGCCGGTGCTGGCAAGCAGTTTCATACAAGCCGCCGCTCCCGCTTTCATGGCACACTCCTTTCCCTCGTACTGGCAGACAACACAAAGGCCGTGCATGTTCCGGCCAATTTCACCGGATCTGCCAGGCCCGGCCAGATCAACCGTCCAGCTCCGCCACCATGTCCAAGGTCCTGATCCTCTACGCCCATCCCGCTGCCGAGCTTTCGCGCACCAACCACCTCATGCTGGAAGCCGCTGCCCGGCTCCCCGAGGTGCGGGTCCACGATCTCTATGAGCATTACCCGGATTTCCACATCGACATCGCGCACGAACAGCAACTGTTGAGCGAGGCTGAACTGATCGTGATGCAGCATCCCATCCACTGGTACAGCATGCCGGCGCTGCAAAAGGAATGGCTGGACCGCGTGCTCGCCCGAGGCTGGGCCTTCGGCCACGACGGCCACGCGCTGCAGGGCAAGCGATTCTGGCTGGTGGCCTCCACCGGTGGCGAGACCGCCTCCTACAGCAGTGACGGCCGCCACGGCCACCGCTTCGAGGACTTCCTCCCGCCTTACCAGCAGACCGCCCGCCTGTGCGGCATGCAATGGGTAGAACCGCTGATCCTGCACGGCGCCCACCATATCCCACCGGTGCAATTCCAGCACCACGTAGAACGCTATCTGGAGGGCCTGCAGGCATGATGCGCAGCACCCTCCCTCCACACCCGACCCCATTTCTGAAAACTGGACGCTTCCATGGATGAACAACTGCTCATCGCCCTGGTTTATCTGCTCGCCGCGGTGGCCGCCGTGCCCATCGCCAAGCGCCTGGGCCTGGGCGCCGTGCTGGGCTACCTGCTGGCCGGCATCGTCATCGGTCCCTGGGGGCTGGGACTGATCACCGAGGTCAAGCACATCCTCGAATTTTCCGAGTTCGGCGTGGTGCTGCTGCTGTTCCTGATCGGCCTGGAACTCGATCCCAAGCGCCTGTGGGCCTTGCGCCGCTCCATCTTCGGCTGGGGCAGCGTGCAGGTCGCCAGTGTCTCGCTGGCCCTCTTCGCAGCGGCCCTGGCAGCCGGTGTACCCTGGCGCATCGGCCTGATCGCCGCGCTGGGAATGTCGCTTTCTTCCACCGCCATCGCCCTGGCCACGCTGGGCGAGCGCAAGCTCACCGCCACCCCGGCCGGCGCCGCCGGCTTTTCCATCCTGCTGTTCCAGGACATCGCCGCCATCCCGATGATGGCCGCCGTTCCCCTCCTGGGCGTGGCGGCCAGCCAGGGCAGTGGCCAGGGCTGGTTGCATGCTGGCCAGGTGGCCCTGGTGATCGGCCTGCTGATCTTCGGTGGGCGCGTGCTGATCCGCCCCATCCTGCGCATCATCGCCAAGACCGACATGCGCGAAATCTTCACCGCCTTCGCCCTGCTGCTGGTGATCGCCACCTGCCTGCTGATGCAGTCGGTGGGCATGTCGATGGCACTGGGGACCTTCCTGGCCGGCGTGCTGCTGGCCGATTCCGAATATCGTCATGCGCTCGAAAGCGACCTGGAACCCTTCAAGGGCCTGCTGCTGGGCCTGTTCTTCATCGCCGTGGGCATGTCGGTGGACTTCGGCGTGTTCCTCGCGCAGCCCTGGCGCATCATCGGCATGGTGCTCGGCTTTCTGGCCATCAAGACCAGTGTGATGTGGGTCCTCGGCCGCTGCTTCGGCATTCCCCGCGGACAGCAATTGTTCTTCGCCTTCCTGCTCTCCCAGGGTGGGGAATTCGCCTTCATCGTCTTCGGCGCGGCGGTCACCGCCAAGGTGCTCACGCCCGAGATCTCTTCCATGCTGGTGGTGGTAGTGGCCTTGTCGATGCTGATCACGCCGCTCATGCTCCTGGTGCACGACCGCCTGCTGGTACGCTGGCTAGAAGGCGGCAAGCGCCGTCCGGAAGACAAGATCGATCCGCAGGACCATCAGGTCATCATCGCCGGCTTCGGCCGCTTCGGCCAGATCGTCGGCCGCCTGCTGGCCGCCAATGGCATCGGTGCCACCGTGCTGGACCATGACCCGGACCAGATCGATTTCCTGCGCAAGTTCGGCTTCAAGGTGTTCTACGGCGATGCCACCCGCATCGATCTGCTGCGTACCGCCGGTGCCGACAAGGCGCGCGTACTGGTGATCGCCATCGACGATGCGCAAGCCGCACTGGAAATGGTGGACAAGGTCCGCGAAGAATTCCCGCACCTGCAGATCGCGGCCCGCGCCCGTAACGTCACCCATCTCTACGACCTGATGGATCGCGGCGTGACCGTCCTGGAACGCGAAACCTTCGAGAGTGCCCTGCACATGGGCCGGCAGGTGTTGCAGCAGCTGGACTTCGGCGCCTATCGCGCCCGCGAGGCAGCCATGAAATTCCGTGCCCATAATCTCAAGACCCTGGAAGCGCTCTATCCGCACTACAAGAACCAGGCGCAGATGGTATCGATGGCCGCACAGGCAAGAGAGGAACTGCAGGCCATGTTCGCCGGCGACCGCGAGGCGCTGGAGCGCGATCACTCGCACGACCAGTGGCGCCAGGAGCCCCCCGCACCGCCCGCGCCATAAAAAAAGGCCGGACACGCTTGCGCACATCCGGCCAAATCCCTCACTGCTTACTGCTTACCACTTACTACAAGACTACCTACTGCTCACTACTCACAACTACTCACTGCGTACTACTGACTGCTCACCGGTACTACCCACTGCAAAACGTCAAATCATTTATATCAATTCAGCGCCAGCGGCACGAAGATCTTCTCGTCGCCGCGCTCCACCAGCAGCGCCACATTCTTGCCGGCTTCGGTAGCCAGCTTGCGCAACTGGGGCACGCTCGTGACCGGGGTGCCATTGAGCGCCAGGATCACGTCTCCGCTCTGGATGCCGGCCACGGCCGCAGGTCCGCTGGCGTCTTCCACCAGCAAGCCCTTCTGACCACCCAGCTGGGCTTGCTCGTCCTTGTCCAGCGGACGCACCGCCAGCCCCAGGCGCCCCTGGTCATCGCTCTTACCCGGCTTGGCATCGCTCTTGGCCTGCTTCATCTCGCCCACCGTCACATTGAGGGTGCGTACCTTGCCGGCCCGCATCACTTCCATCGGCTTGCTGCTGCCCGGGGCGGCATCGGCCACCAGCGTGGGCAGATCCACCGAGTGATCAATGGCATGACCATCGAAACTCAGAATCACGTCGCCCGGTTGCAGACCCGCCTTGTCGGCCGGGCTACCCTTCTCCACCGAGCTGATCAGGGCACCCTCGGACTTCTTCAGACCGAAGGAATCCGACAGCGCCTGGTTCAGGTCCTGTACGGACACCCCGAGGCGGCCGCGTGTCACCTTGCCATGCGTGACCAGCTGCTGCTCCACCTTCATCGCCACATCGATCGGGATCGAGAACGACAGGCCCTGGAAGCCACCGGTCTGGCTGTAGATCTGCGAATTGATGCCGATCACCTGGCCATTCAGATCGAACAGCGGGCCACCCGAGTTACCCGGATTGACCGCGACGTCGGTCTGGATGAAGGGAACATAATTGTCGTCCGGCAGGCTGCGCGACTTGGCGCTGATGATGCCGGCCGTGGCGGTATTGTCGAAGCCGTAGGGCGAGCCGATGGCCAGCACCGGCTGTCCGACCTTGACCCGCGACGGGTCGCCGATCTGCACCGTCGGCAGGCTCTTCGCATCGATGCGGATGACGGCGATATCGCTCTGCTTGTCGATGCCCAGCACCTTGGCCTTGAACTCGCGGCGATCAGTCAGCTTGACCACCACCTCCTGGGCGCCATCGACCACGTGGGCGTTCGTGAGGATCAGGCCATCAGGCGAAATGATGAACCCCGAACCGAGACCATGCATCACCCGCGGTTGCTGCGGCATCTGCAGCTGCGGCCCGAAGCGCTTGAAGAATTCGGAGAAGGGATCGTTGGGGTCTACGCCGTTGTCGTCGTCATCGGCCACCTTGCGCGCCTTGCCGGTCACGCTGATGTTGACCACGGCCGGACCATAGCGCTGTACGATGCCCGAGAAATCGGTCGCCGCCGCGACCACCGGTCCGGCCGGGGCAGCGGGCGCGGGGCTGGCCGCCACCAGCGGGGCGCTGACCGCGGCCGCCTGCGCCGATGGCAGGTCGGCGCCACGAAAATAGACATAGCTGCCGCCGACCACTGCGGCAATCATGACGGCCAAAGTGTTACGAACAAAAACAATGCGACGGCTCATCTTCTTCTCCTTGATCGAACGCGATATCGATGGTCGGGTCGGTTCGCCGCACTTGAGCGACCCACTGGCCTCAACCGTTGGAGTGAAGATTAAGCAGTGAAAATTAAGGCAGACTTAAGGCAGAAAAAAGAAGCCTGCATGCCCTGCATGTGGTTTGCCTGGCGCCGCCTAGGCAGGCAGCAGGATGAAGTCGACCCTGGCCTGCAAGCCCTTGCCGGTATTGACCAGGGTCACCGGTACGCGGTGCAGGTCGGCGATCTGGCGCACGATGGCCAGTCCCAGGCCGCTACCGAAGGCGGCACGATTGCTGCTGGCATCCTGCGCACCGTGTGGACGCTGGGCGCGATAGAAACGATCGAAGACACGCGGCAATTCGCTCTCGGCAATACCCGGTCCGCTGTCCTGGATGACGACCGTGCAACGACCGGCAACGGACAGATCGACGCCGACATCGACCACGCCGCCCGCGGGCGTGTAGCGCAAGGCGTTGTCCACCAGATTGTTGAAGAGGATGCGCAGGGCATCGGCATTGCCTTGCACCTGCAGCCGCCGGCCATCATCACCCGCATCCGACAACCCCAGATCGATGCCGCCATGCTCGGCCACCGACGACAGGTCGCCCACCACGCTGGCCAGCAGCGCGCGCAGATCGACCGCCGTAAAGCCCATGGCATCGGGTTCCTGGCGCGCCAGGGTAAGCAACTGATGCACCAGGTGGGAGGTCCGCTCCAGGCCGCTCTTGAGGTCCGCAAAAGCAGCCCGGCGCTCCTCTTCATCGCTGGCACGCTCGGCCAGTTGCGCCTGCAGACGCAGGGCGGTCAGCGGCGTGCGCAATTCATGGGCGGCGTCGGCGACGAAGGCGCGCTGGGTTTCGGTGGAATGCTTCAGGCGCGCCAGCAGGTCATTCAAGGCATGCGTGAGCGGCTGGATTTCCTGCGGCATGCCCACGTCCGACAAGGGCTGCAGCGAATTCATGTCGCGCGCGGCCACTTCGGCGGCGGCCTTGCGCACCGGCGCCAAACCACGACTGACTGCCACCCACGACAACACCCCGATGAGGGGAAACAGCAACAGCAGGGGCACCACCGTCTTGACCGCCATCTGCGCGGCGATCTCGTCGCGTGCGCTCTGCGGCTGCGCCACCTGCACCACGGTACTGCCGATCTGCGCGCTGTAGACGCGCCACATGCCATTGGGCCCGCGCACATTGGCAAAGCCCAGTTCGGCCTGGCGCGGCATGGCGCCACGGGCATGCGAGTGGTAGATGACGGAGCCACGACTGTCCCAGATCTGCATCATGATCTCGTCCTCCAGCTCAGGGAACTGCTGCCCCGGCGAGATCGGCGAGAAGGCCTGGCGCGGCAGCGAGGCCGCGATCTGGCGCATCTGGTAATCGAAGATCTGGTTGGCCTCGCCACGCGCCTGGAAGTACAGCGCCACCCCGGCCAGCACGATGATGGAGAACAGGCCCAGTCCCAGCCACAGCAACAGCTTGTTGCGGATCGATTTCATGCCGGCACCAGGTAACCCACGCCGCGCACGTTCTTGATGAAGTCGCTGCCGACCTTCTTGCGCAGCGCGTGGATATGCACTTCGACGGCATTGCTCTCGATGCTGTCGTCCCAGCCGTACAGTTTTTCTTCCAGCTGCGCCCGCGACAGCACCACCCCGGGACGATCCATGAAGGCCTGCAGCAGCGTGAATTCACGCGCCGACAGGTTGACCGGCTTGCCACCCACGGTGACCTCGTGGGTGGCTGGATTCAGTACCACCTCACGCACCTGCACCAGACTCTCTGCCCGCCCCGCCTGACGGCGCGAAAGGGCGCGCATGCGGGCCGACAGTTCTTCCAGGTCGAACGGCTTGATCAGGTAATCGTCGGCGCCGGCATCAAGCCCGGCCACGCGGTCGGCCACTGCGTCACGCGCCGTGGTGATGAGCACCGGGATGCCATTGCCGCGCTCGCGCAGCGTGCGCAACACCGCCAGGCCATCCTTTTGCGGCAGGCCCAGGTCCAGCAGCAACATGGCGTAATCCTCGGTCCGCAGGGCAACGTCGGCCGACTTGCCATCCTGCACCCAGTCGATGGCAAAACCGTCCTGGCGCAAACCCTTGCGCACGGCTTCGCCCACCATGGGATCGTCTTCCACCAGCAATACGCGCATGTCGCAGGCTCCTTGTCGGATTCAGAGTAGCTTCGCCAGCAGGAACACCACCACCGAGATCAGGATGGTCGAGGCAAAGGGCAGCGAAAAGATGCGGCCGAACAGACGGAAGCGCAAGTCCCCCGGCAAGCGGCCGATGCCCAGCTTCTCCAGCCAGGGCAGCAAGGTCGAGAACACGATGACCGAGAGAAAGATGACGACGATCCAGCGTATCAAGCGCTTCTCCTCAGAGTCGGTGGGTGCGGTCGTGACGCAGCATACGGGCCGGCCATTCGACATTCTTACCGATGGCCAGTACCTTGAACAGCTCGCCCATCTCGGCCGGGGAAATCAGTTTCTGCATGCCATTGGCCAGCGGCAGATAACGCAAGCTGTCCTCGGGCGAAGTACGCAGCAGCAGCTCGCCAATGCCGGCATTGAGCAGGAATGCGCCCTGGCTGGTATAGGCCAGCACTTCGGCCCCCTCTTCCACCGCGGCTACTGCCATCGCGGTGAAATCGACGTGGGCCGTAATGTCCTGCAGGCCTGGCCAGTAGAACGGATCAGGGTGGGCATGATGGCGGTAGTGGCACATCAGTGTCCCCTGATCACGATCCAGCAGATAGTATTCCGCGGCCGGGAATCCGTAATCCGGCAGGATCGCCAGGCCACCTGCGCCCCGGGCCAGCATGCGCCCCAGCGTATGCATGAAACCGATGGCCACTGGCGCCAGTTCGGTGAGATAACCCTGCGGCAGTTCATCCGCGTCGGGAATCTGCGCCACCGGCAGATCGGCCACGGCACGGTCCTCGAAGCGCAGGCGCCCCTGGGCATCACATGCCACGCCGCGCTCCAGCCAGCCCTCGGCCGCCTTCACGGCCAGCCGCACCGGCATGGCGTCCAGCACCTCATTGCCCACCACCACACCGGAAAAGCTTTCCGGCAAGGCATCGAGCCACTCCACCACCGACGCGAAAGCGGCCAGTGTTGCCTGTTGCTGTGCGCGCAACTGCGCCGAGATTTCCACGATGAAATATTTTCGCGGCAAGGCCTCCCGCAACTGCAATTCGCTGAGGATGTCCCGTGCCAGCTTGCCGGTACCGGCGCCGAATTCCAGCAGCACGTTGTCCACCTCGGGACTGGCGGCGATCACCTCGGCGGCCAGGTGGGCCAGCGTGGCGCCATACAGGGGCGAGATTTCCGGCGCGGTTGTAAAATCCCCCTCTTTGCCCAGCTTGGCCGAACCACCGCTGTAATAGCCCACCTGGGGCGCATACAGGGCCAGATCCATGTAACGTTCGAAGGAAATCCAGCCACCGGCGGCGGCGATCTCGCCGGCGATCAGTTGCTGGAGGGTGTGCGAGGCCGACTGTGCGTCGGCGCCTGGTTCGGGTAGTTGCAGTTGCATGGGCCGTATTGTATTGGAGTATCGGACTATTGGAGACCTGGAGCATGAGCTCATCCACTTCAGCCGGCGTCGCGCTGGTCACTGGCGCGGCGCGGCGCATCGGCAGGCATATCGCCCTGGCACTGGCGCGGGCCGGCTGGGACGTGGCCGTCCACTACAACCGTTCGCGCGAAGAGGCCGACACCCTGGTACGCGAGATCGAAGCCCTGGGACGCCGGGCGCTGGCCGTGCATGCCGAACTGGGCGACCAGGCCCAGGTGAGCAGCCTGTTGACCCAGGCTGCACCGCTGGGACGCGTGCGCTGTGTGGTCAACAACGCCTCGCTGTTCGATTTCGATGACGCCGCCAGCTTCGGCAACGAACGCCTGCTGCGCCACATGAGTGCCAATGTCGGCGCCCCGGTGTTGCTGGCGCAGGCCTTGTACGAGGCCACGGCGGAGGGCGAACAAGCCGTCGTGGTCAACCTGCTGGACCAGAAACTGTACAATCCCAATCCCGACTTCCTGTCCTACACCCTGTCCAAGGCTGCCCTGCACAGCGCCACCACCCTGCTGGCGCAGGCACTGGCGCCCAAGGTCCGGGTGGTGGGCGTGGCGCCCGGCCTGACCATGGTCTCGGGCGACCAGACCGAGCAACAGTTCGACCGGGCGCACACCGTCACGCCCCTGGGCCGTGGCAGCACCCCCGAGGACATCGCCGCCGCCGTCTGCTACGTGGCCTCGGCGCGGGCCGTGACGGGTACCACCCTGCTGGTCGATGGCGGCCAGCATTTGCTTCCCCTTTCGCGCGACGTCATGTTCGTGGCGAAATAACCTTTACATTTCTGATCATGCTCTTCCTGTCCCATCCTTCCCTGCAAGATTGCCGCCGCGTGTTCCTGCGCAACTACGAGGTGTTCATCAACATCGGCGTGCACGAGTTCGAAAAGAAGGGTGAGCAGCGCATCCTGATCAACGTCGATCTCTACGTCCCGCTGGCCGATACCACCCCCACCGCCGATCACCTCGACGAAGTGGTGGACTACGACTTCATCCGCTCCACCATCGCCCAGCGCATGGCACGCGGCCACATCCACCTGCAGGAAACCCTGTGCGATGACGTGATGACGGCCATGCTGGCCCATCCCAAGGTGCGTGCGGTCCGCGTCTCCACCGAAAAGCCTGACGTCTATCCGGATTGCGATTCGGTGGGCGTGGAGACATTCCGTATCAAGACCGCGGGCTGATCCGATCCGCCGCATTCCAGCCGTCCTCCGCCGGCAGCACGACCAGAACCCCGCCTGATGCGGGGTTCTGTGTTTTTCGAGAATTACATACGGTTTTACACTTCCGTCCCGCTACCAAGGTGGTAGCATGTTACGGTGTGTCGATGCGCATCATTGCCCTCTCCACCTTACGGACTTTCTGGACCGCACACCCTGCCGCGGAGACTTCGCTGCGAGCATGGCACGCCCTGGCCAGCCGGGTGAACTGGAAGACCCCGGCCGACATCAAGGCGGCCTATCGCAATGCCAGCTTCACCAGAAACAACCGTGTGGTGTTCAATATCAAGGGCAACGACTACCGGCTGGTGGTCGCTGTACGCTACGACAAGGAATTGATCTACATCCGCTTCGTCGACACGCATCGCCAGTATGACGCCATTGATGTGGAAACGATTTGAAGGAATGCCACATGCAACTCAAACTGATACGTACCCGCAAGGACTACCGCGCTGCACTGGCCGAGGCGGAGCGTCTGTGGGATGCTCCGGCACGTTCGCAACAAGCCGATCAACTGGATGTACTTACCCTGCTGATCGCCCATTACGAGCGCTCGCACTTTGCCATTGGTGATCCGGACCCCATCGACTTCCTGCTGCATGTCATGGAGGCGCGTGGCCTGACGCGTAAGGATCTGGAGCCCTACCTGGGACCACGTGGTCGCGTCTCCGACATCCTCAACCGGGTGCGTCCGATGACCCTGGACATGATCCGCAAGCTCAGCGCCGGCTTGAACCTCCCGGCCGATCTGCTGATCCAGCCCTATCCCGTCAGGTCGGCGACCGGTGAACCGGTCAGCGCCTGATGCCATCAAGAAAAATGCCGTCCAGCTTGCGTTGGACGGCATTGATCCTGAGCGACAGGCTTGGCAGGAATAAGCTCAACTACATCCCCATATACCTGCCCGCCCGGTGATTCAAGGCAATCACCAGATTGGCAGTAACCGCACCCAGGATGGACGCCAGCAAGACCCGCGGCGTTACCACCAACAGCGAACACAGTACGATCACCACGTCCACGCCCATCTGCAACTTGCCGGCACGCAGGCCGTAACGGTCCTGCAGGAACAGCGTAACCACGTTGATCCCGCCAAGGCTGGCGCCATGGCGGAACAGCATCACGAATCCCACCCCCATCAACAGGCCACCCAGCACCGCGCTGTAGAACAGGTCCAGCTTGCCGTAGCTGATGAAGTGCGGATGCATCAACGAAAAGCCGGACACCAGCGCCACCGCGCAGAAGGTCTTGCCGGTGAAGCGCCGGCCCATCCGGCGAAACGCGAAATAGTAGAACGGGATGTTGATGACGAAGAACACCACGCCAAACGGCAGGCCCGTCAGGTAATGCGTCAGGAAGGCCAGGCCGGCAGTGCTGCCGGTCAACAGGCCCACCTGGCTGTACATGTTCACCGCCAGCGAGACGAAGAGCGTGCCGGCCACCAGCGCCAGCACGTCTTCATAGCTCTTGTGGCGGATGTCGGCCGCAACCAATGCGGCCTTGCCCGCCACTTCAGCCACGCAGCACCTCGGCCATGGTCTCGGCCACGCGTGCAACGTTGCTGTCGTTGAGGCCGGCCACGCAGATGCGACCGGTACCCACGGCGTAGACGCCGAACTCTTCGCGCAGACGGTCCACCTGGGTGGACGTCAGGCCGGTGTAACCGAACATGCCGTTCTGGCGCAGCAGGAAGGAAAAGTCCTGGTCCGGAACCGCGCTCTTGAGTTGCGAGGCCAGCTTGACGCGCATGTCGCGCACCCGTACCCGCATCTCCTCGACTTCGGCACGCCATTGCGTGGCCAGCTTGTCATCGCCCAGCACATGCGCCACCAGCAGCGCACCATTGCGCGCCGGGCTGGAGTAGTTGCGACGTACGGTCAGCTTCAGTTGGCCCAGCACATTGGCCGCCTGGCCTGCCTGCGGGCAGAACACCGACAA
The DNA here is from genome assembly GCF_002870055.1 of Herbaspirillum sp. BH-1. Taxonomy (NCBI): domain Bacteria; kingdom Pseudomonadati; phylum Pseudomonadota; class Betaproteobacteria; order Burkholderiales; family Oxalobacteraceae; genus Herbaspirillum; species Herbaspirillum sp. BH-1. The sequence continues at coordinate 217,979 of NZ_PKOI01000006.1, read as the reverse complement.
CGCACCGATGCGCTCGCTGTAGAGCGAGAATATCTTGGAGAAGGAATTGGAGAGGAAGAACGGAATCTGCCGACGCACCGCCTCGCGCACCGGCCAGATATCTTCGTCCAGGCTCTCGGCGAAGCCCTGGTAGGCCAGGTCGAAGAAGGGCAGCAGACCGCGCTTTTCGAGCACGTCGACGATCTGTTCCCACTGCGCGCGGGTCGGATCGACGCCGGTCGGATTGTGGCAGCAGGGGTGCAGCAGCACCACCGCGCCCTTGGGCAGGGAATCCAGCTTGGCCAGCATGCCCTCGAAGTTCAGGCCCTTGGTCTGCGCATCGTAGTAGGGGTAACGCTCGGTCTTGAAGCCGGCGCCTTCGAAGATGCCGACGTGGTTGTCCCAGGTCGGGTCCGGCAGCCAGATGGTGGGTTGAGGGAAGAAACGCGCGATCAGGTCGGCACCCACCTTCAACGCACCCGAGCCGCCCAGGGTCTGCACGATGGCCAGATGTTCCGCCGAGGGCAGATCCGCACCGAAGAGCAGCTTGGCCACCGCCTGGCGATAGGCGGCATGGCCTTCCATGGGCAGATAGACGTAGGGCGCGCCGACTTCGGCCACCGCCGCGGCAGCGGTGCGCACCGAGGGCAGCACCGGCACCACGCCACGACCATCGGTGTAGATGCCGATGGAAAGGTTGACCTTGTTGCTGCGCTCGTCGCGCTGGAACTGTTCCATCAGGCTCAGGATGGGATCGCCGGCATACGGCGGGAGATGCGAAAACATGAGGACCTCGTCAGATTGAGAAACGCCGATGCCGGTGCAGCCGAGCTTCACCGGCAAAACCGCCATGGTAGCGCGGCGCGGGGAAAATTTCCTGCCCCGCGTCACGCTGTTGGCTGTTTTACAGGTATTTTTTCAGGCGCAGGTGGTAGATCGACACGCACACCAGGCTGATGGCCGCGCAGCCCATCAGGTAGTAGCTGGGCGACACCGGATTACCGGTCTTGCCCACCAGCCAGGTCACCATGAAGGGGGTGAAACCGCCGAAGACCGTTGCGCCCAGGCTATAGCTGATGCCCATGCCGCGCACCCGGGTCGCCGGCGGGAAGATCGAGGACAGCACCACGCCCAGCGAACCGAAGTACACCGCCTTCAGGATGCCGGCCCAGATCATGATGGCCATCATCACCCATACGCTGGGCTGGGCGATGACCCAGACGAAGGAGCCATAGATGGTCGCCAACGTCAGCACGGTGGACACCACCATGATGCGGGTGCGGCCATAACGGTCGGCCAGCAGGCCCATGAAAGGCGCGCCCACCATCAGGATGGCGCCGGTCACCGCCGCAGCGGCAAAGGCCGTCGATTGCGGCAGGTGCAGTTGCTTGATGGCAAAGGTCGGCATGTACAGCAGCATCAGGTAGGTGGCGGCAGTGGAGACAGACAGGATGCCCATGGCCACCAGCACGCGGGTCACCTGCAGGCCCCAGGAAGCGTCATCCGCCTGACTGGCCTGGGCCTTCTTCGCCATCGGTACTTCATCGATGTGACGGCGGATGTACAGGCCCACCGGCGCGATCAAGAGGCCGAAGGCGAACGGCAGGCGCCAGCCCCAGGCCGAAATCTGCTCCGGCGTGAGCCACAGGTTCAGCAGGAAACCGGCCAGCGCCGCCATCAACGCGGCCGCGCCCTGGCTGGAGAATTGCCAGCTGGCCATGAAGGCGCGGCGCTTGGAGCCGGTCTCGGTCAGCAAGGCGGTGGCCGAACCGAACTCGCCACCGGCCGACAGCGCTAGCAGGATGCGCGCCACCAGGATGCCGATGGGAGCCGCCACGCCGATCGATTCATAGGTCGGGATCACGGTACAGATCAGGGTGCCGACCACGGTCATCGACAGCGAGACCAGCAGCGCCGGCTTGCGCCCCACCTTGTCGCCGTACCAGCCCAGCAGGATGGCCCCCAGCGGGCGGAACAGATACGACAGGCCAAAGGTAGCGAAGGTCACCAGCAGCGAGACCGTGTCGTCGCCGGTGGGGAAGAACAGCTTGGAGATGGTCACGGCGAAGAAGCCGTAGGCCACGAAATCGAACCATTCCAGGGCATTGCCGATGGAGGAGGCAATGATCAGTCGCCGCGTGCGGGCGGCCGACATCGGGGCCGGCTCGCTGTGCGCGGAGGGAGAAACTTCCTGTGCTGCCGATGGAGACGCTGCGTTCATGTTCTTGTTCCCGTATGGATGGACTGCGTTGGGTAGTGTTCGACGGCCGATCAGGCAGGCAGGGGTGCGGGGTGATGCGCGGCCTGCCCGGCGCGCCGGGCATCGGCCACCTGCCGTCCCTGCTGCCCGATATCCCACAGCAGGCCCGCCATCAGTTGCAAACCCTCGCGGGCCACCGAGGCCAGCAAATGCTCGTCCGGCGCATGCTGCGAGCACGAGGGGTAGGAATGCGGCATCCACAGCGTAGGCAGGTCCAGCGCTTCGGAAAAACAGTGATTGGGGATGGTGCCACCCAGGTTGGGCAGGATGGTCACCGGCTTGCCGACGGTCTCTTGCATGGAGCTGGTGGCCAGCGCGACCCAGGGGTCGTCCGGATCGAGACGGGTAGCCGGGGCGGCCGCCTGGATCTCGATCTGCACATCGTGGTAACCCTGCTCGTCAAGATGCTTGCGCAGGCTCGTCTGCACGTCCTCCCACACAGTGCCGACCACGAAGCGCAACTGGAACACCGCCTGCGCCCGCGCCGGGATGGCCCCCACCGGACGCTGGGCGTTGCCGGCCTCGAAGGCGATCAGTTCCAGCGTGTTCCAGGCAAACAGACGCTCGCCAGCAGACAAGCCTGGCTCACCCCAGTTTGCATCCAGCTTGGGATCGCCGGCGTCACTGCCCACGGCAAAGTCGCGCACCAGTGCGCGCACGCGCTGGCTGACCTGGCGCGGGCGCAGACCCGGCACCAGGATCACGCCCCGCGCATCCACGAGAGAGGCCGCCGCATTGGCCAGCACGGTGGCCGGATTGCGCAGCACGCCACCCCAGTTGCCGGCGTGATGGGCGCCATTGCCGATATCCAGACTGAGCTTGAACTGCAGTGCGCCACGCGAACCGAGGAACAGTGTCGGGCTGGACGCGGCCAGCCGTGGACCGTCCGAGGCCAGGAACAGGTCTGCCTCCAGGTAGTCGGCATACTCGCGGCAAGCCTCGTACAGGCCGGGCGACCCCACTTCTTCACCCATCTCGAAAATCATCTTCACATTGCAACCGAGCTTGCCGTCGGCAGCAGCGATCGCCGCGGCCAACGCTCCCAGGTTGATGCTGTGCTGGCCCTTGTTGTCGGCCGCGCCGCGTCCGTACCAGCGGTCGCCATGGGGTTCCAGCTGCCAGGGCGAGCGGTCCTGCTGCCAGCGCCCTTCCTGGCCGTTGACCACGTCACCATGGCCATACATGAGCACGGTCACGGCATCGGCCGACTCCATGCGGCGCGCCAGCAACAGAGGGGGCGCGCCAGCAATCGGGTTGTCCACCTGGCGCGATTCGAAGCCCAGTGCTGCCAGGGCCGGGGCGATCTCATCCTGCAGATACTGCACCAGCTCCGGTGCACGGGCAGCATTCTGGCTTTCGGTAGGCAGTGCGATGCGACGCTGCAGGTCGTTCTGGAAAAGGCCAGAGTCGAAATACTCGGCGGCCAGATGGAGGGCGGTACTGCGGGACATGGACAAGGCTCCTTGGATCTGAATCTCGAAAGAATTCTAGGAGCCATCAACATTTCCAACAATGTCAATTTTTAAAACGATTCATTCTCTATTTAGCAAACCATAAAATGGTGCTGCAACACCGCCATCAGCCCAAAAATCGTGCACATCTGGCGCTAAAACCGTATTTTTTTACGCACCTATGTCGCCATGCACCATAAGATACTTCCATTGCTTTGCAATGATTAAGCTTCATATTTGTTTAAAATGAAAACCCTTTTCCCTTCACTGGTCCCTTCCATGCAAAGTACCACGCTGCGCTATTTCTACCAGGTCGGTCGCACCGGTTCGCTGACGGCCGCCGCCGAGCGCTTGCATGTGGCCGTCTCGGCAGTGAGCCGTCAGGTTGCCAAGATGGAGGAGGAGACCGGCGTTGTGCTGTTCGAGCGGCGCGCACGCGGCATGCACCTGACCCCGGCCGGCGAGGTACTGATGGCCTTCGCCCGGCGCAACCTGCTGGAGGTGGAACAGGTGCTGGCCGAGGTCAAGGGTCTCAATGCAGTGGGCCAGAGCGTGGTCACCCTGGCCTGTTCGGAAGGCTTCGCCTGGGACCTGCTGCCCAATGTAATGGCGCAATTCCGCGAGCAATATCCGGGCATGCAGTTCAAGCTCAACGTGGTGGGAGCGGCCAAGGCCTCGCAGATGGTCATCGACGGCGAAGCCGATATCTCGGTCACCTACAGCCTGGGGCCGGCGGAGGGCCTGGCCATCGCCTACCGCGAGTCCGGGCCGATCTTTGCGTTGATGAAACGGGAGCATCCGCTGGCCACCCGCAAGCTGCTGGCCCTGAGCGATCTGCAGCCCTATCCGCTGGCGCTGCCGGAGGAAGGCTCCACGGTGCGGCAACTGTTCGACATTGCCTGCGGCATGCGCGGCCTGCTGTTCGCCCCGGTCTTCACCAGCCACTCACTGGGCGCGGTGTACCGCTTCACCGCACGCTCGCCCGATACGGTGGCGCTGGGTGGCTTCCTGACCGTACAGGAGCGTGCCGAGGAAGATGGCATGGCCCTGGTTGCCATGGCCGAGTCCGAACTGCACCAGCGCACCCTGCAGGTGCAGACCATGGCGGGCCGCAAGCTGCCCCCTGCAGTCTCGGCCTTCGCTGATTTCCTGATTGCGGCAATCCGCCAGATTCGCAGTCGCCACGAACTGGGCGTGCGCTGAACCGCCAGGTGAACGTCGGCCCCTACACCGATGCGGCCTGAATGCCACGTTTTGCGCAAGGCGCACTGCCCGAACGCGCCCCGCCCATGGCACGAACCGGCGCTGCATGAGAAAATGCCGGTCCTCCGCCCGTGCCCAGCCATCTTGCCTGTTTATCAACCGGCAGACTTGGCGTTGGCGCGGCAGCAACAGCCTACCGATTGAAGGAATTCCCCCATGAACGACATTGCGGCCGCAGTGCAACTGTCCGACCTGACCCAGCTGCCCGGGCTGGATGAACCGTCCACGCCGGCTGCCGGCGCGCATGCGGAAGTGACGGCACGCGGCTCACGCCGCTTCGAGATCCTGGAAAAGAGCATCCGCCGCATGACCGGCCGTGCCATCGCCGACTTCGACATGATCCGCGACGGCGACGTCATCATGGCCTGCATGTCCGGCGGCGCCGACAGCTACACCATGCTGGAGACCCTGCGTTACCTGCAGACGGTGGCACCGGTGAAGTTCGAGATCATCGCCGTGAACCTGGACCAGAAGCAGCCGGGTTTCCCCGAGCACATCCTGCCCGCGTATTTCGAGCGCATCGGCGTGCGCTACCGCATTGTCGAGGAAGACACCTACAGCATCGTCAAGGACAAGATCGCCCCAGGCAAGACCACCTGCTCCCTGTGCTCGCGCCTGCGCCGCGGCATCCTGTACCGCGTGGCCAAGGAACTGGGCGCCACCAAGATCGCCCTGGGCCATCACCGCGACGATATCCTGCATACCTTCATGCTCAACATGTTCTACGGTGGCAAGATCAAGACCATGCCGCCCAAGCTGATCGCCGACGATGGCGAGAACGTGGTGATCCGTCCGCTGGCCTATGTGCGCGAGCCGGATATCAAGAAGTACGCGGCCGCCATGGAATTCCCCATCATCCCCTGCAACCTGTGCGGATCGCAGCCCAACCTGCAGCGTCAGGCCATGCGCGAAATGCTCAATGAGTGGGAAAAGACCAATCCCTTGTGGATCAAGAGCATGTTCACCGCCATGGCCAACATCACGCCATCGCATATGCTGGACCGTAGCCTGTTCGACTTCGGCAGCTTCCAGCCGGTTGCAGGCAAGCAGGCCGCGGGCGACACCCTGTTCGATCGCGACGACCAGCTCGACCAGGGGCAATCGGTGGTCAGTCTGCTCTGATTCCCAGCCCGACCGGCGTCGTTCTCACGCTTGCCACACCCGCTGCAAGACTTAGGATGACGAGACACCGCGTATCACCTCATTGCCCGGAAGCCCGCCTGCAAAGCGGCTTCTGCGGCCAGCGCGGGCGCCAGCCAAACCCAAAAAAGTAAATTTTTGTTGTCATCCGGCTATAGTCGGGGATTGGACGACAAATACCCTCCTCTTCCACGCTTGAAGGCGAAAAACCGCATGTTCTAATCTGACCCATCGTAGTGAGCTGCCGCGAGGGCTCGCTGCCAGGTCAGAATAAAGACAACCATGCAGTCGTGGTTTCGCAGGGAAAACGTGATCCCGACACGGAAAATACCGGGAGGCCGAGCCGCCACCGACGTGCCGGCCGCCGCGTGAAACATCGCACCCACGCCTCTGCACCCGAACGACTCTCCGCCCTACGTGTAAGAGGCTGCCTGATGGCTCATTTTTGGCGCGACAAGCGCGTTTTCATCACCGGTCACACCGGCTTCAAGGGAAGCTGGCTGACTCTTTGGCTGCACCTGATGGGCGCCAAGGTCAGCGGCTATTCGCTGCCGGCGCCGACCAATCCCAGCCTGTTCCACCTGGCGCGGCTGCACAATTGTGTGCAGACCACCACCGGTGACGTGCGCGATCCCAAGCACCTGGCCGAAACGCTGGCGGCGGTGCAGCCGGACATCGTCTTCCACCTGGCCGCCCAGCCGCTGGTACGCGACTCCTACAGCACGCCCCTCGATACCTACGCCACCAACGTAATGGGGACCGCACACCTGCTGGAAGCAGTGCGCCACACTCCGTGCGTGCGCTCGGTGGTGGTGGTCACCAGCGACAAATGCTATGAAAACCGTGAATGGCTGTGGGGCTATCGCGAGGACGACCCGATGGGTGGCCACGATCCCTACAGCAGCAGCAAGGGCGCGGCTGAACTGGTGACCTCGGCCTATCGCCGTTCCTTCTTCGCCAAGGACCCGGAGAACCCGGTCGGCATCGCCAGCGTGCGCGCCGGCAATGTCATCGGCGGCGGCGACTTCGCAGCCGACCGGCTGGTGCCCGATTTCGTCCGTGCATTGGAAAGAAACGAGGCCGTGAGCATCCGCAACCCGCATGCGGTACGCCCCTGGCAGTTCGTGCTGGAGCCATTGTCGGGCTATCTGCAGATCGCCCAGTTGCTCTATGAGCACGGCGGCAAGTATGGCGAGGCCTGGAACTTCGGCCCGGCCGACACCGATATGCAGACCGTCAGCCAGCTCTGCGCCACCTTCAACCATTCCTTGCAGAAGAATGACGTGATGCCGGTGGAGGTAAGACTGGAGCCGCAACCGCAGGGCCCGCATGAGGCCGGCACGCTGCGGCTGGACATTTCCAAGGCCCGTCAGCGCCTGGACTGGATTCCCAAGATGGAGCTCTACACCGCGCTGGAGCTGACTGCGCAATGGTATGCCGGCTACCTCAACAACGAGGATCTGCGCAGCCTGAGCGAGAATCAGATCGCCTTCTACCAGAGTCTGACATAATCTCCGGGTTACACACCCGGAGAACTGTCAGCTCATGAACATCCTCGTCACCGGCGGCGCCGGTTATATCGGCTCGCACACCTGCGTGGAACTGCTCAATGCAGGCCACGAAGTCATCGTCTTCGACAACTTCTGCAACAGCAGCCCGGAATCGGTCAAGCGGGTACAGCAGATCAGCGGCAGGCAGGTCTCCCTGGTCAAGGGCGACATCCGCAATCGCGACCAGCTCGAGAGCGTGCTGCGCGAATTCAAGTGCGATGCGGTCATCCACTTCGCTGGCCTGAAGGCGGTGGGCGAATCGGTGGAAAAGCCGCTGATGTACTACGACAACAACGTGGTCGGCACAGTGCGCCTGCTGGAAGCGATGGAAGCGACCGGCGTGAAGACCATCGTCTTCTCCTCCTCGGCCACGGTCTACGGTGATCCGCAATACCTGCCGCTGGATGAAGCCCATCCGCTGTCGGCCAGCAACCCCTACGGCCGCAGCAAGATCGTCATCGAGGATATGCTGCGCGACTATTACCGCGCCCATCCCGACTGGAAGATCGCGCTGCTGCGCTATTTCAATCCGGTTGGCGCACACGAGAGTGGCCTGATCGGTGAAGACCCCAACGGCATTCCCAACAACCTGATGCCCTTCGTGGCGCAGGTCGCCATCGGCCGCCGCGAGAAACTCAATATCTGGGGTGGCGACTATGCCACACCCGATGGCACGGGCGTGCGCGACTTCATCCACGTCGTGGACCTGGCCCATGGCCACGTCGCTGCCCTGCAGGCACTGACCACGCCGCAATGCTTCTCGGTCAACCTCGGCACCGGCATCGGCTACAGCGTGCTGGACGTGGTCAAGGCCTACGAAAAGGCCTGCGGCAAGACCTTGCCCTATACCATCGCCGATCGTCGTCCTGGCGATATCGCCTCCTGCTACGCCGATCCGGCCCAGGCCAGGGAAAAGCTCGGCTGGGAGGCCCGCCTCGGTCTGGACGCCATGTGCGCGGATTCGTGGCGCTGGCAGCAGAAGAATCCCAACGGCTTCAAGGACAGCGCCACCTGACTCCGGTCAAAGGCGACTCAGCTGCGTTGCCGCAGGGACTGGACCGTGTCCGCGATGGCCTGGCGCAAGCCGCGCACTGGCGGCGCGCCCAGTGCCTGGGCCTTGGTGATATCGGGAATGTAGCGGTTGCGGCCCGGATTGTCGGCAACGGCCTTGGCCATGATGCGTACCGGCTTGTCCGGTGCAACCAGCTCTCGCACCAGTCCGGCCAACTCGGCCACCGTCACCGCCTCGGACGAACCCACGTTGTAGGCCTCGCCGGCCTTGCCTTCGCGCAGCAAGAACGTCAGCCACTGCGCAAGGTCGGCCTGGTGCATGTAGGAACGTACCGGGCTGCCATCCCCACCGACCACAATTTCCTGCCCGTACAAGGCATCTCGGATGAAGTTGCCGATGGCGAAATGCGCGTTCAACGGCAGATCTTCGCCGACAAAGGCGAAGCAGCGTGCCACTACCGCCTCGAACCCGTATTGCGCCGCATACAGCGCGCACAGGTGCTCCGCCTGGCGCTTGGCGAGGCTATAGACATTACCGGGATTGAGCGGGTCGGGCATGCTGTGCAGATGTTCTGGCATCGCCACCATGTCGGCAGGCTGCGGCCCATAGGCACCACCTGAACTGGTCAGCAGGAAGCGCGAGGCGCCGGTGGTTGCCGCCAGCTCCAGCATATGGCGCGTGCCCGCTGCGATCTGGTCGTACCGTTCCAGCGGCGTCAGCCTCGCTGCATCGGTGGAATCAGCCGCAGCATGCAGGATGTGACTAAAACGGTCGGTGTGCGGCAAGGTCTGCGGCGACAGGATGTCGCCCTCGTGAAAGCGCAGCCAGGGCAAGCCATCGAATTCCGGATGCTGGTCGAGAAAGCGCCGCGGCGCGCGACTGAGCACGACGATCTGGGCGAAGTCCGGCGTGCCGCTCTCCAGTGCCCTGCCAAGGAAATGGCGCAGCAGTGCCTTACCGAAAAAACCCGTCCCGCCAGATATCAGCAATTTCATTGCTTCTCCTTTCATGTTGCGTCCGCCCGCATGATCGTCGCGGATATCAGAACACCAGCACCTTCTGTGCCCCAGCTTCGGCCAGCATTCGTCCTATCGTCTCGCCCCCCCACGATACGGTCACCACAATGGGCAGTCCGGCATGCTCGCGCAGCGCGGCATCACGGTCCATGAAACGGTATTGCCCGGCATAGGCCGATTGCGACAGCGCTTCCCAGCGCGCATCGATCACGGCACGCACCCGGCAGGCAGACAGCGGCCCGCCGGCCGCGCGCGAGCGGAAGAAATTATCGCCAAAACCATAGACCACGATCTCCTGCCCGGGGACAAACTGCGCCGCCATCCTGCCTGCGCGGTCGCGCTCTTGCGCAAGATAGGAGGCCAGCGCCTGCGGCAGGCCACGCGGCGCCTCCAGACCAGCCGCGCTGTCGCCCCCTGCTGCGCCGATGACATAGCAGGCGGGGAAGGGATTGCCATCCTTGTAGGTGAAATCCTGGCGACCAGCCTGGCGGATTCCCAGACCCCAGCTTCGTACTACATCCGACAAGGACGCGAGGGAGAAATGATTCACGTGCAGGCGATCGAAGTAATAGCAGAACTCCCGGCGCGGCGCGGACGCATAGTGCGCCGCATCCGGTACCTCGATGTAGATCTTGCCGCCCGGCGCAAGCTTGCCGACGATGGCGGAAAAATCCTTGAGGTCGACGATGTGTTCCAGCACGTGCGACAGGATGATCACGTCGAACTGTTGATCGATTTCCTGCCACGAACGATTGAAGCGGATGCGCGGATGCGCGCCACGCCCACCCGGCGCATCCTCCTTGACGTTGGGATCGCTGCCGGCATAGCGATGCTGCGGAAAACGCGCCACCAGGGTGCGCAACAGGCCTGCCTCGCCGCATCCCACGTCGAGGACATCCAGCGCCTCCGGACCACCGAGGATGGCGGCCAGGGTATCGGCCTGCGTGACATAGCGCCTGGCGTCCAGCTCGGAAATCTCCGCGTGGACCGACATCTGGTCATTGGTATTGGCGGCGTAATAGCGGTCATAGGCTTGCGCATCGACCGGTGCCACGTAGGCGAAATCGCAGGCTGCACAGACGGATACCGTAATGTCGGAGGGCAGCCCTGCACGCTGCGACAATGAGAGCGACAGCAAGGGTTGCTCGGGCAGGGAGCCGCAAAGGGGACAGGCGCACAGGGGGGGGCGTGTCCAATGGCGGGTATCGGAATGGGGATGGTCCATGGCGTCAAGTCCAGGTCGGAAAACAAGGCGGGAGCGCAGTGCCCGGCACCGCGCTGCGCATCATCAATAGAAATAGAACGACGAGTCGTCCATCAGATCGGAGTAGTGACGCAGTCCCACCTTGTAGTCCGGACGAATCCGCTTGACCTCGTCAAGCAGTTTCCAGAGGTCGGACGCCCGGTGATAGGCACACACGCATAGCTTGGGCCGCTGCGCCCGGATGGTGTCGGCCGCGCCCTTGAGCGCTTCTTCCTCGGCACCTTCGATATCAAGCTTGAACAGCGTCACCGGGCCGGTGATGATGTCGTCCAAACGTATGGTCTGGATGTAGGAGACGATGTCATTGGGGATGGGATTGTCGATCTCCTGCAGCAGGTCGAACGACATCGCGGGACGATAGGTGAATTTCTGGTACGACGACGACAGGCCGAGATTGTAGAAAAACACCTCGGGCCGGTCGGCATGTCGTTTCAGGCCATCGTAATACGCCGGCAACTCCGGTTCGAACAGGTAGGCATGGGTCACCTTGCCCAGGCGCTGTTCCATGCGCTCCAGGCTGTCGCCGTTGAAGGCGCCGGCATCGACGTAGTAGGCCATGTCGGCTGGCTGGACAAAATCCGCATCGAGGTATTCATCGGCGAAAGGCGACTTGATGGCATCAGCCACCTGGGTGGCCAAGGTACGGCGCATCCGGATCAGACCGTCGAAGACCTGGCGCGAACGCTCGTCGTCCAGTGCCAGGAAGGCCGAGATGAAACGCATGGCGTCGGTGTCGAGTACGTCGACGAAGGAGCGGAAATCGCTCTCGGCATTATGCGAGGTACGCAGTGCGAACATCAGTTCGTGCATGTTCTTCACATGCTTCCAGCCCAGCCCCTGCAACTGCGCCATGATGACGTTGCTGTAGCGACCGCTGGCCACGACCACGGACTCGTTCTCGCCATCGATCTGCCCGGGACCACCGATGAGGATGCCATCGATGCGCTTGCCATGCTTATCGCTACTGTTATCGATGAAGCCCTTCACCTCGATCCCGCGTTCCACGCAGAACCGCGCAACCTTCGCCCCCAGCTTGTGGGCACCGAAGATGTACAACCCACGGTCCACACTGAATGCCCCTGCCAGCGCCGCCTCCAGCGTGGCGCTGGCAGCCGGGCGGTTGGCGTCGGCCAGGGCCAGGATCTCGGGATAGCGATGCAACTGTCTGAGCAGCTCGAACTTCTCCCGCGCTGCCAGCACCACATGCTCGCCGCACTCCGAGAGGCGCTGGTCGCCAAGGCGGAACGGCAGCACGACCGCGCCGCCATCGGGCCGGGCGATGCTCAGGAAGTAATCCGTGTCGGCCTGCAGATCGTTGGCGTTCATGCCGGCTGCGTCAATTCCCTTGAACATTCTTTCCTCGCGATGAAATGGAGGGCGCCGGGTGACGACGCCGCAATGCCTGATGCCTGATGCCTAGGCCGACGGTACGTTGAAATAGCGCTCGGCCAGGCTCTCGCGTCCCCGTGGACGGATGACGAGTCCCGTCGGCCCGTTGTAGACCACGCTGTCCGCCGGAATCTCACGATCGAACACCAGCGTATTGGCACCGATGGAAGAGCGCGCACCGATGGGCTTGTTACCGATGATCTGCGCGCCAGCGGTCAATGCCACACATTCACCGATCTTCAACTCCGGATCGGTATTGACGGTCACGTTCTGCAGTATCACCAGGAAATTGGAATACTGCGCATGGCCGAGCACGCTGCCCACCGGATGGTTGAGGAAGAAGATCTCGGGCAGCGCCAGCTTGTAGGAGCAGAACACGCCGTTGAGCGCCTGGTTCAGCAGCATCAGCTTGTCGCACAAGGCTTGATTCTGCGACCGCTTCCAGAGGCTGTTGCCCATGAAATACAGCAAATGGCAGTACTGGCCCGAATGCAGGTGCGACAACTGCACCTTGCCATCGACCACGAAGCCGCGGATCGAGACGAACTTCAGGCAATACTCCAGCCGCTGCAAGGCCTCATCGAAGGCGGCATCGACATCCGCGCCGGCAAACGCGTAACGGTCAGGAAAAAAACGGTCGAGCTGCTGGCCCATGTAGGCCTTGAACTCCTCTACCGGCATGGACAGATCCATCATCGCGCAGGGCCCTCCCCGGCAACGTCCCGCCGTGGCAGTGGCAGTTCGTATTGGGCGCGCGCGAGATCTTCCGGCACTCCCATGTCGATGAAATAGGCATCGGTCTGCATGCCGTAGATGGCTGCCGTATCGAGCTTGCCGGCCAGCACATCGAGCTCGAAGCTGAAGGCGGCGTCGGTGCTGTCAGCGAACACGCGGGCATGGACGTGATAGACGCCGGAGTTGATCAGACCCGCCTGGCCCACACCCTTTTCCCGAAAACCCAGCACGCGTGCAGCCTGGTCAATCTCGACGCGCCCGAAGCGAGAGGTATCGGCCATGTATTTGAGCGCCATGGCAACATCGGCCGCCTTGTCACGGGCGAAAGCGGCCAATGCACCGGCATCCAGGTCGAGCAGGGTGTCGCCGTTGACGACGATGGCTTCTTCAATCTCGTGCGAACGCATGGCATGACGGATCGCGCCGCCGGTTCCCAGCGGCTGCGGCTCCACCGAATAGACCACGGGGACACCACGCCACTGGCTGCCGTAGAGCGCCCTGATCTTTTCCCACTGGAAGCTGACGGCCAGCACCAGCTCACTGGCACCACCCTCCACCAGCCGGTCCAGCACGTAGGACAGGAAGGGACGGCCGGCCACGGGAATCATGGGCTTGGGCGTCTCCCGGGTCAGCTCGCCCAGGCGGGTTCCCAGTCCACCGCACAGGACGATGGCCTTCATACAGGCTCCGGCCGGAAGATCCGTTGTTCGATGTGCGCACACAGGGCATGTTCGATGACCAGGTGACATTCCTGAATGCGCGGTGTGGAAGCCGACGGCACGCACAGGCAATGATCGGACAGGGCCTTGAGCTTGCCACCCGATTGTCCGGTGAGGCCGACGACCTTGATGTCCTTCTGGCGGCAGGCCTCGATGGCGTGCAGGATGTTTTCCGAATTGCCACTGGTGGAAATGGCGATGAACAGGTCACCTGCACACCCATTGGCCAGCACCTGGCGGGCGAACACTTCCTTGTAGCCATAGTCATTGCCGATGGCCGTGAGGATGGAGGAATCGGTGGTCAGCGCGATGGCCGATAGAGGCGGCCGGTCGAAATAGAATCGGCTGACGAGTTCGCCGGCAAAATGCTGGGCGTCGGCGGCACTGCCGCCATTGCCGGCGATCAGTATCTTGTTGCCGCGTTGATAGGTCTGCACGCACAGCTCGCCGATGGCCTGCAACTCCGCATTGAGGGCGGCATCCCCCAGGAAGGCCTGGAAGACCTGCAGCGATTCCTGCATGTGCAGGGACAGTCCATTGGATGAGTTACCAGACACTTCTGCCTCCATCGACGACCAGGTTGGTTCCATTCAGATAGCTTGATGCATCCGAGCAGAGGAAGGCAATCGCGCCACGATATTCGTCAGGCCGGGCCATGCGCCCCATGGGAATGAGCTTGACCAGCTTGCTGACGAACACATCGTTCTGCCCGGCGTACACACCGCCCGGTGAAAGCGAATTGCAGCGCACGCCCTGCTCGCACCAATAGGTGGCCAGGTACTTGGTCAACCCGATCAGGCCGTGCTTGACCACCGAGTAGGTCACCGGCTTGACCGGCTGCAGATGCGGCGCGCGGCCCTCGACCTGGTACAGCCGCTGATCCGGCGCGATGACCCCGAGGTCGGAGGCGATATTGACGATCACCCCGCCACCGGCCTGCGCCATGTGCGCACCGAATACCTTGGAACAGTTGAAAGCGCCGCCCAGACCGACATCGATATCGAGCTGCCATTGATCGGAAGGGAAATTTTCCAGACGCGAGAAATTCATCCCGTCCGCATCTTCCACCTTGGGATTGCGGGCAGCGTTGTTGATCAGGATAGCGATTGCGCCGTGCTGCTGGAGGATGGCCTCACGCGCGGCCTGTACCTGGTCCAGCCGGGTGATGTCGGTCTGCAGGACCAGCACATCGATGGCGAACTCGTCGCGCAGCGCGCGGGCGTTTCTTTCCAGGCCGGCGGGGTCGATATCGAGCAATACCGGCTGCCCTCCCAGGCTGGCAATAGTCGCTGCGTGCTGGTAACCCAGCATGCCGCCACCGCCGGTGATGACAGCGACTTTGCCTTGCAGGTCGAACAGGTCTTTGCTGGAAACGGGATTGGACATAGCCTTGATCTTTGCCACAGAGAAAATGAAAGGACGCTCGCCATCAGGCATGCCAGCTGGCCAGCGCCGGGACGGCCGCTCAACTGCGCAGCTGCCCTCCATCGAGGACGAACACGGCACCGGTCGCGAAGCTGGTGCGCGCCGAGCACAGGAAGAGCACCATGTCGGCCACTTCCTCGGGGGTACCGAAACGGGCCAGTGCGACATCGCGCTCCAGCATCTCGGTCACCTTCTCGGGCGCGGCCTTGACCTTGCGTTCCCAACTGCCGCCCTCGAAGAGGATATTACCCGGTGCCACCGCATTGATGCGCACGCCCTCCTTGGCCAGGTAACGCGCCGCGCTGCGCACGAAACTGTCGACCGCAGCCTTGGAAGCCGAATAGGCCGTCGGCGCACCCAGCTCGGCGCTGCCGCAGATGGACGAAACGCACACGATGGCCGCACCTTTCTTCAGGAAGCGACGCGCGGCGTGAACCGTGTTGGTCGTGGCCAGCAGATTGAGCTGCAAGACCCGCAACCACTCTTCTTCCGATTCGGTACCGGGTGGCACCGAGGTGCCGCTGCCGACGTTGCACACCAGCAGATCCAGCTGACCATGAACGGCAACGGCGCGCTCCACCACCGAGGCGGCGCCGGCCGCAGTGGTGACGTCACCGGCCACGCCGATGCCACCGATCGCATGCGCGGTGGCCTCCAGCCTGGAGGGGTCGCGGCCGTTGAGCAGCACCTGGCAAGCTTCACCTGCCAGGGCGGCGGCGATCTGCCGGCCTATGCCCTGCGAAGAGCCGGTGACCAGGGCCACCTTGCCGCGCAGATCAAGTTCCATAGTGGCGGCTCAATAGCCCGGTCACCATCTGCACATACCGCGCCAGGGCACCGGCATGGTCGCCGTCGTCGGCGCGGGCGGTCTGCAGGATGAAGCTTCCGGCGTAGTGTCGGCGCGCCAGGCCGGCCATCACCTTCTCGAAGTCGGCGTCGCCGGTCCCCAAGGGGACGGTGGTTCCGCCCAGCTTGCGATCCTTGACGTGGACATTGACGATGCGCTCGCCATAGGCGGCAAATTCTTCATCGGGATCGAAGCCCAGGCTGGCGCTGTTGCCGATATCGTAGTTGACGTTGAAGACGTCAGCCGGCAACAGGGCCATGAAGGCCCGATAGTCATCCGGACCATAGTCAGTCTCGAAGATCACCTGCACCCCGGTGGCACGCAGCACCTCTGCCCGTTCCAGCAGATGGCGTACCAGCACATCGCGTTGTTCCGGTGTCTCCAGGCGGCCGTTGTCCACCAGCGGCACCACGACGAAGCGCACCTCCAGGCGCGCAGCCGCGGCCAGCACCAGATCAAACTTGCGCAGCAGTTCGCTGCGTTGCTGGCCCTCGTATTTCCAGAACGGCATCTGCATGAAGCAGTCGCCTGTCAACGAGTGGACGGCCACGCCATGGCTTGCCATCAATGCCCGTATTTCGGCCTGACCTTGTTCAGTGATGAAGGGGTTCTGCTCCAGACGCTCGTCGTCCAGGGTCCATTCCATTGCCGTCAGGCCCAGCGCCTGGGCACGCGGAAACTCGAGTTGCCAGGTATCCCAGGGAAAGGCCTGGATCTTGCCGTCGATACGATCGACCAGGCGTCCCTGCATGAATCCTATGTTGTTCATCACAATCCTTTTGCAGTCCATCCGCCATCGACGATGAGGTCGGTGCCGGTGACGTATTTGCTGGCTGGCGAAGCCAGGAAGATGGCGGCGCCTACCAGGTCCTCGGGCTGTCCCCACCGTCCCAGCATGGTATGACCGGCGCGCTGTTCATGCAGCACCGGGTCGGCATGGCTGGCGGCGGTCATGGCGGTCTGGACATAGCCTGGCACCAGGCAGTTGACGCGCACCTGGCTCGGCCCCAGATCCAGCGCCAGTGCCTTGCTCATCATGCGCAGACCACCCTTGGCGGCGACGTAGGCGGGATTATTGGGAAAGGCCATGAGCGAGCCGATGCTGGTGACCGTGATGATCGAACCCTGCCCGCGTGCGGCCATGCGGCGTCCGGCGTTGGCGCAGCAGTCGTAGGCGCTGCTGAGGTTGCTGGCAAGGGTGGCGTTGAAGGTCTCGCTCGATTGCATACCGCCCTGGGAAGGCAGGGTAATCCCGGCCACGTGCAGGTAGACGTCGATGGCGCCAAACTCGGCCTCGACATCATCGAACAGCCCAGCCACGGCGGCCGGAGCGCATACGTCGCAGCGACGGTAGTCGAAGCGCGCATCGGCAGCGGCATCCGAACGCCCGAAGCCCACCACCCTGGCGCCGGCATCGACCAGGCCATTGGCGATTGCATGACCGATACCGCGCGAGGCACCGGCCACCACGGCGACCTTGCCCTGCAGGGAAAAGAGAGAAAGGATGTCGCTCATTGCGAACTCATTCACCGATCAGCGGGATGAGCATGTTGCTGCGCAGCTCTTCGCGGTCGAGGAAGGGGAACAGGTCTTCCAGCGGCGACGATTCCATCTTGCCGTTGGCGCCCTGGCGGGTGGCAATACGCGGGATACGCGGCTCTTCCGGCAGCACCATGACCTCGCACAGCAGCGGACCGTCGCCGGCCAGTGCCTGCTTGAGCTGCTCGGACAAGCGCGCGCCTGACTCGATGCGGATGAACGGCACGCCATAGGCGCGGGCCAGGGTTTCCAGGTCGGGCAGCGCCATTCCGCTGCTGGCATCGGCTCCGACCAGGCGCTTGAAATAGTTGGTCTGCGAGGTGCGGATCGAAGCGTAACCGGCGTTGTTGATGACGAAGCATTTCACCGGCAATTGCAGGCTGGCCATGGTTGCCAGTTCCTGCACGTTCAGTTGCAGACCGCCGTCACCCTCCACGCAGATGGTGCGCTGGCGGCCCGCCGCCAGGCAGGCGCCGACGGCCGCCGGCACGCCGAAGCCCATGGCGCCGGTGCCACGGTTGTGGAAGCAGCGCTGGCCTGGTTTCAGGCGCAATGCCAACAGGAACAGTTCCACCGAGAAGCCGGCACTGCCGGTGGCGATGACGTCGCCCTCGGCCATCTCGGAGGAGAGTGCATCGGTGAAGTGATACAGGCTAAGCGGTCCTTCGGTGGTGATCTGCTCGGGCTGCAGCAGGGGATACTTCTGCTTCCAGCCGGCAATGCGCTCCAGCCATGCTGCGTAGGACGGCAGGGTCGGCTGGCGATCGAGCGCCGCGTGCAAGGCCACCAGATAATCCTTGGCATCGGCCACCACAGGCAGGGCGATTTCCATCTTCATCTTGCGAATCTCGGCGACGTCGATATCGACCATGATCTTCACGGCACCGCGGGCAAAGCGGTCATGCGCGTAGGCCGTCATCGCCATGTCCAGACGGGCGCCCACCACCAGGATCAGGTCGGCGTTCTGCAACGCGAAGTTGGCCCAGCGCGGCGCGATCGAACCAGGACGACCGGCGTACAGGGGATGGTCTTCCTCGATGATGTCCATGCCCAGCCAGGTGGTCAGCACCGGCACGCCGGCGCGATCGAGGAAATCGCGCAGTTCCGGAACGGCGCCTGCAATGCGCACGCCGCTACCGGAGATGACCACCGGACGTTGTGCCTTGCGCAACAATGCGAGGGTTGCCTCGGCCTCGCTGCGCAGGTCTGCGCGCGGGGCTTGCACCGCTGCCGGCGCCCGGCGCAGGGTGGCCGGATCGACTTCCATGGCCTGCACGTCCAGCGGCACATCCAGCCAGACCGGGCCACGACGGCCACTCATGGCGGCCTGTTCCAGCTCGTCGAAGACCACGCCCACGTCTTCCGGGCGCAACAGGGTCACGGCCTTCTTGGTGATGGAAGACACCATGGTGACGATATCGGCTTCCTGCACGCCCAGCATGCGCAGTTCGGTACCGGCCTTGAGGTCGGCGGTCTTGACCTGACCGGAGACGAAGAATACCGGTGTCGAATCCAGCCAGGCGCCGAGGGTGGCGGTAATGACGTTGGTCGCGCCCGGGCCGCTGGTCACCAGGCAGGCACTGGGGCCGGCCAGCAGCTTGCCGGCGGCTTCCGCGGCGATGCCGGCAGCCTGCTCGTGCAGGCAGAGCACCGGTTCCAGCTGCGGGTGAAGGCCCAGGGCGTCGTTGAGGTGCATGGCCCCGCCACCCGGCAGGAAGAACACCTGGCGGATGCCCAGTTCGGCCAGGCGGGACATGATGTAATCGGCGACGCGCATTTCAATTCCTTCAATGGCTGGGAGCCGTTGGCAGGCTCATCCTTGCCACCGGTTCAAGAGTTGACTTCAGCGTCTTTTAACGGCACGAAGTCCATTTTGTTTAGTTCAGCGAGGCCAGATATTCAAGCGCCGACCAGAATCCGGCGCCGTGGTCCTTGTGCCCTTGCCATACCTCGGGGATGAATCCCATACCCGGGCAGGCAGCGATCTTCTTCCAGCTGGCGGGCCAGTCGACGTCGCCGGTGCCCATCACCACGCCTTCGCCGTTGGTCCCCTTGGCGTCGGCGACGTGCAGATGCGCCGAATAGGGCAACAGCAGGGCCAGGGATTGCTGGAAGTCCAGGCCGAAGTGGTTGCAGGTCATCTGCAGGTGCGACAGGTCCAGGCACAGCCGCATGTTCATGGCGCGCGCCTGGGCTGCCAGCTCATCGGGCATCATGAAGATGTTCTGATGACGCTGGCCGCCGAAGTGCCAGGGGAAAGGCGCCATGTTCTGCGGGACCAGTTCGGTGCGGCCGAAATCGATCTGTGCGCACGATGCCAGGAAACGCTCATACAAGACCTTGCGATGTGCCAGCGGGAACGGTGCATCGGCGGAGAAGCCGCCGACATTGGCCACGATCAGCAAGGAATCAGCCTGGGGGAAGAACTCGGCGATGCGATGCGTGGCATCGACCACGCGCTGCAGGTTGTCGATGGAACGCTGGCGATAGGCTTCGTCGTCCGCGGCCAGGTCCAGCAGTTCGCTGTTCTCGAACAGTTCCGGCGCATGCACCACCAGTCGGGTGCAGGCGACCTGCGTCAGATAGGGAGCAGGATCGACCCCAAGGTCGCGATACGACAGGTGGAACTCGAACAGGTCCGGCTTGACCCAGGTCTCGTACTGACGGAAATCGTGATAACGCACCGGCACGCCCCATTTCACAGGGAAGTGGTAGCGGCGGTCGATGCTGAGTTTTTCGCGCAGATCGCTTTCGAACAGGAATTCACCCTGGGCGATGGCGCGATTGGCCGGCTTGCCCAGCAATTCGACCAGCTTGTAGGGCGCCAGGCCCTGGCCCGGACTGGCCACGCGCAAGGCACTTTCGCTGAATACCTCGCCTTCGGCGATGTCACGCGCGGCAATCACGCTCTTGGCGAGGTTTTCACGGTTGAGCAATTCACCCTGGCTGGCATGACGGCCGGGGCCGCTCCACGGCAGCGCTTTCTCGATCTGGCGGATACCGTCCACCAGCTGCCGGAACTCGGCCGGCTCCAGGCTGGCCAGGTGGTCCGGCCCTTCCATGTTGCGGTCCAGGGTGATGTGGCGCTCCACCAGCGACGCACCCAGCGCCACGGCGGCCAGGGTCACGGCGGTGCCACGCTCGTGGCCCGAATAGCCGATGACGCCATGCAATTGCTTCAGGCGGGCGATATACCCCAGCTGGATATCGGACTCCGGCGCCGGATAGGTGCTGTTGCAATGCAGGAGCGCGAACGGCACCTGCAAGCTCTTGAGCTGATCGATGGCGCGCACGATTTCATGCTCGAAGGACATGCCGGTGGACAGCACCAGCGGCTTGCCCAGGCTGGCCGCCTTGCGAATCAGGTAGGGATTGCACAGGTCGGCCGAGGCGATCTTCAGGGCCGGGACATCGAAGCCTGCCAGCACGTCGACGCTGGGCTCATCCCAGGGCGTGCACATGTAGGTGATGCCGCGCTGGGCGCAATAGTCGCGCACGGCGCGATGATCTTCGATGCTCAGTTCGACCTTGTTGAGCAGGTCCTGGATATATTCGACACCGAGGTCTTCCGCCACCGAGCCGTCGGCCTTGGTGCGATACAGCGCGCTACGATCGCGCAGCTGGAATTTGGCGCAGTCGGCACCGGCCTCGATGGCCGCGTCCACCAACTGCTTGGCCAGTTCCAGCGAACCGTTGTGGTTGTTGCCGATTTCGGCGATGACGAAGACGCGTGCCCCGCCGATTTCATGTCCATCGATGGAAAAAACGGTATTGCTCATAGGATTTTGGTGCGCCAGGAAACGACACCCTCATTTTCAAATTTGAAGATCGACAGCTTGCAGTTCAGGTCCTTGAGGCGCTTGGCCAGTTGCTGGCGATACTGCGGCTGCACGAAAAACAGGAAGAACCCACCCGCGCCGGCACCCAGCAGTTTGCCACCCAGCGCGCCGGCTTGCATCGCCGATTCGTAGATATGGGCCAGTTCGGGATTGCTGATGTCGGCGGAAAGACCGCGCTTGAGCTGCCAGGCCTTGTCCAGGCAACGACCGAAGTCCATCAGTTCGCCGCGGAGGAGATGGCGATGCATCTCCCGGCACAAGGCCACCATCTCGGTCAGTTGCTCGGCCTTGTTCTCGTTGGAGTAGGTCTCGCGCTGCTTCTTGTGCAGCGTGCCGGAATCATGCTTGATGCGCGAATCGCAGAGGATCAGGCATTCTTCCAGTTCGTTGACGGTCGCGGCTTCCAGGCGGATCGCATGGACCAGGTTCTTCTTGTCACCCAGTTCGATCAGGTTGAAACCGCCGAAGGCTGACGCATACTGGTCCTGCCAGCCACCTGCCACACCGAAGCAGACACGCTCGGCCTGGAAAGCCAGTTCAGCCACTTCATAAGTGGTCCAGCGGTCCAGCCGCATTTCATTGAAGGCCGCAACCACGGCGGTTGCGACCGCGGACGAACCGCCCAGTCCGGAACCCACCGGGAAGTCGGAGCGCACATACAGGTCAAACCCATAGATCGGCTTGATCACCGATACCACTGCCGACAGCAGGTCCTGGCGGGGCGAAGCCAGCAGGTCCAGCAGCGAGGGGTAGTGGGTATGGGTATCGAGGTCTTCGGAATAGATGTGGATGTTGCGGTCGGCGCGCGGGATCAGGGTAGCGTGGGCATACAGCGCCACGGTGGTGCTCAGGACCGCACCGGGATGATCCACGAAGTAATAGGTCAGGTCCGATCCACCGCCGCCGAAGCTGATCCGCACCGGGGCGCGGGCGCGCGTGAGGACCGGAGCCTCGGGCGAAGCCAGCTCGTACTCCGGGGTGATCAGGTCCATCAAGCGGCCGTCCGGGGCGACCTTGGGAATGACAGTGAATCCCAGGTCCAGCAACTTCAGCATTTCCTCGCGACTGGCATTCATCCCGACGCTGCGGAAACTCTTGTTCATGCAGGCAGTGACGGCTTCATCGGTCTGGCCGCCGTTGAGCAGGAAGCGCCGCACGTCACCATTGGTGATCAGGCCCTTCAACTGGAGCTCACGATCGGTTACGAAGACGGTCTGGAAACGGCTCGCTTCAATCTTGTCGATGGCAGACAGCAAATCCTCGTCGTCGTAGACGATCATTTTTTCCAGAAGCTGGTTCAAAATGCGACCCCCAGGAAGCGTTCAAGATGATCAACCACGTGATCCAGATGACTTTCGGTCAGCCCAGGGAAGACACCGACCCAGAAGGTATCGTTCATGATGACATCGCTATTGCCCAGCTCACCGCTGACGCGATAGTTGCGCCCGATCATGTAGGGCTGGCGGGTCAGGTTGCCGGCGAACAACAGACGGGTGCCGATGCGCTGCTGGTCGAGGTAGGTCAGCAGGTCTACCCGTGACACCGGCGCGTTGGGGCGCAAGGTGATCGGGAAACCGAACCAGGACGGATCGGATTCCGGGGTGGCCTCCGGCAGGATCAGGAACTCCTCACAGCTCTTCAGACGTTGCTTGAGATAGGCGAAATTGCGCTTGCGGGCAGCCACGAAGTCATCCACCCGCTCCATCTGGGCCAGACCGCAGGCGGCCTGCATGTCGGTGATCTTGAGGTTGTAGCCCAGATGCGAATAGGTGTACTTGTGGTCGTAGCCTTCGGGCAGGTTGCCCAGTTTCCAGCAGAAGCGTTTCTGGCAGGTATTGTCCTTGCCCGGGGGGCAATAGCAGTCGCGCCCCCAGTCGCGGAAGGATTCGGCAATACGCTTGAGCTCGGGGTTGTTGGTGAACACCGCGCCGCCCTCGCCCATGGTGATGTGGTGCGCCGGATAGAAGCTCAGGGTACCGATGTCACCGAAGGTCCCCACCAACTGGCCACGATAGGTCGAACCCAGGGCATCGCAGCAATCCTCGATGAGCCACAGCCCGTACTTCTTGCACAGGCCGACCACCACGTCCAGGTTGTAGGGGTTGCCCAGCGTGTGGGCCAGCATGATGGCCTTGGTCTTGTCCGAAATGGCAGCCTCGATCCTGGCCGGGTCGATGTTGTAGGTCGGGATATCCACGTCCACGAACACCGGCACGGCGCCAAACTGCAGGATGGGGTTGACGGTGGTCGGGAAGCCGGCGGCCACGCCGATCACTTCATCTCCCGGCCGGATGGCGCGCGCGCCCAGGCTGGGCGAGGTCAGCGTCGAAAAGGCGATGAGATTGGCCGATGACCCCGAATTGACCGTGATCAGGTGCTGCACCCCCAGATACCGGGCCAGCTTGGCCTCGAAGGCATCGTTGAAGCGACCGGTGGTGAGCCAGCCATCCAGCACCGATTCGGTCATCAGTTCCAGTTCCCTGCTGCCGATCACCTTGCCTGCCGGGGCCACGGTAGTCACGCCGGGGACGAATGCCACCGGCTGGTGCGCCAGTTCGCCATACTGTTTCACCAGTGCGGCGATCTGCTTTCTCAACTGATCTTTATCCATGATGTTCTGTTTTGCTGTCTTGCGACCTGGTTACCCTGCTTACGTCCAGCGCTTCCACGGAGCGCGTCCGGACCACCACAGGTCTTCGAGATAGTTCTTGTCGCGCAGGGTGTCCATGGGCTGCCAGAAACCGTTGTGATAATGCACCCTGAGCTGGTCTTCCTTGGCCAGGCGCTCGATGGGCGCGCCTTCCCAGACGGTGGCATCCTGCTCGATATAGTCCAGCACGCGCGGCGAGAGGACGAAGAAGCCGGCATTGATCCAGCCGCCCTCCTCGGGCGGCTTTTCCTTGAAGCTCATGACCCGGTCGCCGTCCACGCTGAGCGTGCCGAAGCGCCCCAGCGGGCGCGCCCCGGTCACGGTCGCCATGCGGCCATGCTGGCGGTGATAGGCAATCGAGGCGGTGATGTCGATGTCGCCCACGCCGTCGCCATAGGTGAAACAGAAGTCGTCGTCACCGATATACTGGCCCACGCGCTTGAGACGCCCACCAGTCTGGGTGTCGGCGCCGGTATCGATGAGGGTCACCTTCCATGGCTCGGCATGCTTGTGATGCACTTCCACCGAGTTCTTGGCCAGATCGAACGTGACATCGGAGGTGTGCAGGAAATAGTTGGCAAAGTATTCCTTGATCACATAGCCCCGGTACCCGCAGCACACCACGAAGTCGGTCAGGCCATGGCTGGCATAGATCTTCATGATGTGCCAGAGAATGGGATTGCCGCCGACTTCCACCATCGGTTTGGGTCTGAGAGCCGTTTCTTCGCTGAGTCGAGTACCCAGTCCGCCGGCCAGGATGACAACCTTCATAAGCGCCTTTATTGAACTTTGATGCGATAATTCCAATAATTCGGCCCATTAAATCACACTTGAAAAACGGCCTATTTGGCGATTAGAAAGGTTTTTTTCAGCCTCACCCGCGCCTTCGTAGCTCATCCGGCGACCCGCCACCGCCGCGTTGGATGAATACGGATCAGCTGCGGCGGACGCCCGTCGAACCGTACCAAGAACGGGCCAATCTGATCCAACATGCTTCAATTCCAGACTTCTTCCTTAAAAATCCTGTATTTCCCCGAACAGGTCCCTGTTTAATCCTCTCACTCCGGAATCGCAATGAGCCAGAATGCAAACGACAACGCCCCGTCCTCCAAGGCACTGGAAGAAAAACTGGCGCAGATCGACGGCCGCCTTGACGGGCTGGAACACAGTTTGAGGCAGTTGATGACGACCACCCGCGTCATGGCCGAGACCCAGGCAAAGGGGATCGCCCAGATCGAACGGTCGATGCAGCAATTGCTGATCCCGCTGCATATTTCCTTGTCAAAACTGAAATCGACCACGCAACTGGTGTCGCGCAACGTCTATCGCGGCCCGCGCGAGGTGATCCGCGTGATCTTCCTTGTTCACAATGTGGAAACCTGGAACGCCCTGGATGAAATCTACCGGCTCATGCTGGAACACGAGCGTTTCGAGCCGGTGGTCGTGACCCTGAAGCGGGATTTTCTCAACGCACAGCGCTTTGGACAGGAAGAGATCAACTACAACGGCCTGATGCAGCTGGGCATCAAGCCGATCCGCTTCAACAGCAACGATCCGGTGGAAGAACTGGAACTGCTCAAGCTGATGAACCCGGACATCATCTTCCGGCAAGCGCCCTGGGATATCAGCATCCAGCCTGAATTCCGCTACAACGAAATCAACTTCGCCAAGGTCTGCATGGTGCCCTACGGTTTCGGTTCGGTGGCCATGCAGGATGAACACTACAACCACCACTTCATGCGCAACTGCTGGCGCATCTATGCCGAGTCGCCGCTGGCGCTGGATCGTGCGCGGGACTTCATCTTCGATTCCAACATGGTGGTGGCTGGAACGCCCAAATTCGACCAGATCATCCGTGCCAAGAGCGAGGCTGCCTGGCCACTGCCGATCGGCCCCGACAAGATCCGCATCATCTGGGCACCGCATCACAGCATGACCGCGGACTGGCTCAATTTCTCCACCTTCCGGAGCAACTACAAGCATTTCCTGCAACTGGCGCGCGAATGTCCGCACCTGGACATCGTCTTCAAGCCCCACCCGGCCCTGCTGGAAAAGGTCGTCGCCTATGGCTTCATGACGCAACCGGATCTGCGCAGCTATCTCGAAGAGTTTCTCGCCTTGCCCAACACCGCCATGGTCACCAACGGTGACTACGCGCCGCTGTTCTGGGGTTCGGACATCCTCATCACCGATGGCATTGGCTTCTTCGGGGAATACATGGTCACCGGCAAGCCCATCATCTGGACCGAGAACCCGGGGCACTTCCCCTTCAACCCGATCGGCGAGATGTTGCAGGAAGGCATGTATCGGGCCGGCGATTTCGAGGCTGTCGTGGGCTATCTGGAGCAACTCTGCGTGGAAAAACAGGACCCGCTCAAGGAGAAGCGCGAGGAAATCATCAAGCGCCTGTTGCCGCGCCCCGAGGGCAGCGCGCAATTCATCGTCAACGACCTCCTCAATGAAATGGACAAGCTGTAATCTCGCGTCCTGCTTTGCCTGGTATTTCACCTACAAGAATATCGAATGAACATCGTCATCCTCGCCGCCGGCATGGGCAAACGCATGCAATCTGCCCTGCCCAAGGTCTTGCATCCCCTGGCCGGCAAACCCCTGCTGGGCCATGTAGTCGACCTCGGCCGCTCGCTGGCCCCCTCACAACTGTGCGTCATCTACGGCCACGGCGGCGACGCCGTACCCAAGGCCTTCGCCGACCAGGGCCTGTCGTTCGCCCTGCAGGAACCGCAACTCGGTACCGGCCACGCCGTCATGCAGGCCTTGCCCCATCTGGACGACAACGCCCCCACCCTGGTGCTGTACGGCGACGTCCCCCTGACCAGCACCGCGACGCTGCAGCGCCTGCTGCAAGCCGCCGGCCAGGACAAGCTGGGGGTGCTGACCGTGGAGCTGGACAACCCCACCGGTTACGGGCGCATCGTGCGCGAAGGCGGCAAGATCACCCGCATCGTCGAACAGAAGGATGCCAGCACGGCCGAACTGGCCATCAAGGAAGTCAATACCGGCATCATCGTCGCGCCCACCGCGCGTCTGCGTGACTGGCTGTCCAGGCTGTCCAACAAGAACGCACAGGGCGAGTACTACCTCACCGACGTGATCGCCGCCGCCGTGGCCGATGGCGTCGAGGTGGTCTCGGCCCAGCCCGACGATGTGGCCGAAACCCTGGGTGTCAACAGCAAGGTGCAGCTGGCGGAACTGGAACGGGTACACCAACTGCGCATCGCCCGTGCCCTGCTGGAGTCCGGCGTGACACTGGCCGACCCGGCACGCATCGACGTACGCGGTGCGCTCAACTGCGCGCGCGACGTCAGCATCGACGTCAACTGCGTCTTCGAAGGCGAGGTCAGCATCGGCGAAGGCGCCACCATCGGCGCCCACTGCGTCATCCGCAACGCCCATATCGCTGCCGGTGCGAACATCAAGCCCTTCACCCACATCGAAGACGCGGTGGTCGGCGCCAAGGCCCAGATCGGCCCCTATGCCCGCCTGCGCCCCGGTACCGAACTGGCGGCCGACGTACATATCGGCAACTTCGTCGAGGTCAAGAACAGCATCGTCGGCCTCGGCAGCAAGGCCAATCACCTGGCCTACGTGGGTGACGCCGACATCGGCAGCGGGGTCAACGTCGGCGCCGGTGTCATCACCTGCAATTACGACGGTGCCAACAAATTCCGCACCGTCATCGAGGACGATGCCTTCATCGGCAGTGACAGCCAGCTGGTCGCACCGGTGCGCGTGGGCAAGGGTGCCACCATCGGTGCCGGCACCACGCTGACCAAGGACGCACCGGCCGGCCAACTGACCCTCTCGCGCGCCAAGCAGCTGTCGCTGGCGGGATGGCAGCGCCCGGTAAAGATAAAGAAGTGAGTGCCCGGGCGCGAATCTGAATTATCCACAGCAAAAAAAATCGGCCGGCCACATTGTGCGCTGGCCGATTTGTTTTTAGCGCCGCTCACACGGCATCAGGTCTCGATGGGCACTGCCGTTTCGAACTTGCTGCGATGGATGGAGAAATAGCTGCGCACATTGCGCACATTGCGCTGCGAGGCGAACAGGCGATGCGCCAGCGCGTGATAGGCCGGCATGTCCCGCACCAGCACCACCAGCACGAAATCCGGCCCCGGCGAGACGCGATAGCACTGCTGCACCGCCGGCTCGGTCGCCACCAGCACCTCGAAGGCCTGCTGCTCTTCCTCGCCCTGGCGGTCCAGCGTGATCTCGACCACCGCAGTCAATGTCGACGACAGGCGCACCGGATCCAGCAAGGCCACCTGACGCGCAATCACGCCTGCCTCGACCAGCCGCTTGACCCGCCGCAGACAGGTGGGCGGAGAGGCATGCACCCGGGCAGCCAGCTCCTGGTTGGTCTGGCTGGCATCGGTCTGCAAAGCCTGCAGAATCCGGCGGTCAAGGTCGTCCAGGTCGAGTTTCATCAGCGTTGAATCAGGGGGCCAGTCATGGATCGGAAAAGATTGAACGGCGCATATTGAAATATAAATTCATTAGTTTGAATTTTCTTTCCAAATATTTCTACATGCAGTGATAAGGCAATATTAATTCATTTAATGCTAATTTTAGAAATCATATTTCAAATTGCCTGCCCTACCATGCATGCACATCTTTTCCCAAGAGGCATTCCATGTGCGGCATCGTCGGCGCAGTAGCGCAACAAAACGTCACTCCCATCCTGCTTGAAGGCCTGAAGCGCCTCGAATATCGCGGCTACGACTCCTGCGGGGTGGCGCTGCATGTGGATGGCAAGCTGCAGCGTTCGCGCAGCACCTCGCGCGTGGCCGACCTGCAGCAGCAGATTGCCCAGACCGGCCTGGCCGGCTTCACCGGCATCGCCCACACACGCTGGGCCACCCACGGCGCCCCTGCCACGCACAATGCCCACCCGCACTTCTCGCGCGACCGCATCGCACTGGTCCACAACGGCATCATCGAGAACCACGACGAACTGCGTGCCGAACTGCAGGCAGCCGGCTATACCTTCGAGAGCCAGACCGACACCGAAGTGATCGCCCACCTGGTCGACCACATGTACGACGGCGACCTCTTCCACACCGTACAGCAAGCCGTGCACCGCCTGACCGGCGCCTATGCCATCGCCGTCTTCTGCGCCGACGAACCGCACCGCGTGGTTGCCGCACGCCAGGGATCGCCCCTGATCGTGGGCGTGGGCGAGGGGCAGAACTTCGTCGCCTCCGACGCCATGGCCCTGGCCGGCACGACCGACCAGATCATCTACCTGGAAGAAGGCGACGTCGTCGACCTGCAACTGCAAAAGGTCTGGATCGTCGACAGCAACGGCCGACCAGCCGAGCGCGAAGTACGCACGGTGCAGGCCTACACCAGCGCGGTGGAACTGGGCCCTTACCAGCACTACATGCAGAAGGAAATCTTCGAGCAACCGCGTGCCATCGCCGACACCCTGGAAGGCGTGGTGCGCATCATGCCGGAACTCTTTGGCGACAAGGCCTACAAGGTCTTCAAGGACGTCGACTCCATCCTGATCCTGGCGTGCGGCACCAGCTACTACGCCGGCCTGACCGCCAAATACTGGCTGGAATCGATAGCCCGCATCCCCGTCAATGTGGAAATCGCCAGTGAATACCGCTACCGCGACAGCGTGCCCAACCCGAAGTCACTGGTGGTCACCATCTCGCAAAGCGGCGAGACCGCCGACACCCTGGCCGCACTGAAGCATGCCCGCAGCCTCGGCATGCCGCATACCCTGACCATCTGCAATGTGGCCACCAGCGCCATGGTGCGCGAATGCGAACTGGCCTACATCACCCGCGCCGGTGTGGAAGTGGGCGTTGCCTCGACCAAGGCCTTCACCACGCAGCTGGCGGCATTGTTCCTGCTCACCCTGGCACTGGCACAGACCCGCGGCCTGCTGACTGACGAGGAAGAAGAAGCCCACCTCAAGGCCATGCGGCACCTGCCCGCAGCCCTGCAAAGCGTGCTGGCACTGGAGCCCAGCATCGTGGCCTGGTCCGAGGCCTTCGCGCGACGCGAAAACGCCCTCTTCCTGGGTCGCGGCCTGCACTACCCAATCGCACTGGAAGGCGCACTCAAGCTCAAGGAAATCACCTATATCCACGCCGAAGCCTACGCCGCTGGCGAACTCAAGCACGGCCCGCTGGCCCTGGTCACCGACCAGATGCCGGTGGTGACGATCGCACCCAACGACGCACTGGTGGAAAAGCTCAAATCGAACATGCAGGAAGTGCGCGCACGCGGCGGACAGTTATATGTCTTCGCCGACGGCGACTCACGCATCACCTCGGCCGAAGGCGTGCACGTGATCCGCATGCCGGAACATTACGGCGTGCTCTCGCCTATCCTGCATGTGGTGCCGTTGCAGTTGCTGTCGTATCACACGGCGTTGGCGCGGGGGACGGATGTGGACAAGCCGCGGAATTTGGCGAAGTCGGTGACGGTGGAGTGAGGGGGGATGAGGTTCTGACTATGTTGTAGGCGGTAAATAGATGACCTACTTTCGCCCGTCGTAGATGACCGGATTTCCCTACCCCCGATTCCTGGGAAATCCGCGCCAGACGGGCCAGTCGGCTATTTAGCCATCCGGTATCAAACAACACGCAAAACAGGGGGAAACTACCCTTGTTACAGGATTACCCCTAATTTGAAGCCACCCTCGGGTGGCTTTTCTTTTGGGGCAGCGCCCTTATTTGAAATTGTCCGCAAATAGCACCCTACTTACGGCCGTGCTATCTTGGGATCGGACCTTACTTTTCCCTGATTTCCTTGGTGAGCTAACTGCATGGCATCTGTTTTCTTCTCATACACACACGTGGACGAGCCTCTGCGCGACCAGTTGGAAGTCCATCTTTCACTATTGAAACGCGAAGGCCTGATTACTGCCTGGCACGACCGGCGCATCGTTGCCGGCGACAATCTGGACGATGCTATTAGTGAGCAACTTGAGAAGGCAGACATCATCCTGCTGCTCGTCAGCGCCGATTTCATTGCATCGGATTACTGCTACGCAACGGAAATGAAGCGTGCACTGGAACGCCATGCGGCGAACGAGGCGCGTGTCATCCCGGTTATTCTGCGTGCCTGCGAATGGCATGGTGCTCCATTTGGCAAGCTCAACGCGGTTCCCACCGACGGCCGAGCAGTGACATCATGGCCCAATAAGGACGAGGCATTTGCCAATATTGCGAAGTCCATTCGCGCAGCCGTTGCAGCGACCGGGAAGTCATCCGCGCCAAAAGATCGAGATGGCTTCTTCGCAAGGACCCCGATAGCGGCGCAGGCATCCGCGCCTGAGCAATCGTTCTACGAACTACCCCGGTCAAGCAACATGCGCGTCAGACAGCATTTCTCAGACCTGGATAAGGATACGTTCGTCACTCAAACGTTCGACTTCATCGCCCGATTCTTCGAGGGTTCGCTACAGGAATTACAGACCCGACACGACCAATTCCAGGGGAGATTTACGCGCGTGGATGCCCGCCGCTTCACCGCGAGCATCTATAAGGATGGGAAGAGCGTTTCTCAATGCACCGTCGTACATGGCGGAGCCTTTGGTGGGAATGGCAATCGCGAAATTACCTACTCGAATCAAATCTCCACCCATTCAGGTAGCTACAATGAGGCTTTGACCATCACCGAGGACAGTCAAAGCTTGTACCTCAAGCCAATGATGAGCAGTGCTAGAGGTGTCGTCGACAAGCTGTCAGAAACAGGCGCCGCGGAGTATCTCTGGTCAATGTTGATCGAGCCTGTTCAGCGGTAACAAGTGCTGAACAGGCGACTTTGTTTCTACTCAGAACTCTGGCAAATTCCCTAGGTTGTCCTTTGCTGTTTTATTTGGCTCCGTGGTCAAATATTCGTCGTCAATCACGTGAACGTCAGCCCCATGCTTATAGCCCTTTTCCGGCCCCTTGAACCTAGTGATAAACGTTGCTTTCTTCAAGCGAATCAGGTCGGCCACAAATGCCCGGGCAACTATCCGGTCCGGGCCAAGTGCATCTGGCTTCTCTTCGTTCACGAGGACGAAATCAATGTGGGTGCGCTTCTCGTTATAGCGAACTGCTGTAATACAAAAATCTGCCATACCTCCTCCATTCCTTGTTCTCAGCGGGCGAAATCGCCAACAGTCATATAGGGAGGAGAAAATAGATTTCAAGGATGAGCTTGAGCAAGGGTTACGCAGCACCTTACTGGCCAATCAACTCACCTCTCACCGCGCTGCCCCCCCCCGCCCCATCACCACTGCGATAACAGATGGATTGGCCCTTTCGAGCTGAGCTGCATCGACGCTGAAACCGTATAACCCATGTATGGCCGCGGCGATCCCAGCTGATTTGGAGAAATCGTCCGCGCAATGGACCACGATTGTTTTGATGGCGGCCGGCAGTTCTTCGACGAATTCACCCACCTCGGCAGCTTGCTGCTGCGAGAACGCCTCTGGGAGCTTCTGTACAGCCCGTTTGCCAATTCCCGGCGCCAAATGGTCAACGTCTGCGAAACTCAACCGCAAGATTGAGGTGAAGCCTTACAGCAACAGTGGAGGCTGGGTGGGCGCAGTGATGGAAATGATTGAGACGCTATCAAAGGGCAGCCGCCGCTCCGCCTTCGCGCGCGATAGGACAACGACCTGCGTGGCACCGCCTCCAGACGAATTGTAGATTTTTGGGGCCAGAATCGTAGCTGGCAGAGGCATCTTTCACCCCAGAAAAATCGCTGTATTTACAGCACTTTTCCCTATAGCTATGCGCTTTACCTTGTTCAATGAACGTGCGGCAATTCCAGTGCCCTCTACTCGCTCAACACCAGCTCAGCAGCAGCCACCAAATCGCGATAGTCGATGAAATCGTCCAGGCTATGGCTTCTCAGTACCACGAGGCATCTCAAGAAATCGGACAAGGTGATATTCCCCTTATCCAAGTGAGACATAAGCGTCTGAACCTTGAAGCCAGCCCCAATGTTGCCAATACCCACCGCCAATTTCTCAGTGCTCATTGGTGGAATCTGCGCACGCTCTGCCGCCACAACCCTTGCTGCGCAGTCCTCCCAGCCACTCGCCTCCCTGAACGAACACTGCCAATCAGAAGGGATTTCCGATCCCAAGACATGAATCATTTGAAGGAACATCGCCAAGCGCACGCGTCCGATTGCTACACGAGACGCAAGGGACCTCTCATCTTCCACTACGTCGATGGTAGCCAGCCGACGAGATAGCTCTGCATAGCCGATATCCTTGCGCATCATTGCAACGCGCACAACGCGCGCAGCCAAACTCGCCCACGGAGCACCATTATTGCTCATGAAATCCCTTGCAATTTGCGTTTGCGCGACTATCGTTTACCGATAGATATCTATCAGTTTTTTGAGAGCATCTGCCTTAGCGCGGCACACGACTGAATTCTCTTAATTGTATTGAGGATGAGGGGCACAGCCAACTACATCGACTGACAACGTAACCAATGTCACGCGCAAAAACGGTGCTAGAGAGCAAAACTGTTCGCCGTTAAGAAATCGGACGAGAAGCGCCAACCAAAGTTGGGACTGAAGAAAGGAATGAAACTGGCCGAATCCAGTTTGCAGCAAGAAACACAAAAAGAGCCTTGCTCAAAAGAACAATGCTCAGTACACTTCTAGGCTTCATTTTTTACAAAAATCGGAAAATAATTACCCGATTTTCTGTTAAGTCCGATTATAAGAAAGAATGCCGCTTTTGACAAGTGGCTGCACCCTCTAAAAATTGCACTTTTTCTCAACATCCTTCGAAAAGGACAAAGAACATGTAACCCCAAGACCCCAGCGCCACCCTAGCGTGATTCGCGAGTGAGTTTGTCCACCAAAACACAGGACGCTCTGCTGGCTCGTTAATGTCCGCTAGAAATGAGAAGGGGAGCAAAACCGATTGCAGTCGGCCGCTCCCCCAGTGTTCGCCTGCCCTAAGACACACGCGCCACAGCTACGCGCGATTTTCCCATGGGTAGCGAACGATGTCAACGGCTTCGCCGAAATATTTGGCGAAGTTCAAAGGTATCAACACGCCTATGAAAATGACCTCGCGCGTCGAAGCGCCGGGCTGCACGCATCTACGCGCTCCCGACCCACGCCCCACTTCGGCCTCCCCTCCAAGCTCTCGGAGTAAATGCCCCGCAGCTCTTGAGCGGCTTATGCAAGCAGCGCTGATCACGTCCTCAATACGAGAACCATCGCTGAAAAGAAATTTTGGTGATGAGGAATTCAGACCCTACTACCTCTCCTGCCCGCGCCAAGCATTGATTCCGCGACCTGCATGCCTGAACGCGCTTAAAACAATCGGCCCCAGCATGTGTGTCCCTGCTGGAGCTGGACGTCCGACGCTTTTCAAGCAACAAGTCAACGCAGCTCTTCAATTCCAGGAGGAGTCATGGAAACAGGCGTAGTCACAACTGAAGGAACACCTTCCGCTTCAGTCGCAGTTCCGATTCCGGAGGGGGCACTCATTTCGGTGAGCCAAATGGGCGGCGACAC
Organism: Herbaspirillum sp. BH-1; assembly: GCF_002870055.1. Taxonomy (NCBI): domain Bacteria; kingdom Pseudomonadati; phylum Pseudomonadota; class Betaproteobacteria; order Burkholderiales; family Oxalobacteraceae; genus Herbaspirillum; species Herbaspirillum sp. BH-1. The sequence continues at coordinate 183,380 of NZ_PKOI01000006.1, read as the reverse complement.
TATGGCGCGTCTCATGCGACAAACGAGCAGTGCCGCTCTGAGACAGTTCATGGAGCGAGACGCCATCCCGCACGCGGACGAACTCCGAGACGCTGACGTGGATACCAAGGTGACGGCACTGAACCGGTTTGGAACCGGGAACCTCCCTCTGAACGAAGGGGTTTTATTCCTCACACAAGTCACAGCCGCCATGAGAGCGTTCTACTCAGCGAAGCATTTTGGCGGCGAGGAATTCAGACTCTACTACCATTCCTGTGCGGAAGTTATGCGGGGCAAGGCATTGCGCCCGCTACCTGCATGCCTGAGCGCACAAAAAACCCTTGGCTTCTGCCTAACAGGCCCGTCCATGATGGGACGCTCGACGTTGATTAAGCAACTCGCCGAGTTTCTAGGGCCACCATTCAGGATTTACGGCAGTCCCCCTGCGCCCCGAGCCATGTGGGTGAAGCCGTCGTTCGTATTGAAGTACCCGACATGTGGCACACCCAAAGGGCTGTTCCGAGATATGAGGCAGACCATTCTTGCCGAATTCGGTGACGAGAAAACTGACCTCAACGCTCTCTCAGATTTGGAGGGAGCAAATGGGGAGAATGTCGCAATTGCACTGTGCACGTTGCTAAATGTGGGCGTGTTCATTCTGGATGGTGCCGGTTGGGATGATATCAACTTCCGCACCACGGCCCTCTTCCGATTCCTGGTGAAACTACGCGAACACACCGGCATCCCCATAGTAATTTCCGGGACGAGTGCGTTCATGTATGCCGCCTCGAACACGCTTGCCTCTAACTTGCTCAACGGTCCGCAGTTGCATCTGGACCCGTTTATGCCTCCCGTCCCACAGCCAACGGAAGGCAAGCGAGTCGAGGACACGGGTATTTGGCGCCAGTATGTCGCGTGGCTCTGGGCGCAAGGGCTACTGCCTCGCGGAAGCAAGATGCCCAGACATCTTCCTGAGTGGACCTACGAGGCGACCCTAGGTCGCCTCGGCTGGCTGGTTCAGGGTTTCCATACTCTTCATGTTGCCCTGGTCAAGATGCCCGATCTGAAGATCGCCGAGACCGTAACGCAAGAGTTTGTGACAAACATCTTTGGACTAGCCTTGCGTGTGTTCGCAAATCCCATGCGCTTGATTCTCCAGCTCGAGAACGGCGCACCAACGGCCGGCAAGATTTCGTTTCTGCGCTCAGCTGACCACTTCCCATCGGTGGCTTTTGAAAACACAACTCTGAATACATGGATGGAAGAGACGCTGGTGAGAAGGGGGTTGGTATGAATTCCAATCTTTTATCGATCCCCCCATTCCCAGATGGACAGATCGTCAATGACTTCCTCCGCCGGACTTTCAGCTATGGCGGGAAGGACTCAGTGCGCATTGCCAACCGACTTCTCTTGAATAACCGCGTCGCACTGAACGGTATGCCGAACTGCATGGGCAAGTTCCACAGAGAACTCGGGCATCACTATGGAGACTTGGACTACCTAATTGACCACCACACCGAATATAACTTCTATTGCTGCGGCCTCCCACGGCACAAGTTTGCACTTCAGAAGGAACGGCTCATCAACAAGCTGCCGGGGCCGGTTCGCTTGTGTCGGCTGCCACTTCTGTTTGGCTCCACAGAGAACCGCTATCTGCGCTGCCCTGAGTGCGATGAACTCCAACTCAAGGAAGTGGGTTTCACGTACGTGCACCGGCGTACTGGTGCACCGCTGGTGAATGTCTGCCCGATTCACGGCGTGGTGATGAGACCTCGTGAGGAACAACTCCTGCTTTTCGATTCGAGATGTCTATTTCCTCCAGATGACTACCAGAGAGGTATGACTATGAAGCTCGCTCAACGAATCAATATTTGCATGGAGAACACTGTGGAACACAGTCAACATCACAAAGACGACGTCTTGCAGTACGCTGCCGGCAGGGGCTGGATTGGCGACAACGGCCGCTGGAATCGAGAGACCGCATCAGAGCTGAAACTGTTCTATCAGGGAGCGTTTTCTGACGCTCGCCTGGACATCATGTTCGCTTCTGAGGAGTCGATTCAGAACGCCTTGAGCAAAATCTCACGTCCCAACGCCAGTATCCATCCTGAATGGCTCTGTATCGTCAAACTCTTCCTGGACGAGTGTGCACCACCCTCAAGCCTCAGCACTCCTTCGAAGACCATCGTAACCAAAAACAAGAAATTGGCCACACCTGCGGAGACTCCGACGAAGGACCTGGTCGTCGAAGCCCTCGCGAAGGGAAAAACGCTCGATGCCGCAGCTCAGTCATTGGGTATGAGCAGTGCTTTTCTGCGTAGCATCACCAAATTCTATGAGATTGATGTCTCTGCCCGTCCCAAGAAAGTCGACGCGGCATTGTCCACCCAGATCAGGGCCGCCTATCTCGATGGGTGCTCTCCGCGGGAGATTCAAAAGATGTTCAAAATTTCCGCGTCTACTGCCTACCGTGAATTCAAGGCCATAAATCCTGACATTAAACCTCGAGACAGGGCGTACACACCAAGCGTCGACCTTGACAAGAAGATGTGGCTTCTCATGCGTGAAAAATATCCGGATGCGTCACGCGGAGAGCTGCGTGAATTCGAACCGCGGCTCTACATGCGACTGTATCGCAACGCTAAGGAATGGATGGAGGCGAATTCTCCACTGCGGAAGCCACGTACTAATGGTGTGCGCCCGCAACCTAATAAACAACTTGTCGAACTGGCTCAAGCTGCCCTTTTCGACGCAACCGAGTGGTGCACGACACCTCCCGAAAACCGCTCGCGCAAAACGGCGTACCGTGCGAGGCGGACGACAGACCTTTCTGAGTACGCTGTGAACGCGCTTACGAAGAGGAAACTCGTCAGGCTCGACACAGAGTCCAAGGCGGACTTCCACATGGATCGCGTGCTGCAAGCGATTGATCCGAGGCAGCTGGACCTTTATCAAGATCGGACCACTAGCGGCAGCCCTATCGCCAACACTCCTCCTGTCCGGAAGGCCGCAACCGACAAGCCGACAACCATAGATAACGGCCCTGGGCCGTTATCGCCTCGTGTGAGGGCGGCACTCAAACACTCATCACGCGCATTCGCCAAAGAAAAGATGAAGACCATATCGCGGCACGCCGACGAAATTTTGTCTCATCCCGCTGCTGTAGCGAAGAAAGCGGGAATTCGGACCGAAAGCTTGCAGAAGGTCCTGAAGCTCGCGACGAAAAAGGGCTCGTAAATGCTAGGTTCGTCTGATGGATTGCAGCTGTTTTCGATGGATATCAAATCCGAGGAGGACATCACAGGCTACGTTCTACGGGAATCTACCGACCGTCGCCAGGGAAGAGGTTTTCTGAAGGCCGATGGCGCATTCGACCCAGCCAAGAAACCCGGCTGGGTATTGCCCTCCAACCTTGGCTCCATGACTGAGAAGCTTGGGCTCAACTTCAGGGAAATTGCTGTGAACAATACTCGGGTACAAGCATACGAGTGGTGCCTGAACAGCGAAGATGCGTCCGCCCTCTGGGAACACTACGAGGGGCGGGCAAAACCCGGCATGGCGGCCAAGTTAGGAATTCTGGGATTCCGAGGCCGACTTGCATTGTGCCCCGACTGTCTGGAGGCCGATCAAAGCTCACACGGGTACACATTTTGGCGTCGACTACCGTTGATGCCAGGAATCTCGGCATGCCATATGCACCAGAGGGTCTTAATGACATTCTGTGATGCATGCGAAGCAGGCCATCGCCGACTGAAATCAAATTGGCATCCCACGATGGAATGCCTGTGCGGTGGAAGTTTGAAACCAGTCGCAGACCTCGACGACAAAGGGATGCTCATGTCCATCAGTTTGTCGTCCATGATCGATAAGACTATGCGTGGTCAGCAACCGAGCGAACTGTCAGCTGAGGCAGTCACTAAAGCTATTGGTTACGAGTTTGGTGCTCATCTTCATGGCGGAAAAGCTGCAGATAACCTTCTTGCAGAGGCGGTGTATGCCAAAGTGGGTTATGAAAATGTCCGCGAGCTGGTGAACTTCCGCGGACACACTTTCAGCCGACTCGCCGGCACCCGGCCTGGTCTCGGCCTCTTGCGGTGCCCTATTCAGCTTCTGCTCGGCGTTTACGCAGTCTTCGAAGACCTCGACGGTTTTTCGGTGGCACTCAAAACAGCCAACGAAGCACCTCCAGTTGAGCAAATGAAGGATGCCAGCAGTGATAGACGGCTGGGAAACCGGGCACGGCGGGGAGCCAAGTTCGTTGCTTGGTACATGTCGCTGGCCATTGAGGAACGGCTCACAATCAAGACGGCCTCCAGGCGTTGGCTGCTAGAGACTCTTAAAGATAACCTCGGAATTATTCGTTCCGAACTGTATGACTGCGAGGGCTCCAATACTCCAATGCGTTACCTCAAGCACATCGAACCCGAATGGCTTGACTACATGGTGCCGAAGGTGAACGGTATCCGGTGGCGTGTCTCAACTGAGATGGAGCTCGTCGAGCGCCTTGAGGAATTGAGCTTGCACATTCCTCAGCGGCAAGCGCTCTCTCTGAAGGTACACCCGATGCATCGCGTTAGTAAGACATTCCTGCTGGCCGGTATCCCTTCCGAATCTACTGGTAGCAAGGCCTTGGAAAGTCCCGAGATTCTGCAAATGTTGGACAAGTATTCGGAGACCGTGGAACAGCGGCAGCAGCGAATTACGAATGACTTCTGTGCAGGCGTTAGGGCTGTTTACCCTGACTCTCCTTACGGGGACGAGCACACGTTCACCAATCTGACACCAGCTAGTTTCAGCAAACGCATGCAAAACGGAGCAAAGCAATGCCCACTCGCCGCCCTCAAGTAATTAGCCATACTCCCCCATTACCCTTCACTGCGGCCGATGCTGAATACATTGCTCGGACCGGCAAGCTGAAGTACGAACGTCCTTACGTACGCCCTAAGAACGAATCAAATTTCTATCTGGACGATCTCACTGGGCACCCTATTCTTTCATGGCCACCAGAACTTCCTGAATGTGATCCACGTGGCAATGCATCAGCTCCAGCGTTTGATCCTTGGAAGAAGGCAACAGACAGTACGGAAGGTATCGCAGGCAACGACTTCAGCTTCAAAGCCGGTGGTCGTATTGTTCCTTTTCACTCGTACGTAGAGGCCAAGATTTTCAGCTGCCTGGAGATGAATCCGTTCGTTGTTGAGATACGTCCGCAGTATCCCGAATGGGACGCCGCCAAGCTTTTCAAGCGTGCTGCCGAGGGCAAGAAAATGCTTAAAACGTCCATCTTGACGATTGATTTCATGCTCACTCTCAAATATCCAGACGACCCAAAGTTGTATTACCACGCCATTTCCTGCAAGCCGTACGACTTAGTAGCAGGAGCTGCTAAGAGACATCTCAAGGAATTTACCTATGTGAACATGTGGAGGTGCACTCACGAAATCATGACGGAGTTCACCTACACCGAACAGCAGAGCGTCAATTGCCGGCGCTTGATGCAGTACATGCGCTACGTGCAAGACATTAGCTCTCACAAAGAGAATGCAGCTCGCCTGGCCCTGTCCTTAGCTCGACAGAGCCATGGCGCCACAACCGACCAACGTATTGACCAAGCTTGCGCGCAACATAGTTGGCATCGGGATGAGGGCTACCGCTACTTCGGCATTGCCGCCTTCCTGGGCTACGTGATCCCGAACCACGACTTCGAGTTGTGGCCCACCAAGCCGCTGCACCTTCGTAGCCGGCTCATTGCGTCAGATAGCTAGTTAGGAGAATGCCATGCAAGTGCAGCCGCATCTCGAAGTTGCCATTTCAGACACCGAACCCTCCGGGCTCTCCATAGCTCTGCAGGAACTAGGGTTTCGCGCAGCGGAAGTTCAATGCTACGGAGCCCGAGATTCCTGGCCGAGAGCCGAGGTCGTTATTACGCGCGCAAGTCAGACATTAGTAGCGTGACGGCTGAGCCGCTCGCCAGACGATAGGAGTACGCCATGGACGTACTAGAAACTCCCCCACAACGCATCATCATCAATGGCAACGTTACGAAGGCTGAAGGACGAGGCCAGATTGGTGTCTATCGAGTGCTGGCCGTGACGCCAAAGTATTGCCACGTCATCAAGCTTGGAACCGATATTGTCACGAATAAGAACGGCATATTGGAGACAGTATTTCAACCACTTCCTCCTAATACGAAAACACGTGCGCGAAAGCCATGGTCACGAGACGACTACGACCGTGGGCTCGCCAACGGCTCAATCAAGAACACCTATGAGCACGGCATTCCGGCGCAAATGAAGATAGAGATTCCAGAGGGGGCCAACCCTGAGCTAGATACCAAGCGCAGCTCGGTGAAGGCCGTCGAGACTTTCGCTGGTGATCGCCTGTTGGAAGATGGGACCCTATATACCCAAGCTTTAACTGAGGTGGCGAATCGTTTTGCAATTGGTGTCAACACAGTTCGAGAACGGTACGAGAAGCACCTGTTCTATGGTGGTCATCCCAATGCACTTATGGACCACTATTGGCTTCGAGGCGGCCCTGGACAGTCACGACGATATCTTCGTGTTCGACTGGGCAACAAAACAACCGCTGAAAAAGACATTAAAGGTACCAAACATACGAGTCGACGCTTGAAAGATCAGGTTTACAGTAGATTCCGTAACTTCATCAAGGACCAGGTGGAACGAAAGTGCTTTCACTTTCCAACTATCTTCCATCGCTGGATAACCAGTAGGATTGCAACAACCCGCAACAAGGACGGAGACATTGTTCGGCTCCCTATTGATGAGAAAAATTTCCAAAATGATGACCACGTCAAGAGGCTGGGGAGGAACTATCTAAAGAAGCTGCTTAATGAGATGGCGGCAGGCAAGCAACGCCGCACTGGCTCTCGCGGTGGTCATGCCACGGACATTGTTCATGCTCAATTGCCAGTTTGGGATATTGACTCTACCGTTGCAGACAATTTCTTAAAGTTCGGTAATAGGGAAATCAGTGTTGAGGGGGTTGGGAAGCCCACAGTCACTTTGGTCACCTGTCGAGGAAGCGGTGCAATCCCTGGCTGGCACGTGTCATTCGGCCCTGAAAATGGCGATGCCTATTTGAATGCAGTCTTCTGCGCATCTACCGACAAATATCGCGAACTCTTTAGATGGAATATGACGCACCTCTATGACGGCATGGTGTACGGCTGCGCTTCCGAAGTCTTTCTCGACCGAGGGCCTGGCGTTTCTATGCGGACGCAGACCACGCTAGTTGAACGATTCCGTGCTGCTGCCAAGATGGCTCAGCCAGGAACCCCGGAAGGCAAGGGAAACGTCGAGCAGGTGATGCGTTACTTCCAAGATGCATTACGCGATATTGCTGGCTCAATATTTAAAGTAGGTGACGACGATGAAGACTGGATGCGGCGAAAGGTTGCCAGGGAAAATGCGGTCACGATAGAGCAATTTATGCAGGCGCTGCTGACAGCTATCTACAAACGTAATATTGCGTCCGACGTTCAGCATCTGCTGACTCCTGACATGATTAAATCTGAAGTACCTGCAAGCCCCAAGGACATCTTCCAGTTCTGCAAAAAATACACCCGCGGTGACGTTTCTTGGGATTGCGCTCCTGAAGATGTCTTCGAACGCCTATGCGTAAAGACCCTCAAAAAAGCGCCAAAGGGCATCATCACACTCGACAAACGCACGTTCACGTCCACCGATCTTCAGTTCCATACCGATGCGATGGAGCGATTGAATAACGGACGCACAACGCAGGTCAATATTTACGAAATTCCCAATGCTCCCTTCTTGCTCCTTTGGGAACTTCCAGGCGGTGGCAAAGGGATTCTCGAGGCAACCAAGAACACGCAGAGGATGTTCGAGGATGGCGGTATGTTTTCCATCAAATTCCAGAACAACCTCAAGAAGCACCTGTTCGCGGAGGCGCGCTGGGCAAGCCGACGGGATGTCATTCAGGCGAATATCATCGCTACCGACGCAGTCGAAAACGCCAAAACATCATCTCGCGCTGAGGTATCCAATGAAAGGCAGGACAAGTTATTCAAAACGGAACGAAGGGCGGAGAACGTCGTACCGGGAGTTTCAGCGAATGACACTGCTCGTCAAAAGGCGAAAGCAGTCTCTGATTGGGAGAATGGCAATGCCATGGCTTCCGTTGGAATTCCTGGTTATGTTCCTCCCGTGAAACCGAAGATACCTGTCTCACAGTCGCGGGCTGCGGTTTCATCTATTGACAATACCCAGTTACTGTTTGAAGAAGATGATGAGGACTGAATCGTGAATCCCGATACGACTCAAGTTGTACCCGATGACTTTCCACGGAGCAGGCACCTGGCCGCGATAGGAGGCGCCCAACCGAAGGCAGCAGTACGGCTGACTCAAGGACAGTTCCTCGAGGGCTGGACGCATGCGGAGCTCATTGAAAGGTTTGACGCCTGCCAGGACCTCGTGGAGCAACTCACACCATTCTGTCTCCAGAAGCTGGCAAGCCTTCCGGATTCAACCGTAGAGAACCTTCTACCGAGGGTCCGCAAGGGCGTGCTCAACAAAGGGTGGGACCTCACTGATGCAGAATTGGATTGGATTTTCGCGAAGGTCAAAGCGAAACTGGAGGAATCGTGAACTCCCACATGCCGATCCAGAGCAACCAGCCAACACTCGACACCGGCCTTAGGTATGTAGATATTTTATTGTCCCCATCCAAGAGAGGCTACCACCCGGAAGACCGTTTTCCCGGGAGTCTCTGCTAAAGCCGGCTCTGAAAAATATCGGCATCACATACTCCGCATTGGTAGCCACGAGAACGACATCTACCGAACTAAAATAGACAGATACAATGCACTCCCCAACCTCCTCAGGCTTCGATTTGTGGTGCAGCTTCTTCAACAGCTCAGCGAGCTCGGACGCACCTTCATCGCAAGCATTACGGATGTATGGCGGCAAGCGTCCTCATCAAGGTCATTCAGAAAGTTTCTCTATGGCTGGCCAGAATTTTCTAGCGCAATCTTGGTGAAATTCTATGAGCTCGAAATGATCAACACCTAGTTTCTCGCCGAAATGTTCAGAATGGCTTCTAAAGGTTGAAATCATCTCATCTCGTTCCAGACCAGAAAACCAGGCCGCCTGAAAATAGATAGCCCTCACAACATTCATCCGAGTATCGGAGCGCCCCAATGCCATTCCGTCATCATCTCTCGCACAAAACATCGCACAAATAGTCCAGATACATTGATATATCGTCTCTACGACATCAACCGGGGCCTCTGATTCTCTATATTCAGCCGCGACATACGAAATCCACGGACTATCGCTCGACGCCGCCCTGAAGAACGGATATAGAAGTCGGCCCGCAACCTCCTTCCAACCACTCTCTCCCTTACTCGGCAAAACACCTGAGGCATAGTCATTGTTGGATTGGGTGAGACAAACGCTATCACGGCACCCTGAATCAAGGATCACCATAATAAGTGCGCGTAGTCTGACGAGTTCAACAATAGAAAGCGTACCGTCCGTATAGATTTTGTCCGCTATCCCACTACTGAATTTCTCAACTGCCTTAAGAATTGCTTTCTGAGAATCTCTAGCTTTGTGCTGGTCTACTTTCTTCTCCGCAGCGTTGTTCCCAACGGTTGTAGACGTAATCTGCTCATTCGAATTGAAGTTCTCGTTTTTTTCCAACGAATTGTCGTCTTCTGGTTCATCATCCCCGGTCGAAAAGTCTAGGGACTCCGCGTCATCCCCGTCTTCTTCCTGCTGCAATTCGGTGCGACCAATAATTACATTGAGGATTGCACGAACGGACTCTAAGCCCGAATGCCTTAATAAGCTTTCTCCTAATGATTGCGATGAGATATTACTCTTCTGAGCTGCAACAAATTCTTCGTAGGACAGCTTCTTCCCACCTGTATTTGATGTGGCGCCCTTAACTGACTGAGTTCTCACCTCCCTTTCCACCCCCTGATTCTCTTGTGCCTCATAGCGCTCGATTCGCTGAATGACATCAAGAAGCCACAATCCAGGGCGAGAGTAATTCTGTTGAAACTCATCCACTACGGATTTCCCAAATTTAGTCACAATGCGATGCTGCTCATTCCTAATTTTGGCGGCAGTAACGATGATGATCGGCGCATAAGTAGTATCCCCTGAAACAGCATGTGCAAACATCGGGTTTTCAGTCCCCGTGCATTTGAACCTCAAGTAGCCGCTCGACTCTGCAATCAGTGCATACTCGATTCCGACGCTTCTTCCATCTCGATCCGTAAAGGACAACTCGAAATCACCCAAGTCGACGCAGTGGGGTAACCACCAATGCAAGACATCGCCATGCATTTCCATGCGTCCGGCTAACCGTCCCTCCATTTCAGCTAGGGGTATTTTCTCCTCTTCCTTGTAGGGAGCAATCTCATCAATTTCAAGCTCTTGGCTCAAGACTTTCCCTAAACCTAGAATCCGAACTGCCTCGCCCCTTGGAAGCTCTTTATATATTGAAGCCTCATGATTAAGTGCCCCTCTGGTGCCAAGTCCTAATGCGGCCTCGGTACAATTTGCACTGCCAAACAAAAGGCAGTCTACTTCGTCAGTTTCCGCTATGAAAATTTTAGCATGTGCAAACCGTCCGGCATTCTCCGTGGAGACCAAATCGATATTGTGTACGGACAGCTTATCTTTTGACGACAACCGATGAACCGGAAATAGCCCGCGGTTCTTCTGTATCAAAAGTGACGTCTTGCGTGGGTTGAGAACTTGTTTAATTACTCGAAGTGACGATAGATCCTTATCCCAATATGGGCTCGCCACAATCAATCTTTGAACTCGCCTTCTGCCAACCAACCTGACAAATTGGCGCCCAATACTTTCGTCCTGATCTGAAGTGAGAAGCCCCAACATTCTCGCGCCGCCCGTGTCAACCACATGAGCATGTTGACTTCTCTCAAGCAGCCATGGGGTTCTAGCTGCAGCCCATTCAACTTGCTTACCTGCGATAGATTTCTTTTCGATAAACCTACTTAGAAAAGCCAAGGCCGAACACAGTATTTGGGCGGCCTCTGGCATGTTTCCATCAAAAACAACCTCGCCAACAATTTCAAGGTTTCCCACCAAGCCTGAGGCTGTCATATTCGCCGACGCCAGAAGTAACCGCCCACTACTTCTCCCTAGTTGAAGAACCATCTTTGGATGGAAAACCCCTAGGTCATTAGATGGGACGCCAAGAACGGAGTATCGCTGGCCTGCTGACTTGGGTCGGGAAATGCCGTCAATTAGCGACAAACCTAACATTCGTTCATCGGCTAATAACAGATTGTTGGTTGACCCAGCTTGGTTGAGACGAGGAAGCACTATTTGCTCGTAAGCCGAGAAATCCACTCCGAACGTGGTGATAATCGTCGTGTGGTAGCCGGCTTTTGAGAAGGCATCGAACAGCTTCATAGTGCCCTCAAAACGTTGCTAGCTCTAGCTGTTAAACCATGCTCATCGATAAGATAAATATCTCTTAAGAAAAGCAAAGCCGACCGAAGGCGAGGATTTGTTAGAACTGGAGTATCTTTTCTCCTAGTGCGAAGATACCCCCCGTCTGATTCAATCAGAAATGTGTAATCTCCGCTTGCCCTGAGCTTTTGCATGCCAACCCATAAATGACGCTCTAATACACGTTCTTTGATAATTAGCTCAAGAAATTTGGCGAACGGAAGATTTGCATTGCAATTAATCAGGCTCAATTCTGTATAAATCGATTGTTGACTTTTATGCTCATCAACTTCTGGGCAAATGCGTTTGATGTCCTCTACCACCCCAGCACAACGCTTATAGATTACGGCAAGAAGCACCACTGCAGACTTCGCACATTCAGCGGTACAAATCCCCGAAAGCTGAGTGCCATACATAATCTCTTCGAGTAGAACCACTTCCGAATTTTCATCGTCCATCAATTTGGGAGTATCAGACACCTCAAAGGAGTTCACGAACTCATGCCATGTAGTTCCGTCTTCAATGGTGCAGGCGTCCTTGATGGCCTGACTCACCTCGGCGATTAGTCGAGAAATAGGAAGTCCGGCAGAATATCTTTCCAGCACATCTAAGCAATATTTCATCAGAGCTTCATAGCAGACATGAAGCATGTCATTCGCATGATAGATTCCCCATTTGTATCTACCTTTATTCCTTTTTCCCTCCAATCCAGCCAAAAGATGAATGCTATTGCGACAGAAAAATTCATACATTGACCAGCGAATATCACTTACAGATGTATCTTCCCGCCTCTCATCGAATACTTCCAACGCAAGCTCGCAAGAGGTACCTCTATCGATATCATTTTTTTCAGCATCCTCTAACTTTGCGAAAATGAGCTGTTCATAAATCTCTCTCTCATGCCCATCCACAGACAGTGCTTTCGGCAACATGACTCCGAAACGTTTTAGATCATCGCGACTAACACGACCGCCATTTACTGCCTTTATATAATCGTCACGCACGCTGGCGATAGCTTCAGAAAAAGCATCTCGCAGCCTGTTCCCCCTCTCTTCTGTTGGGGTTGGAATGTCATGCAATTCAGGATTGATCTTCAATAAGCCCATTTCGATGAGCTGAGAGCCATATGCAGCACCAAAAGCTCCAAACTTCTGTTTGAGATATTGTGTATTCCCCGTTCGATCAGTCGAATCCTCAAATTTAATTATGGACTTTGTGGTGCCTTCAATTGTTCTTTTGGCCCAGTCTGTCCCCGCGATTCCTGGTCGCTCTGAATTGAAATAGGCGGTGAGAGCGTAAAGTGCCTCAGCTCTTCGCAAAAAAATGCACCATTCTTCGATATCTGTGCTGCCGCTATTTCTCGCATATTCATCGGTAAGCCAGACATAGAAACCGTAATAGCGGACTCTCAATGTCACATTGCTGATACCAGGCATTAGCGACTGATAGATTGCGACACTAGTGTTTTGCATCCCAAGCGGGTCATTTCCCCGCTTGTCCGCTTTCTCCGTCCACTCGGGAACTCCAATGTCCGAACTCCCCCATATCTCAGCCATCGGCTTAATTCCTTTTACTTTTTAACTGTGAGGTGCAATGAGCAGCAGCAAAGACTGGCAAATCACTGACCGAGTTACACGTCCGTTCAGTATCTTCCTTGCATATAATTCGCCAGCACTGCATATGCGCTGGAGATTTCTTTCAGCGCCTCATTTGCTTGGGGCACTGCAACACCTGAATTTGGTCGATACTTAAACACCAGTTTTTGACGCGCAGTCTCTACGTCACCCCATGACGCTGCTTTTGTTAGTTCAAATAAGCACAGCGCCCGTTGAACATCATCCCCGACGCCGGCGACACATCTGCATGGCGCTCCTAACACAGCAGATTCCTGCTCAACCTTCTTCTGAGAATTTAACTGTGAATTTGATACTTTCTCTGGCTCCTTCGGATTAGCGCTCGCTTTCACCAAATCAAGTAACTTCCCGGATTTGGCGGAGGTCCTGCTCTCAAGAACCTCAACCAGGGAATCTCTCACACCCGTCACTCCAAGAAATGATTTGTACACAATCTCCAACTCCGGCAGCAACAGGGATTGAAACAGCCGGCCTGACGCGTTCGCCGCAAACACCTCCAAAACTCGCTTGTTCAGCGCAATGGCTTTCGGAGTATTTCTGTGGCGGAGTTCTTTAACCAATTCCAGCGCAACGATTACATCCCCATTTGCCGCGTCGAATTTCTCTATGAGGTCAACAATCGAGAGACTGAGCAAAGGACGATTCATGCTACAGCGGCTCCTTTCCCTTCCTGTTCGTCGTCATTCGCAGATTCAAGTGCGGCCGATGCTATTGGGTCGATAACGCGACGTTCAACGTACTTTGTATTGTCGACATCTTCAGCACCTATTGCATCAATTCCCATTCGTTCCATCGTTGCAAAGAGGTCTGCTAGAACTTCATCTTTTCTCATGTAGTAGCTGGATGCGAAACATCTCCAGAACGTCCAGCCGGCACGCTCCAAGATGCGTTGGCGTGTCATATCATCAAGCCACTGACCTGGTCCGTGGAAACGGTCGCCATCGAGCTCAATTGCCAATCTACGGTCCTCAGCCCCCTCAACCACAAAGTCAATTTTGTACCCTCCGACTTTGACCTGCGGCTTGATGCGATATCCCTTTCCAGTAAGGACGTCGTATACGTCGCGCTCGAAGCCTGAATCACAGAGCTCACGCAAGTTACTGACTTCCTGGGCATCTTGCTTGAACGGCGCTGCAAAATGTCGAATGAGTTTTGCCCGCAGGTCTTCGGGCTTCATATCAGCCTCATCGACCGACCGGAAGAGCATCATGCGTTCTCGAGCTCGAGAGGCTGCCACGTTATAGCGCTGCTCGAATGTCGCGGCGCTGCTTGTCGCCCTGTCTCCTTTCGCAGACACCATGGATACAAGCATGATGTCTCGTTCACCGCCTTGGAAAGTAGGAGGCGTCCCTACCATGATGTGCCGCTCGAGGATTTCATTCATTGGAATCCGCTGATGTACAAGGTCATGGATATGGGCGGCTTGCGCGGTACCCTGCAAGGTTACGACGCCGATACTCCGCCCCGATAGTGTGGAATCTCCAATAATGCGTTCGATTTCATCAACTATCGCGTCTGCCTCCGGCGGATTCAAATCCCCCTTTCTATAGCCGCTCTTCACATACACATCAATGAGCGGCGGGTCGAGACGCTCGGAACGACGAGGAATACGCATCGGTCGAATTTCATGCTGATAGAACTCCCGTTTGGAGAATTCGATAATCGCGGGAACGCAACGGAAATGCTCCTTCAACATGGTCGAATTTCCAGCGAAAACGACCCGCGCCAAATCATAAATCGACTTATCGGGAGTCATTTCAGAGCCATGGGGCTGGCTAGCCAGGAAGCGATGATGCAGCTCTTTAATCTTCTCTTCCGCCATCCCGACGGCCCCCGGAGAGACCTGCTTATGGTCTCCGACGATAAGAAGTTTTTTCCCTCTCAGCAGAACTGGGAAGGCCCAAATATCTGATTGCGAAGACTCGTCAACAATAACCAGGTCAAAAAGACCTAGTTCAGCCGGAATACTTTCCGAAACACGCCACTGAGGCATAACCCAGCAAGGTACTGCTGAATAAGCGCGAGTCATCGCCTCTCGAGCATTTCGTCGATGACGGATTGCTCGAATACCTGTGCCACTGCCGACCGATTGAATCGAGTTCAGATATTGCTGTAATGCCTGTTGCACCGATTCGGGGGAATTTTTATAGACCCCTAGCCATGTCTTCGCCGCAATTAGTTCTTTGTAGACGCGACTGAGGGAGCGCTCAGTTTCATGCCGCTGCGTCTGCAGCTTTTTGAGCTCTTCGTGCACATCGATGCTATCTAGGAACGTTCTTGCGCAGCGCCAGAACCATGCTTCTAGCCAATTGGAAGGAGTCAACAAATCAACTTCGCCCGTAGCGACCTCGGTCCGCAAACGTGCAGCCCACCTTGGCGCACCGGCTCGTTCAACCAGGTCTGCCACTTGGGCAACCGTGTCCAACATTCCCCGAAGTTCGTGGACACGGCGTAGTTCCGCCAATTTATCCGCCCATTCAAGGCCGATGTATTCTGGTGCCCTTTCGGGATTTCCCAACTCGTGCCGTAAGAATGCGTTCAACTCAGTTGTAATTGCTCCGCTCTTCTGCTCGAGCTTTGATAAATATTCTGCAACCCGAAGAATTGCGTAGTTAAGACGATTCTTATCGAGATGCTGAGCAAGTGCTGCGAGCAGCACCTCGGCGCCTCCCTCGCCCGCTGCAAGGACTCGTTTGCCAAAAACAGCCTCCACTTTAGCGGGCAACGCACGCTCATATCCTTGGACGAAATCCTTGAGGCGGTCCACCTTCTTGGCAAGGTCATTTAGGCTGCGCAAGGGGCTAGAGTCGACGTCAGCATTCGGTAAATCATATTCGCCCGCCACGGCATTCCAGCGAAATACCAGCTGCCGAATATCCTTTCTCAGCTGACATGTTGCGGCAACAGCTTTCCAACCTTCGGCGCCAGCAGGCTTGGCACCGGATACGGTGACTGAAACGACAATCTCACGCGCGTCTTTCTTTCCAAACGGAAGTGAGAACGCACTTTTCCCTTGAATGAGACGACCCAGAGCCTCCATGAAATCGCTATCCGATTCAGCATTCGCTGGAAGCTCCACCGGGGCCTTCATGAGATTTTTCCGCTCGACTTCCAGAGACTCCACTATCGCAAGCAGTTCGCCCAGCTGGACAAGCACTACATCGGGCTGGGACTCTTGATATGCCTTCGACAAACTCGAAACCCAAGGAGCGCCATATCCTTCAACTTCTCTCTGGAGCTCCAGATAGGACTCAAGGAAGGGGACCAGCTCCTGTGCCCTCATCAAGGTCTCAGGAGTGGCATCAGTAAGCGGCAATGTCGCCCCCGCCTTAACCTTAGACTCAATCTGTCGAGCTCGCACCAAGTCATCGTGCAGTGCTGCTAGCTCAGGACCAGAGCAGAAGTCATCAACAGATGGGAGCTTTGCTGGCAAATACCCCAAATCTTCTCTGAGAGTAACGCGCGCGGTGTGAGCATCTGCGATGATGTGCTCCGCAAACGGCACGTTCCCATTTCGGACGGTGTCTAAGGAGTCATCTAGCCAACCAAAGTCATCTTCATTTTCTAGAACAAAATGCGCCAGGTCAGGAGGATTCATCTCCCGTCCATGCAACACGAACTTAGTCATGTGCTGTCTCGCAAATTCCGCAATATTGGAATCTATCGCGGCGAGCTTGCGATGCATCTCGTCCAATTGCTGTTCCAAGTTGCTGATGTCTTGCGCAACCCGTCCCGGCTGTAACGAGCTGACGCGTGTGGCAATTTCTTGAATCGAAGCTTCAAACTGCTTCATGCCTGCCTTATCTTCCGAAAGCAGCGCGACGCAGAGCGGGCGAATCGACTCAGGAAGCTTTTCCTGAACAACTGAAAGAGCTGCCTCCCCCTTTGAAGTCACCAACACTCGCTTACCTTGCGCCAAGTAGTGACTGATAATATTCGCAATCGTGTGCGTCTTGCCCGTCCCTGGCGGCCCTTGAACAACCGAACCATTTCCGGTTTCCAACTGCTGCACGATAGCGACTTGCTCGTCGTTATATGGCATTGGGAAGTACAGCTCACGAACACCCTCCGCAGAGCTACTGGATGACAAACCTCTAAAGAGAATCGACTCCGGCGCCTTGACCTCTGCGCTACCACGCTCGACAAAGCCACGAATAACGTCCGGCACCTCTACGTTATCTTCCAGCTTAGAAATGAGCCGCTCGATGTCTTGCAACAGAATATGCTCAGAGCGTTTCCTAGCGTAAAACACCCAAGTGTCAGTGACGCAGAGTTTCTCAGTCGCATCTGGCATGAGACGGTCTTCTGGCGTCAGGTAATGTCCATTGGCGTCAAGGTTTGCCACTGCATTCTTCAAAACCCGCTCAAAAGTCAAAGAATCAAATGGAGTCAGGTTATTCGCCGCTGCTGCCTGATCTGCCTTCCAAAAGCCCATTACGGCTGGAACACCAGCATTCTCTATCTCGGCATAACAATCCAACTCTACCCTTGGCTCCATATCTCGCGGGCGCACCTCGAGCGCATACGTACGGTCATTCAGAGTCAAATCGCACAACTGAGTGATGAGGGGATGCTTAATGGTCTTTCCTTTGCCCTCTGGACGCCAGATAGTGTGACCAATACCCCAAACTAGCTCGATAGGCGTTTCGGCTCCTTCTGTGGCCATATGCTGCTGAAGAGAAAACAGCTTTGCATAGACGGCCATCGTCTTCCGCCGCTCTTTCTCGACCAAAGCCCAGGGCGTCCAAAGATGCTCCACATACCAGTCAAAAAGTTCTTTGACCTCGGGGTGGTCTTGCAGCTTCAGGGTAATAACCTCGGCATCCTTCTTATTGGAGGATTTCTCGATGAGTTCTGTACGTAGTTCTGGCTCTTTACTTGGAGACTTCGAAAGTACAAGCCACTTCGCAAGATTTTCATCTGGCTGTGGCGGGTT
The DNA here is from genome assembly GCF_002870055.1 of Herbaspirillum sp. BH-1. Classification (NCBI taxonomy): domain Bacteria; kingdom Pseudomonadati; phylum Pseudomonadota; class Betaproteobacteria; order Burkholderiales; family Oxalobacteraceae; genus Herbaspirillum; species Herbaspirillum sp. BH-1. The sequence continues at coordinate 165,357 of NZ_PKOI01000006.1, read as the reverse complement.
GACTTCCATTAACCTCGGAACACGCAACCACACGTCATCGCCATTTTCGACCTGATTAAACTCGAGCCCTGGAATTGCGCGCATATCGGACTCGAGAGCGGCAAAGTATTCCGTCGGCACCGCAATTGGAGCGGTTTTAGTGAGCTTTTCAACGTGCTTGATGTAATCCAGCACCTCAATCACGGGTGCATTTTGAGTTATGGTCATTGAATTTTCTTTGTTCAACACCAAGGAACGGCTTCCCGCGCATCAAAAGATGGCTAACCAATTCGATGGATTTTCTACGAAGTTCCCCGCGATGGCATAACGCTTGCGCTCGAACTCCCTTGCTCAGCGTTGCACCTCATCGCCCCTAGCGATTCTCATACAATTTTAACGGTGATTTTCAACGCGAAGAGATGACAAGGCATCACCAAAAGAGCCGCCTCCGTAGTACATCAAAGCAGAAAAACAACGCAGAGGTGAAGCAAGAGTTACTGCCCCCCCCCAGCACCTCAAGGAACTGGTCATCACCACCACGCAAGACAATCGTGGTTGTCTGATAGAGGCGACTCGACTTCAGAACATACCGCTGCTCACAGAGATCACTCCCTTCCATAGATAAGAGAAAAACATCTGAATTTTTGGATTTCCCATGGAAACCGGTGGCCTCTGTTTTGCAGCTCCTGCGTACACGCTATACATCGAATCACTCAACTGAGACGCTTGCAAGGGCAGCTCTCAAGGTTTTCAAAGAAGAGGCCCAATCCAGTCGTTCCTGCTCGAGACGAATGCGCTCCCCCCACGTGTGGGTCCGCAGATTACCGTAGACCGATGTCTCTTCCTCAGTGAGTCCTTCGAAAGAAATATCCGCGCATTGCACGGGCTCCCTCCCCCAAAGCGATTGATGCGCTAAAAGCGTTACTTCATCCATAAGCACAGACCGAATCCGAGGAACGGTCCGGCGCGCCCTATCTAGGATCGCGAAGCCGTGGGTGTCAATATCCCCCCAATACAGAACTTCAGCCGCTCGCAACCATGGAAGTGCTTCTAACGCGTTCACCGCATTCCCGAGCTTCATAATAAGCACGGTGTTCGCGATATCAGGAAGCGCTAACCCTGTTTCGAGGTTCTCAACAACCACTACAGCCAAAGGGGAAATTGGTAAGCTGCCAAGCTCCTTAACAGGAGCCTCAATATCCCCCAACCCTCCCACGAGGCTACGCAGCTTAGGACAGAGCAATCTGATGCGTACTCTATGAGCCGGCTTCTTGAGTCCAGCCAGTGTATGGAAATCACTGCCCTCACTTCCGCCTTCCCGTATCGCTCGAAGAAGCGCTGCAACTAAGCCAGTACGAGCCTCCAACCACTTCGTGTCTAGCCCCTCTACTGGGAGTTGTCGCAGATACAGACCCGAAACCGGATTGGCATTCAACCACGTAAGCAAGCTTACCAAGCGGTCAAAGTCCTGCGGTGAATAGTCTGCAAGCACATCGAATCTAGAAGCCAATACATTACCCCGAGCAAGGACCGGCCATCGGCTCGACATCTGCTGATATCGCTCGCCAGCTATCGCCCAGCGCTTGGACTGACCAACCGCAGCAGCAACCACGGCGGCGTTTTCAAAGCTCAGCTTACTGGGCAATTGATGCCTGCCAAATCTCGCAAACTTCTTCTCTTCAAACAAGACTTCCCCTGGACCAACCCGAGACTGCCAATCAGCCGCCCAAGCTCTGACCGAAGAAACATCCTCCGCGATATCCTTGTCTGTTGGAACTCCCAGGGCGATAACTAGCGGCCAAGTTCCTTCACCCGACAGCCAATTCTGATGCTGGTTGTTAAAGCGACGAACCAATAAATATTGCGCAGTCTCAAGGGACAGTAGTTTCTTCGACATTACGTATATCCTGCGTCAGCTTCAGCCGATGGTATTCACTATCGTATTCGATTGGTATGACTGCAGATTTTTTGCGATCCTTGATGTGCACAAAGCATGCTCCACCGATGAATGGCTCCAGCGTCATCACGGACTTCAACGGGGTCGCCACAATCATCTGGAATCCGAAGGTCTTGAAAATATTCATGGCCATGGCAGTGAATTCCGCATCAGCCTTATCAAACGCTTCGTCCAACACAACGGTCGAGTAGCTAGGCAATGCCCTGTCTTGGCCTCCAAGCTGGTACCGCAACGCTGCTGCCAAACACGTTGCCGCTAGTTTCTGACGCTGCCCACCTGACTTGCCCGCCCCGCTCCGGTAGACCTCAACCTCCAGATCATCCTCGTCCAGTTCCCGAGCCACAAACTCCACATGCTGCCGTACATCGAGTACGAAATTTCGCCAATTCTTATCTGTGGTTTCCTGGCTCGCCAGACGTTTTACCAATGCAGCCAACGTCTTGAAGCGTTCTTCGGCTAAGTCTCGGTCGTTGGAGAACGAGTGGCTAAGCGACTCTCTAAGACTGGCGCGGAACAGACGCACATCCTCGATAGCCTTATCGTTCGTATCAATGACAAGGTGCGTTTTTTGATTGAATGGGGCCGTCCGCAAGCTTTCATTGACAAGCTCCATACGCGCACGAATGGCAGAACGTTCCTCGTCCAGCTTTGTGGCAAGCAACGTAAGATTCTGATCACTTTGCTCTCGCAGAAGACTAAAGAATCGGTCTTCGAATGCAGGAAGATTGTCGTCTTCCAAGCGCTTGAGTTTCGCAAGATAATCATCGGCACTATCGAGCGTGGCATCCAGTCCACCAGCAAGTGCTGGCCACAAACGATTGAAATCCGTAAAACGCTGCACGATGGAGTTGCGAAGGCTCGAAAGCCGACCTTCGAGTATCCGCAACTCCGAGTTCAAGGCGCGGTCGACCAGGGTGGTTACATGGTCAAGACTTTCTAAAGTAATTGCTTTCTCGGTGGCCTCATATCGAACAAGAATCTGGTCTGCGAATACCGGAGGGCGATCTGACGTTGGCCAAAGACGAGCGAGCGCCTCTAGTCGCTGGTTCACATTGCTGATTTCGGTCGCAATGGTCTGCCCATTGCTGTCCTCTGTATTCTTCGTCGACACCGCCTTGGAATACGCCTTCTCTTGCAGGATGATACGGTCATTCAGGATGGCCAAATCTGGACGCGCATCGCTCTCGGCCTTCAACCGAATAGAAAGGTCATCAATTCGCGTCAGTAAAGACCCAACGTCCACATCGTTCCACGTCAAGTTCGATAAATTTTGGCAGTGCAGCATCTGCCCTTGTTGGGCATCCTCCTCCTCCCCAATTTTGCGAATGGCCTTTTCCAACTCGCCAATACGCCCTCCACTCTCAGCTGCCTGCAGCTTAAAAAGCGCCAATTTCTCTTTATTATCGAAGCCCAAGACCCATTGACTGCGGTCATCGACAGAATAGCGGTCATTCTTTTCATGCCGCATGGTACTGTGCTTGACCTGACCCTCTTTCGTAACCGCACGTGAAGCATTGCGGAACGTTTGCATACTGTCGGCGCATTCGAAATCGAAGGAGCGCTTAATCTCCTCCCGAACCCAGTCCCCGAAATTACCTGATGCCATACTAAGCTTCCGCACAAGGGAGTTTGGTCCGAGAGGGCGTACCGAGGTTTGAGGAATGGTTCTGAAGTACACCAACCGTTCACCGATGTTCCGTTCGTTCAGGTATGCAGACACTGCTGTGTAATGCTTTTCATCCACAAGAATAGAGCGAGCGAAGCCGCCGAGGACGCGCTCGATGGCACCGCGCCACCCGGCCTCCTCGGGGCGCACCTCGACCAGCTCACCGACAAAGGGTAACCTCTCCTCAGGAATCGAGAGGTCCTGAGCCATTCGCTCCCTCAGGCCAACTAGCCGTGCCGGCAAATTCGATTTCTGGCGCTCAAGCGCCTTAACTTCAGCGACAAGCTTCAGAAATGCCTCATTTTCCTTCCGCAGCATCTCCTTAACACCATCTTTTCGTTCTTCGACCTCGTTTTTCAAATCACGAGCCTTTAACACCCGCTGCTTGGCAGCCTCGACACGCTGGACAAACCACACTACAGAATCAGGAACGGACCATCCCATGGCATGACATGCCGCAGCAGCCATGTCGCGCTTTGCCATACGGCTGATTTTTTCAGATTCTGCTGCCTTGATATCCTCTTCAAGACGAACGAGAACATCAGCCCCCATATTGAGCTTCTGCTTCTGCAGGTCAGTCAACTTTCCGAACTCATCCTCAGCAACTGCCGCAAGGCGCAAAGATTCCTGCCTCGAACCCTCTCTATCCACTTCCAACTCAGCATTACGCTCGTCAAGCAGAATTTTTCGACGATATTCCCGATATTGGTCAATAGCAGTCTGTATTGCCTCTAATCCGTTGTGTTCAAGTTTTACCCTATCCAGCTCCCAGTGTTCGTCACGTGCGGGGGCCAAAGTTTGAATCTGCTTACGCGCCGCCACTACTTCTTGATGCGCCTCGTTCAGCTCACCGAATTCATTGACCAAGCTTGCCGCTATGCCAAAGGTTTCGGGCTCGTCCAACATGAAGTCTCTCAAGAATGCATTGAGGTCACCAAGATTCTTAGCGGACTGCGTCTTATGCAACAAGCGCAACGCACGCTCGTTCTCTATGCCCAGCAGCCGGCGGAAGCGCTCTTGGTAGGCACTGAACTCCGTATACACTCTTGCATCAGGCAAGTCGTGCTTGAAGCGGCGAGCGTCAAACTCGTTCTTCGCGAAGAACTCCAGCTCTTGGATATCAAACTCCCGTTCAAGCGTCAAAAACACCCGTTTGGCATCTCCAGGTGCAGTCGAGCCCCCCTTTACCCATAGCACTTGAGCGAGCACCACCACTCGCCCCAATTCATCACGGTAGGTCTCAGCGATGGCGGACCACGTCGTGCCGCTGCGTAAATACTGCGACACATATTCGCCCGCCTCGCCAGTTTGCTGCGCCCAAGCTCCGCGAAGGTACGTCATCACGCTACGATCCCGACCACTGCGTTCTGCCTCGCGCGCAGCAACGTTGAAGTCTACCCATCTCGGCGGAGTCAGAAGTGCGGCGTGTGCATCCAAGACCGTCGACTTGCCGGACCCAGAGGGGCCAACAAATAGATAGCCTTCTTTCGAAATGGGGAAATCGAATACGTTCGAGAACGTCCCCCAATTGAATGTCTGAATTCGGGCGAGACGGTATTGATCATGGCTACCGCCCAGTGGTTCGGCTTGATTGAGCAGGTTCATTGAACGTTTTCCTCATCATCCACCAGCGATGTATCGTCATCACCGCCAGCACCTTCATTGGCACTACCTCCGCGCGGGGATGCAACCAAAGAAACATACGTGCGTGTGAGCTCTTGAATTTCCTCAGCGGAAAACAAGAGTTTTAGTGTCGGTGAGACCTCGTAGCGCTCCCCTGATCCGCGGATTGACTGCAACAGACTCAGCTTTTTCGCCTTGTCGATAGCATTGATAATTTGCCGTCCAAACTTGGCGTGATCGGAGTTGTTCTCTTTCTCAAACACTACCAAATGCTCTTGCATATCTTCCCTCGACACGACCGCACGTTCACCTTGAGCGTCGGCCTGAGTCAACCTCTGCCGCAGGAATAACAACAGGGCCGTTTCCAGGAATGTGAGCGAAGCTTTTCGCAGCAGAATGGGGACATCCAATTCTTCAGAAACAACTTGCCGTGTAAAAGCAATTTTCTGCTCATGGTCGATCACGACTTCCAGAAAAAGGTCATGCATCCGCGAACGGATGACGGCCTCGTCGCGCAGCAAAACAGGCCATAGCTTTGACTGACGCCGAGCGTCCACGGAGGGCCCCAGAAGAAGCTGTACCAGAACCCTGCGAGTATCAATGGGCAGTGTTCCCACATCTCCCTGGAAGCTAACCGCTTCGCTGCCAGAGGAATCTGCGGCTACATCGCCTGCCAGCGAATCATCCATCGAGTCAGTCAACGAGTTCAAGATAGCGCTCCCTCATGAAATAGATGGCGGGGACCTTAGCGCGACGTTGTACCTCGTCCTTCCCCGCCCAGAACACAAGCTCTGTGCCGTCGGTCACCTCCCCATGCTTAGAACCTAAGGCGACATACCCAACTACACTCCCCAAACCTTGCTCCGCGGGGTATTCAGCGAGCACTTGTGCAATAGAAACCTGAGATTGCCGCTCCAAGATTTCGCGTACATGAGCCTTGAGCGTTCGAAAATCGATTTCGGATTGCCGGACCAACTCACTCACTGTTTCAAGGTCAAGGTCGGATGGCTCTGCTGCTTGCATCGACGAATCGGTCACACGCTCTGCCGGGTCATACAATAACCACTGGGATACTGATCGGATTCGGCTACTAGACTGCATGAGTTCAAAACCCATTTGTTCATTTGGCCGAACTGTATCTTTGACATCTAACGCGGCTTGGGTCGCCGCTTTAATGAGACCATGCAGCCGCCGATGTTCGAGAAACTCTCTGCTTTGAACAAAGCTCTTGAGACTACGAGCAAAATTCTGCAGTACATCATGCACACCTCGCCCTTCGTTCAACAAAGCCCCCGTCAGCCCCAATAGGAATTTTCGCTCCTGCGACTCCAACTGTCGTGCAAAGGGACGACCAGTCACTTCATCCAACGACTCACGTAGCGTCGCAGCCTGCTCGCTATCAGTCAGCAGTCTCCAAAACGCATGAAATGTTCGGCCCGCTTCGCTTTCCCCTATGAGATCAACCCCGGCAAATAGCTGCTCGAGTACATCACCGCGACTACCTTCATTCTCCATCAGGCTCTGACGTAGCCCTCGGTTTAATCTTTCGAACTCATCTCGAACACTGCGAAAATCAGCCGCGAGCTCCTGCGCCAAAGCGATGACTTCTCGTGCCCGTTCCACAGCCCTATCTGGGGCAAGTTCCGTCACTCCTACACGCTCTACCTCATCAATCGCCCGGTCAATACGGTCACGCTCAGCGCGAAGCGCTGCCAAGCGCGCTTGTGGATTAGTGTTAGTTTCCTCTGCCAGCCGCGACAGCTGGTGAATAACAACAGACAACCTACTTTCGGTCGCAGTAGTACGAGGTTTCAAAATTCCGGTGATAAAACGTAGCGCTGCTAGCGCGTCCGCCGACAGTTCATACTCTTCTTCAGAGGCTCCTGTGGGAAACCTTCGGGTCAACCACCCTAGGCTGAGCCATTCCGCGACATATGCCTGCGTTGTCTGCGGAAGCTCTTCTCCTACCGCTCGCAACGCGTCAAGGTCCCGGGTCAGCCGTTCATGGAGCACTGAGCTGGGAAGTTCCTTTTCAGCGTCCATGAACAGAGACTGCAATAAGGCGATTACAACAGGTCCTTTAGTGGCAGCCAACAAACGCCAAAGTGGCTGCTCTCTTAGATTTCGGAAAGCAGCGGCGCCCCTCAGCGCCTTCATATCGCGCCCCAAGCAACTTCAAGCGCGCTAATCTTCCTCATTGAAACCTCCACGAGCCGGTTCTCTATGGCTCCAAAATCGTTCGTTGCGTGGACATGACCGGCTCTTGTCCAACGCAATAGACCCAACGTTAAAATATTTCATTAGGGTATGTGCACCGCTCTCGGAATAAATTCATGCAAGGCGCAGCGCTCGAGCAGCGACCGGAAGATATAACCACTGCTCGACGACTGACATTCCGGTTGCAGTAGACAGTGCCTCCGCATACGCAGCTAGTTGCGGACCGTGCTCCAGAACCAACCGCTCATTCCGTTCCGATCCACCTGGGTTGGATTTGTGATCGAGGAGAATCCATCCCTTAGGGGACTGCACTAATAAATCAATACGCCCCCTGATACACGTTCCATCGGAACAATTGGCCTCAATTGGAACCTCTACAAAGGTCGGGCAACCAGGCCAGCGTTCGTCGCACCATGCACGGAAGGCGATTAGTTGCGCGACGACCGCGGCATTGTCAACAGCATTACCGACACCCCAGAAACCGAGAATGCTACTGACATCGGACGTCTCCACTGCTCCCCGTGCACCAGCCCGAGCAATGCAATTGTGGATTGCCGTCCCCAATTCCGTCATATCGGGCTTCCCCGTTAATGCAATGCGAATGCCGATATCTATGGCCTCAATGATGTCGAACTGTCCGCCAACAGCGCTACTCGGCCGATGCCACAAGGGCATAGGTGACGCGTAAGGGCGACGAACGAACCAATGACGGTTCTGCGATGCCCGCACCGGTGGCTCTATCGCGCACTCATCTTTGTTCCAGACCTTGGAGATTCTTGAACATCGCTGCTGATCAACCAGGGACAGTTCCTCAGATGGACCGAATAGAATCGGACTTGCTCCCGGAACCTCATCCACCCAGCTACGTACTGGTCCAGATTTTCTGGCGAACGACACCAGAACGTTCAAATCTCTGGCACGGGTCAACCCAACATAAAGCAAGCGTTTATTCTCAGTCACCGCATCTTGCTGCATGGCCACCCCGGTTGCGCTTGCCTCTGCACGTACCGCAGCCTGGGGAGCAGAACGCTTGCCCCAAGTCTTCAGCCAGCAGTGAATGAAGCGATTACCAAGCGGCAGTTGCGGATCAAAAGCGCCTTCCGTTCGTGCTCGCACGCTCCAAATGGCGCTCCTAGCTGTTTCCCCAAGCGCGGTGAGGACAACCACTGGCCATTCCAAACCTTTGGAGCCGTGATATGTGAGAACTGTGACGGCGTTATCCGCTGTCGCCGCTCGGCTGTCATCTTCCGCTTCCGCAGCCGCATCGAGCCATCTCAACATCCCGCTGACTGTCGCCGGTCGCTTAGCAGCAACACACTCGTCTTCGTAATTTCTTCCCAGTTCAACCAGCGCTTCAACATTGGCCAATCTATTATGAGCCTCATGCGGAGAGCTGGACCATTGGGCGACAAGCTGAGCGACGTGCGATTCCGCAGCCGATAGGCGCAGAGCTTCCAACGGTGTCAGAGACGAAAACGAAGGCCGCAGTCCTTCGAGGCGCACAAGAAGGGGATGGGCTGAATCGCCGATTGTCTTCCACTCGTGAGCAATGACGTCGGCCTGCTCAAGGTAATCGAGACGGTCCGCAAGCCATGTGGCTACAGGGGTAGCCTCTGCCAACGTAAGCACCAGAGCAGATGCAACCGTGTCGCTAACATCATGCATGCGACGCAGACAAGCGAGAACAAAGATTGCCTCTGCGGTCCCTAGCAAGCCTGCACGAGGACTTGCCGACGGAATTCCCCATCGAGTAAGTGACGTGACGGCCAAGCTCACTTGGTCATTTTTCCGACAAAGAACTCCTACGTCACCGGGTCGGATTTCCCGAAGGTTTTTTGTCTTCTTATCTTCCACCTGCATCTTAGAGGCAAGTAGCTCCGCAATAGCCTGGCCCAATGCTAGATAGTCCGTACCGTTCTTGTCGCTGTCAAAGTTCCAGTTCAAAAGCGAAGGCTGATCAGGCAACTCCTTGCGAATGGGCTGTAGCTGAACGTCCTGTGGTGCGAGGTCCGGCAGGAAAGCATCCCCAAACACTGCATTCGTAAGCGAGACCAAGGCTGGAGTGGACCGACGCGATGTTGTGAGAGGCTCTCCGATAGTGCCGCCCCAACCCGGGATAGCTCCGATGACTCCGGAAATGAGACTGGCGTCGGTCCCTCGAAAGCCGTAAATCGCTTGTTTGGGGTCACCGACCCAAATGGAACGCTTGGCTAATTTAGCTAGCTCCACAAACAGAGCTAGCTGAAGAGGGCTTGTATCCTGGAACTCATCAACCATCACGAGATCAAGTTCGTCAGCCAAGACCGCTCGAACGCTCGCGTTCTCTCGAATCGCACGAAGCAATAGCACTTCTTGGTCACTGAAGTCCACGGCCCCCAGAGTTTTCTTGGCTTCAGAGTAGGCATCTCGAGCGTCGGCAGCGAGATTAAACACCAGTTCCAAATACTGCCGCACGTCAGCGTGGAAGGCCGGATGGGACTCGTGCGTTTGAGCTGCCTCTTTCACGGGATCGAGAAAATGTTTTACCTTCGCGCCAGCATTGAGACCTGCGGCACCAAGCCAATCCGGCCAAGACCATCGACCCTCACGAAACGCACGTTCGAGCTTTTGTAAGTCGGCTAAACCGTCCTGGAGGTTCTTAGCCACATTTGTACCAGCAGCAACTTGTGCGTTGACATAAGATGAGACATTTTGGAGCGCCGTAGCAAGTGTCCCAGAAAGAACTGCGGTTGGGTCTACGCCGGCAGTAGGCGCGGACCAGTTCGCGAGCATCTGATCTGCATTACGCTCCCCCATCTGCCGCAGCGTCACGGGCTCAATATCGTTGTCCAAGGAGGCCTTGACTACATCCTTGACAGTTTTTGCCCAGTCTTCCTGTTCGATGCCAAATTTTCGGGTAAGCCGAACAAACACGGACTGCCCCGCTGAATCGAGAGTCTCAGCAAGTGACGTTTCTAGAAGCCGCTTCGTTTGCCCTTCGCTGAGAACGGTCTGATCGGGGGACAGTCCCAACTCAAAGCAGAACTGCTTGAGCATCTGCCCGCAGACACTGTTTACTGTCCCCAATCTGGCTTGTCCAATGGCCGTGGCCAGGTCCACACGACCTTTCTCCAGCAACCATGACCGTGCGCGTTCCCGCAGCTCCGAGGCGGCCTTCACTGTGAACGTCGTCGCCAAAATGGCGTGAGGCCGGGCGGTTCCGGACTCGAGGGCATGGGCGAGGGTCTCGGTCAGCTTATAGGTCTTACCGCTTCCGGCGCCTGCGCTCACAAATTCAATGTTATTCATTACTCCCACCCTCCCAGCAACACGAGATAGTCCCGGTCCCACTGACTGGGTCCTTTCACAGGCAAAGTCCCGTCGGGACCGTTGTAGTCGTCAGTGACCTCTTGCGGAACGACTTCAATCTGCCCTTCTGCGAGCTGGCTAGTTCTCCACGTCCAAGTCGCTTTTGCACGGTCGAGAAGAGTCTCAACCGTAACGTTATCCGGTGGCGGTGTCAGTTGTGCCTGTGGGAAGACTCCAGGATGAGAGATGAACAGCGCTCCACTCTCCAGAATGAAGAATCCCAGTGCCGCAGGCGCAGTACCAGTCTTTTGCTTGACTAGGCTGGAATAAAGGGCCAGCTGAAGGTGACCGCCCTCGCGCAGCATCCGAGAGTAGTAATTGTCTCCGCGCCACTTCATATCAAGCGCAACAAGCTTGTTGCCTGGCAGTTCGACCAAAAGGTCAATCTTGCCTGTCAATGGAACCGGACCGAGTGCGCCATCGAACTCAGCTTCCGTCTGCACACGCACTGCTTGGGCTCCCCGCAAATGATCCAAGAGCGAGCCGATTGCGCTTTCGCATGTCATCTGGAACCGCTGGAGACTGATGCCTGCGCCTTGCATCAAGAGAATAGCGCCCTCCGTACGGAGCAGCTCATCGGCCTGAGCTCGGAACCAGTCGGTGGCCTTTTGGTTCGACCATGTAAGGGCATCTGCGCGCGCGAAGAGCATTTCAAAGACACGGTGCGCAAGAATACCTAAAAGACGGTTACTCTCCTCCACCGCAAGGATCGATGCTGGATTCAGCCGAGCAATGCGTTTGAGCACAAAGAGCGCAGGCGCGTTGAACAACTCGTTGAGAGCCGTGTACGACTGTGAATTAGTAGACAGATTTAGCGGACCGCGAAGCTGGATATGGCGTTGCACATCAGGGAACGGGAGCGATTCGACCCGTTCAGTCAGGTTTCCTAGAAATTGGCTGTTGCATGCAGCATCCAGGTCCAGGGCCTGAGCTTCAAAGTCCGGGATAAGTTTTTGGATAAGTTGTCGTACAGGATGCTCTTCCGCGCCGGGAGGCGGCGACACCATTACAAAGCGTTTGCGAGCCGCCAACAAAGGGCGTAGCCACTGCATGGCCAAGGCCGTTAACTGCTTCGAGGGGTCCCGCAGCTCGACATTTAACTCCTTCAATGCTTGGACTTCCACACTTGACCAAGGGAGTTGCTGCGCCAGCATTGGCGTAGAAGGCATCCACCAGATCACCTCATCAGCTGGCTCAATACAAGCGGCTGCACTGCTTGCGGAGCGCATACACCCAACCTGGGAAATAGCACCGGGATTAGATGCACCTGTGGGCGTCGCATGGGCCACAAGCTGTTCAACCTGCCTGGGCATCAGCGTGCTTACTCCCTGCCGAGAAAGTTCGGAGAGACTATCGAAAACAGCCGCGCATTGGTGATGCGCGGGTGCAAAAGTGGCCACTGTAGCGGGGTTGCCAGACAACCTGCGTCGCATAGCCTCTTTGAGTCTGTCAGTTCGTGCAAGCAAGGCATCCAAGGGCACGCCTTGATCCCTTTTCCAGCGCTCACCTTCAAGCCAGAACTCGATCTCGAGCACCAGTTTTTTTCCATCCTCACCTTCGGCAATCTTGTTCTTAGCCTTGATCCAGGACGCTCCGCCGATTCCAGGTTGCTCAGCGACGGCTTTTGCGAGCGCGGATCGAGCTTTCCGACTGAAGGGACCCACAGGGTGAGCTAGGAAATCGACCAGGCGACCAACGTCAAGAGGTGTCCAGCACATCTCCAAGGCCAGGCCCAGTGCCTGCAAGGCAGGGCGAAGTTGGCTGGGGTTCTCAAAGCCGCAGCTAACTCCCCCGGTAGCAACCAACATGGTATCGAGCGAGTCACCGTGTTCTTCTGCGAGAACCACTCGGTCCATGGGATACGCTGCAGCATGCGCACTGAGCCAATGCTCAGCAGTAGAAAAAGAGAGCGTGCGAACGAGCTGCACACTACCGTCCTCAATAGACGGAATCTTGCTTAGCGGCTCCTTTCCCGACATGACAAGAATCGCCTTTTCTTGTAAGGCGCGCAGCGCCCCTTCTCCATGCGGGATAGGATTTTTTACTTCCACGTCCGGCAAGCAAGCGAGTACCCTCCGCCACAAAGATGGAAAGTCTTCCAACGGATCAACAAGGGAAACGGAGGCAATCGGGCTAGGGCCAGTTTTTTTGAGCATCTCCTCAACCAACTGCAACCGAGTAGCTTCTCCTGCGGGAATAGAAACGGCGGTCGATTCAACCAGAGCCAGTTCCCGAAGTCGAACGGGATGAGACGCCAGTGCCGTTCCCCGCCAGCCACCTAGAAGCCACTCATCGCGCCAAGACAGGAGCTTTGCCGCTGTACCGACGCTGTCGACTCTCATCGAAGCACTGTAGAAGCGGGTGCCGTCGTCATGGCGCTGCAAATGCCCCATATAGATCGCAACGCGCTGTGCCGCTGCGACCTCAGGTTTGGCCAATCCAAGATACGTTTCCAGTAACGACAAAAAACCGAGCCGCCCCACAACTGGGGCGTTGAAGGAATTCTGCAGCGACGGCCCCTGACGGGCATCGAGACTCAGACCAAAGGTGACATGCATGGCGCGTTAAAGAAATAGCTTAGGCACGTCTGGGAACCGTGCCTACGCGGTCCAAGCGAAAGGCAACATCAGCAAGATCGGGCTTCACTTCCCAGAACGTTGACCCGACTGATCTGATGAAGGTCTAATGCTGCCCAATTTCTTGAGCAGCACATTCGTTACTTGTGTTCCTTGCGAACTCCCTTGAAAGGTTCGCCATCCTTCTTTTGGTCCATGAAGCGCCCGTTGCCGGTATCACGCTTGGTCCAGGTCTGATTTGTAGGGTTGAACACTTGCGAACGGTCACGTACAGCACCGCGACGAGCATTGTCACCAACGGGAGGATTCTTGGCCATTTCAGTCTCCTATGTAATTACACGTCGAGTGAGTGGGTCCAACCAGGAAGCCCACTACGAGAAAGGAAATTCACCAAAGGTGAGCTTCCAAAAAACTGCAACCGCCCCCCGGATATAAAGGCCAAAGCAGCTTGGTCAATGCGAAGGTTTGCGTTGCGTGCTTTGGCAGTCAGCTCGGCCAGCAAGCGGGAGTTATCGTTTTGAGTACCAGAGGACGAGCGAGCCTCGAAAACGGCAAAATTAATCCAGCCGCCGTTCTGTGCACGCTCCCGTAGATGGGCGAAATTCACCTTCATTTTTGCAACCTCCTAACCAGTAAGAATGTTGAGCATGAGTTCATTATTGCGTGAGCACTAGCTCAAATAACGACCTACTGGCTGGCGGCGGGGAGATTTTTTTTGGCAGCGGCGCACAGCGCTGCGTGAAGGCGCTGACGCAGCTCTGGTGGTTCCAGAATCTCGACTTCTGGACTGTGCCGCAGAAGGTCCATCAACAGCTCTTGGTCGTTGGAGTACGGAACCTCCAAGACATAGCTGCCATCCTCAAGATGCTTACATGACTGGTCGTGGTGCCAAGTCTCCTTGCTGACCCACTGAGCTCGCTCAGGGGTGAACTTCAGGCGAGCACGGTGAGCCGCCTGGCCGGCGAAAATTCCGTAGCCGCTACGGAAATGCTCCTGCATTTTCTCCTGGCTGACTTCGAAAGCAGCTTCATCTACAACGTGAACATCGTCAACAGCCTCCAGCGCGAAAGACCTAATGGCATCCCGGGAGTGGCACCACGCGTCTAATATCCAGTTTTCTCGGTAGTGCACCAGCTGTTGGGGCGAGATGACGCGCTCTGTATGCTCTTTACGATCACGGTTCAGATATCGCAAACGCAAGCGCTTTCCGTCCAGCAAGGCTCCCGCTATGAGTTGAAAGTGCTTTGACTCAACTTTCCTGGACGCAAAATGAATAAGTTTAAGCTTGCGTTCAATCGGCTTAGCCGACTTGGTGCCTTCAGCGAGCAAGCCGCGAAGACGGGACTTCAGTGGCCCAACGTGCTCATCGAGCAGTCCAGGCTGGACGCCCTCCACCAGATGAAGCATTGTCAACAACGCAAAAATCTCTGATGCGTTGAACCAAACGCCGGGGAGCTCAAATCGGCCACCATCCGCCAACTCGTCGCGAACAACCCAGCCACGGCGACTACGATCCCATTCGAGTGGGCACCCTAGACGGTCTCGAAGAAAATCAAAGTCACGTTTCACAGATGCCTTAGACACCTCAAGTTCGGCAACGAAAGTATCCATCGATACGGCGCCACGTTGGCGGATAAGACGTACGATTTTTGTTATACGCTCGATACTGATCTTCGACATGGCTGCCTTTTTCGAAAGAGGCTTTTGACACCGACAGAAATTCTGACGCGTCGCTTGCTGACGTTGATACCTACGCCCGGCGCGATCTTGAACGACTTACAGAATCCCCAGCCAATTTATTTTCATTTTTGAACCGCTGCCGAGGTCTCAGGATGGCAGTACAGCCTTCCTCGCAAGGCCAGTTACATCAAAATTTCCCGCACGTTGCAAGCAGCGTGCGAATCCAATTGTCGCGACCCAGCTGCGTAACCTTCTATCGGTACTCCCCAGCACCAGTTACGTCAGCAGTTTGTAAGCTCATCAATATACTTGGTTTTTTATTATCGTGTGATGAGAATGAACGTTTTAATTGATGTAGTTGATATGCCGCGTTCTCCATCTCACCCTGCGGCCGATAGAAGTGCCATCTCTTCCGTAATGCACACGAATGACCGACTTGATTTCTGGATTCATCTACGGCATCATTTCCGCAGCCGTTCTACGGCACATAATTGAATCGTTATAAAAATCAGCTGGGAATCCAGCATCAAGACACTGCAGTTCTGTCGCCTGCCGAGAGAATTCGCCAGCGCCAGCAGTTGAAATCCACTGCTAAAAATCGCCCCTCCAAGAAATTTGGCTAGTCGGGTGCCCCCCATCGAAGTCGGTGGGCGAAACTACGCAACGTGGGAGCACTTTCAGTGCCCCTGTGGTTGCTCACAAATCTATCCAAATGTCGCCCTCGACCTCGGGCAGTATCGAACTGCGGATGCAGTGCGATTTCTTTGGTCACATTGCCTGCACACCATAGGCGGACTTCACTCGTCCGGTCTGTGCCGGCTCACGTCCCTATTACTTGGAGATTCTGATGTCTCGCCCTACCGATTTCACCCCAAAAGATCGATTGCAACTCGCTCTCGAAGTGGGCTACAGATGCGTAAACGAAGAATGCGGCATATCAACAACTGCCTTCGATTCGATCACGAACAGACTCGTCTGTATTGGCGTTGCCGCCCACGACGTTGCCGCGAGCCCCAAGGGCCCTCGAGCAAACCCAGATATGAGCGTCGAAAAGAAGCGCTCAATTTCGAATGGTGCCTGGCTCTGCCGAAACTGCGCAGAGATGGTGGATCGCCTCCCGGAACGCTTCCCCGTGGGCACCATCTCGGGCTGGCAGCGAGCGGCGAAGAACGACCTGCTCTACCGCGTCACCGGCATAGCTAAAGAGCCGGACAACGACGAATAAATCTCAATCTGCACTCAGGAGGGGGGGGGGCCGTCATCTTAGCTGGTCGCCCCTTTCGGTCCCTCCGAGATAAGCAGCGCTCGTCCATAAAAAGCCAGCTCAATTCGTCGACGTCCGTTCTTATGCGGGTGCGATAGCTCGGAACATCACGACGCATTCTGCTGGTGTGATGCGCCGATGGTGGCAACTGTGGCGAAGATGAGCGGCGGCCAAAGAAAAAGTCCGGCTAGGCGTCGAGGCCTGCTGGGCTGCTGAACTGCAATTGACTCTCTCTACGCTTGATCGGGTTTCAATTCGGCAAATCTGCCTTGTGCGAAGGCCTCGCGAATCTGTTCGGGGCTACGCGGCGGAGTCGACGTCAAGCTAGACAAGGACACAGTGCGGCGTGGGAACGTACGAAGAAATTGTTGCAACGCCTTCAGCCGCACTAGGTAGAGCTCGGCGTTCTGGCGCGAGTGCCATGGCGCAATAGCGTCGGCATACAAGAAACCAACGGCAGAGGGCTTATGCGCAATGGCCAGTCGCTGTTCGATACCCAGTACAACGTTTAGATGCGAATACTCCGCGTACTCCACCCACTTGGGTGTCCTTAGACCTACTGGCTTGTAATGGCGATTCACGAGTAGCTGCGCGTCGTCGTTCTGAGGAGATGCAAAGTATGGCAACCAGGAGCGCATCTCTGCTTTGGCCCGTGACTCAGGGTGGATGCGGAACTGTGGGACCGCCAGCAGGCACTCTATAAAGTCGACTGCAAAATCGACAGCATTTGCGCCATCCGCAAATTCATCTACGAGTTGTGCTGTCGCCCGCTCTGCCGGACTTCCCGGTTGGGTGTAGTCATACGGGCCTTGAGCTCGAACTTTATGCATGGCCAGGCGCATCTCTTCCGCTGTGCGGACAAAACGGAAGTATTCACGCCTTGGTGCCGAGACAGGAGCAGCAGCCTCGGGGGAAGCGTTTTTCATCAACAGCGCCCAGGTGCTGAAGCCCTGCTCGCGCGCGATGGCATTGAGTGCCTCAGTATGAGAAATGTTGGAGGTACGGGAACGGTGCTTCGCCTGCTGTCGGAAGCTCTTGATATCAACGTCGGAAAAAGGGTTGGCCATGGGGCTCTCCAATTAAAGCTACCAACCATCAGCACGCCCACACACCAAGAAAGGTAGCGATAAAGGGGAAGTCCCTTTGCAACCAGAGATAGACACGTTGCCTTACTGCACTTCGCTATGTGGGCGCGCAAGCCGACGTGAGGCGGCTGATAACACGTTAGTGGATCAGCCCAAGTTTGTAAAGAGCATTGAATGGACTCTCAACAAGAGCGTCATTATCAGAAATGCGCCGGCAGAATAGAAAGCCCGGCGTGCCGTAGATGGCAGGCCGGGCGGATGGCGCTTCATTCATTTCATCAACATCCCCTAAAGGGATTTCTACTTCATCAAATTGTGGTCTAACTGCCTGTGCCTAATTTCTTCGCCAATGCTTGCCTGAGGTACTCGTTCACGTCTATCGAACGGGCCGACTCTACCTTCTTTAAGCCGGACCATGCGTATAGAGCAAACGGGACGACGAAGACCCCTGGACTCTCCGTTGCCGGCACCTGGCTAGCCAGAGCCACCACTGCAGCCATGACACCATTGACATCAGCATTCGAACTACCCAAATATTCGGCATCTGGAAGATGGTACGCATCAGTACCCTTCATGATGTAACGGCTAAAACCCGCCTTCTCCATGATTTCATGGAGGCGCTCATGGGGGTCCTTGACCGTTGGCCGATGCAGTTCGATTCGTACTAGATACTTATTCATATTCCCTCTTAGGGTAGTTGGCGAAATGTCGAGATTGAGCTCGGCATTGGGAATTCAACCCCAGCTCAACAGATTATTTGCCTCTTTCTTGATCGCCCTTTACGCCAGGTGCAACCACGCCTCTCCGGACATACTAGAATTAGTTTCCACATAGACACAAGGAGAGCAAATGTCGTTGATACCCCTGCGAATCGACTTCGTCGACCCAGAGACACACTGCGCCCGGCTTGCCGACAATGGACGCATTCATGGGTTCAAAAGCGGAAAGGCAACCTTCATCTTGCACGAGAGCGATGGCCGGGAATACCCGTATGGGCCCATCTGCGCCCCAAAAATGATGGGAGGCCGGGAGCTCCTGCGCGGGATACCAGATTTCACCACCCGGGACTTCTCACCTGTCCAGGAGGATGAAGACGAGGTAGTGAACGGCAATGGATTGGGCGGGGGAAAGCGTCCGCCGGATGACTCAAACGACGACGAAAAGGCTCAGGCCTTCGCCAAGCGGTACTTGATGCTTCGGATGGACCGTGTCGCAAACCTTCCAGGGGTACAACCTGGCGTTCAATATGCTCCCCTCGCCGCCATCTATGAAGAATTCAAGAAGACGAGGCAGCTCGCGCCCGACGCAGTAAGGTACATCATCGCAGTGGAGCGTACGTCGAAGACCCCTGAAATGTATCGCTCGGATAATCTCTTGGATGTCTACACAGCCTATGTCCAGATCAATCGGTTTATCAAGACATTGAAACAGGGAGATTTCCTGGACATCATTGTGAGCATCCGCGACAACACTCTCCTAAGGAAATTGTATTTGAAGCCCAAGCAAGTGAAAGCAGCGAAACTGAACTTGCACCCGCGGGCCTTTCAATGGGCAGTGGCGGGAGAACCGGCCGCGCAGTAGCGCTGATTTGACCCAATTGCTAATGGCGAAAAGGAGCAATATTGGACGACAAGCGAGCAACTCTCCTCCGTAGCGCGTTCGAGCAATACCTGATGCAGCTGAAGAATGGAAATTCCAACTTCACCGAAAACTATTTACCGTACGACTTCGATGACTTGAATGCAGTACAGTGGCGCTCATTCGGCCGACTGATGGTAAAGGACGAGTTGCGAGAACTCATTAACAGCCTCAATCAATGGCATGTTGCGTTGCGCAAGTGGGAGGCATGGAATACCGTAATTTCCCTTCATGCTAGCGAAATGGATGCCTGGGACATTCGCATGGAATTCCTAGAGGGAACGGCTCATCGCTGCCTCTACCAGCCAAGTTCCATGCGCGACATGTTTACGCTTCTTGCGACCAATTCAATGCATCAGGTCTACCTCGCGAGCGATCCACAGCATGAGGACCGGCTACCTAGCGATCCACGAGACCTGAAGTCCCCGCACTATCCTAGTCGGCGACAAAAGGAAAAATTCCTCAAACGGCAAATCAAAACTGCCCCAAATAGCACTGAGTTTTTGGACGCGTTATTTGAATTGGATGACGATGAATATAGAAAAGAGACTTCAGACTATCGTAATCGGACAAGCCATGCGATTGGGCCTCGTCTGGCAATCGGGATTACGAGCACGGTCACCCGCTCTTTAGTTCAGGCTAAGCAATTACAGGCGCAGCCTAATGGAACAGCAATATCAATCCCCATTCCCGAGAAGATGGTTGTTCAATACGGTGTCGGCGGTACAGCACCTTTGGCAATGGCCGACGCACTTAACTCGAATCGTGGCCAATATGAGCGTGCAATGCACTGTTACACCCAGTATCGGAAGATGTTGTCCTTAGGAGTGGCAAAGATACCTAAAGCCGCTGAGCCTTGATCTCGTGGCACCCATTGATTCTCTCGAAGCGTGCAGGAGTTAAATTAATAAGATATTCTGCAAAAGCACCGCGCATATGCGACCGAGAAGCAACTAGAAGAAGTAAAAACGACGTAATCACGAAATGATATTCGTCCGACCAAGCGTGTGAAGCCTAGTTAAGTACAACAGTCAATAAAGGGGCAGGCCTCTGCATGAGGCTTGAATTACTCGCTAACCTGATTTAGCGATTTATAGGGGGATTAAGATGGAAGTATTTGGCATTATTGTAGTTCTTGTGATCGTCAGCGCCGTCTGGGGGGCGATCAAAAAGCAGCGCGAATTGGACGCCGCGAAGCAGGCCTACCATCAGAGCCTAGAACAACTCAAGCAAAAGCCAGCTGATCCCGAACTAAGGCAAAGCACCTTGGCAAAGGGTCGCCACTATTCAAATCTGACGCGTGATAAGAAAGGCGTCACGATGTTCGACGAAGTGGCGTTGATGAATGATATCAATGCCGCATGTGCGGGAGCCTCAGCGTTCCAGACGCGTGAATCTGCGTCGCAGGGCCCTTCTATCGAAGATCGCCTCAAAAGGCTGTCAGGCTTACATAGCAGCGGCGCGATCACTGATGAAGAATACTCATGTAGACGCGCTACGATTCTGAGCGAAGTGTAGTCTCGGGATAGAGGCTTCAGCAAGGGCTCGCCCTCGACGGACGCAACAGCAAGCGTCCGTGCGTCGCCTAAATCCTAATAAAAGATGCATGACTCTGTTGGCCTAAGCGGTCGCAGCCACACACAAAATTCCACGACCAAATACCAAATCGGTTCAAATTGTGATCTTTCGTTGCCGTACTTCGGATACCGAAGTGTCTTCAGCGGACCCACGATTTAAGCTCAAGATTCGGCACAATTCATAGTCCTCCTGGCACCGGATATCCCACTTTGACTTCCCAACTTTCCCTATCTCGCATCTGGACTTGGCTTAAATCGCCAGGAGTTATGGCTGCAGTAACCTTCCTGAGTGTAGCCCTCGCGATATATCTGGGCTTTTTCTATGAAAAAAAGCCGATGCTAGTCGGCACCATCAATAGTCTCTCGCCAGTATTCGACGTATTGAAACCCGTCGGTGGCCTCGACATATCTTATAGGGGCGTGAACCTTCGCGAAGCAAAAAAAAGCCTCTGGTCCGTTGAATTGACTCTTCGCAACGATGGTAGTGCAGCTATCAAGCGAGATGATTTCGACCCAGATGCGCCAGTACGAATTGCTGTCAAAGATGCTCAAGTAGTCGATAGGCCAAGCCTTAGCGCTTCGAATGAATATCTATCTGAGAATGTGAAGATAACTCCGGGAGCGAGCCACGTCGCTCTTTCGCCGGCCATTATCGAGCCAGGTGACACGATCACGATTAACTTCCTGGTGCTAGGGGCCGAAGGAAGTCGGCCGACCATAAACATCCTGGGAAAAATCTCGGGCATGCAGACGATTCCCCTAAGCAGCGCAGAGTCCACCACAAACAGAAAGTCATGGTGGATACGGACGGTCCAAGCTGATTCTATTTGGATTCAACTACTACGCGGCCCCACCTACTTTATAGCCTTCCTAGGTGGGTCTGCATTTATCGCATTATTCATTGCCGCAATTACGAGCCCATTTGCTCGGATTCGTGAAACGCGGGCTCGACGTTCCCGAAACGAAGAGATTCGCAAGTTGAGAAGAGAGCATGCTTTCGATCAAAGAGAAAATTCATTAGCCGATGAGTATATTGAGAAAGGCGTTCGCTCGATTGCAAAGATCGCCAAGGAAGTAAGCGCAGCTCAATTGACCATCGATGCCCGCAATACGATTGAAAATGGTGGTGACGAGGAGGCAGTTAATAAAGTCATCGAGATGCTCGATGCTCCTATGTCAGAGAGAACAATTAAACGGCTTACCAACTTGAATCTTATAACCGTCGAAGACGGAAATCCGGTTGGAGTGGTCGAACTCTATGCTGCCGTGAGAAGTTTTTGCCAGAAAATTGGCAAAAGCCCTGACGAGCTAATTAAAGATGAGACAGAAAATAATCGGATGATAATGATCGACGATATCTAGCAGACCATCTTAGTTGCGGACGCTCAAGCGGCATGATCTGGACTTAGGAATCGCTTGCAGTGTCCATTAATACTGTCGAAGTGACCGCCCTAGTCTTCCTGAGAATAGTGAAAATGAACAAAAAGCTAGTTGCAGCGCTATCATCCTTGCTCTTGATGATGCTAATGTCGGGCAGCGTCTCGGCTGAGACCAAGATCAACCGGACGAACGTCGATATCCCTGGTTTCAAGAAAGTCCTATTTGGCATGTCCAGCGAGGACGTATCCAAGCTCGGCGCGTACTGTAAATCGGATGGAATGGGTTTCGGAGGAATGGACCCTGTCGCTTGCAGCGGTTCCGAAACACTCTTTGGTAACGGTGCAGCAGTTACTGTTTACTTCACCGGCAATAAAGCACATTACATCGGTGTGACTGTTTCGAGTGCCCAGCCAATTGACTTGATTACTCCTTATACCAAGGCATATGGGACACCCAATACAGCTGTCATCCAGAACGCAGCGGGGATGAATTTTAGGATCAATTTCTGGTTATCGCCTACCGGAAAATCTATCCAATTGACCACGCCACTATTGGATGATGGCGTGACACCGCGTGCGAAAGCGAAAGACAATCAAGGCCGTTTTACAGAAACAGCTGCGTACTATGATGAACAGAGAACGTATGAGTTGATGCAGAAGGTGAAGGCTAGGTTGGCCCCCGAGAAAGACTATTGAGCCAAGCCGGTCCAGTTGAGAAAATGCGCCAATAGAACGTACCAATCTACTTGAAGGGTCCAACTTGGGATTTCGAGGTCCAATTGGCTCGAAAGGCCCGCCCAGAGCGGTAGTCGGCTATCTTCGATCCGGAGGTGTTTTCGGAGAAAAAGGGGGTACTTTGATTTGGAAGATAGCCTACTTGGATTAGAATTGTCCTTTAATTTAAAGCACTTAGAAAATCACGGCGCTCGTAAGTAGGCTATTTATCTACCAAGTACAACTATGTGTAGGCCAGAAATAAAAGGCTTCCCTTTTGAAAAAGGTGAACTGCACCCCAAAAGTTGGACATAAATCCAACCTTTGGGGTGTTTTTCATGACCTGCCCACGGAAGTTGGACAGTTTAGAACTAGAGATGAGCCGCCTCTTTGGGTTTCACTTGACCTGCTCCCCGAGATTAGTACGGCAATGACGTAGAGTCTGCCCCATACGGAGGCAGCATGAAGAAACGATTTACCGAAGAGCAAATTATTGGCGTATTCAAGGAAGCCGAAGCCGGTATGAAAGTGGCCGAGGTATGCCGGAAGCACGGCATCAGCGACGCGACGTACTACAACTGGAAATCCAAGTTCGGCGGGATGACGGTATCCGAGACCCAACGGCTCAAGGCGCTGGAGGCCGAGAATGCCAAGCTCAAGAAACTGCTAGCAGAAAGCCTGTTGGACAACGCTGCACTGAAGGATGTGCTCGGCCGAAAGTGGTAAGCCCGCAGGATAGGCGAAGCGCCGTGACGCACATCATGCATGCACACGGTCTAGGCGTAACCCGTGCCTGCGGGCAGATAGGAATTTCCCGCTCCTTATATCACTACGAGTCCCGTCGTCCTGACGATGAGGAACTGCGTCAGCGTCTTTGCGAACTGGCGGCCATAAAACGTCGATATGGCTATCGGCGTCTGCATGTATTGATGCAGCGGGAAGGATGGCAGGTCAATCGAAAGAAGCTGCTCCGCGTGTATCGATAGGCCGGCCTGAGCGTCAGGCGCCGCAAGAGGAAGCGCATCGCGGGCGTGGAGCGGCAACTGAAAGTTCCAGCGACGATGCCCAACCAGAGCTGGTCGATGGACTTTGTATCGGATGGATTGGCTGATGGTCGCCGCTTGCGCTGCCTGAACATCGTAGACGACTTCACCAAGGAATGCCTGGCTATCGAGGTGGATACGTCGCTGCCAGGCACACGGGTCGTATCAGTGCTGTCGCGCCTATCAGAGCTTCGAGGATTGCCGCAATCGATTACCATCGACAACGGTCCCGAGTTCGCCGGCAAGGTGCTCGATGCCTGAGCCTATGCAAACGGATTGAAGCTGAACTTCATCGAGCCAGGTAAGCCGCAGCAGAATGCCTACATCGAGAGTTTCAACGGCAAGTTTCGAGATGAATGCCTGAATGAACATTGGTTCGTGTCGATGCGGCATGCTCGTGAAATCATTGCGGCCTGGCGACGAGAATACAATTCTGAGAGGCCGCATAGTTCTCTTGGATACCTGACGCCGCAACAGTTTGCAGAGACTTTTTTAACCGCAGACTCCAAGTCGTTCTCGTACTAAATTGGGGAGCAGGTCACTGTCGCAGCAGCGTCTCTCGGAGTAAGAGCGGCCGATTTCAGCGTCGTTCGAGAAAGCCGATGCCCATCGCGCGAGAAGCCAACTGCTTCGTAGAAGCGGTGTGCCTCTTCTCGCTGGTCACTACCCATCCCGGTCGCAGCGTTCTAGGAGCAGTAGTTTGCCACGTACGTCCTGTAGAAAATTTCATTGGGACTGTCCAGTGCTGCAAGGGATTATGAGCCCTGTGAGTTCGACCTGAGTTAGTGCCCTCAAACAATTCATTTGACGCAGCTCAGAGCCCATCTTTACATCCCAACAATTAAACTGGGGCATAATCCCTGCACGTAATCAGTGCTTAACTGAACGAACTCATTGCTGGGGAGAAATGGGTTCGCACTCGACATTCATGGAGGGGATACATGCGGGTAAAACTGCCTGCCGTGCTTTCTGTCAGCCAAAAATCAAGCTTGGGCCTGATATCTCAAATCAGTTACCCATCACGCGACATCGAATGCGAAGCTGTGCCGTTCACTCTTGAAAAGTCCGTTGGATATCTCCTCCGTGGAGACGACGGTATCGAGTACGCATACATATTTCCGACGAAACCGAAGTCAGCAATCCCCTCCGGCAACACGCCGATCTTGATTGCAAAGTTCGGTTCAGTGGATGTCGACGAACTGGACCTGTCTGACGGCAAATGGTGGCCAGAAGCCGAGCCGGCAATCGTCGCCGCGGCTCTGACAAAAGCGGCAGGAGCCGCTCGCATCTCCTGGCAACACGCCTTTCGATTTTCAGAGGAAGACCCCTCAGGCTCACACATCGGTCTTCGAAAACCGCAATTAGGTGCTCTGCACGCCATTCATGCGCACTGGAGCATAAGCGATGAAATTGCCACGATTGTGATGCCGACAGGGACAGGAAAGACGGAGACCATGCTGTCCGTCCTTGTCTCCTGCAGGTGTGAACGTGTTCTAGTGGTAGTTCCATCAGATGCTCTGCGGACTCAACTAGCCGAAAAGTTCGAAACCCTCGGTATGTTGAAAAAGCCGAACAGCAAGATTTTGAATGAATTTGCGTTTCGCCCGGTAGTCGGCCGCCTTCAATCCAAACCGGCCACCATTGAAGACGTCGATGCGTTCTTTCCCGGTTGCAACGTCGTTGTCACGACAAGCCAGCTCCTTAGCGGCCTTGCCCAACCAGCGCGAAAGCGCATCGTCCATTGGTGCTCACATTTATTCATCGACGAAGCTCACCATGCCGAGGCTAAAACATGGCGAACGTTCCGGGATGCATTCTCTGAGAAGCGGGTTCTCCAGTTCACCGCCACGCCATTCCGAGAGGACGGCCAAAAAATTGATGGCAAGCTGATTTATATCTATCCCTTGAAGACCGCCCAAGAGGAGGGTTATTTCAAGCCAATTAAGTTTCACGAAATCAGCGAGTTCAATTCCGAGACCGGCGATATTGCAATTGCGAAGGCAGCGCTTCAGGCATTAGATGACGACAGAACTGGTAAGCACATCGTGATGGCCCGCGTCGATACCAAAGCAAGAGCCGAAGAGGTATTCAAGCTGTATCAGCAGTATGGCGCCGGCCGGTATGAAGCGATTGTGATCCATTCCGGGATAAAGGCCTCTCAGGTCCGCATAGAAAAGCAGAAACTGTTTAGCGGTGCCGCCCGCATTGTCGTATGCGTCGACATGCTTGGAGAAGGCTTCGATCTTCCTGAACTCAAGATTGCCGCCTTCCACGACATCCGTAAGAGCCTGGCCATCACGCTTCAGTTGGCAGGTCGCTTCACTCGCACGAGAGAAGATTTGGGTGATGCGCTGTTCATCACCAATACTGCGCTCATCGAAGTTAGGGACGAGCTTCAACAGCTATATTCTCGCGACCCTGATTGGAATTCTCTTCTACCAGAGCTAAGTGGGACGGCGATTGACGAAGAATTGTCGACCCAAAAATTCTTCAAGGGCTTCAAACGAATAATCGACAAGGTACCACTGAAGGACCTCAGGCCAGCCGCCAGCATGGTGGTGTACCAGACTGAATGTAAAACCTGGAGACCTTCCGATTTTAAGAAGGGGTTTCGTCGCGGCTCTCCTCGAGACAGGCTATTTTTCTCGCTCAACGATGAAGAAAATACTTTGGTCATCTTGGCGGTCACTGAAAATGGCGTCAGATGGAGCGAAGTAGAATCAATCAAAGAGACAAACTGGGAGCTCTTGATTGCAATCTGGGATAGCTCTTTAGAGTTACTCTTCATCCACGGCTCCGGCATCAGCGGGGAGTACAAGGAACTTGCAAAGGCTCTCTGCGGCAATGACGTAAAGCTTATTGTCGCCCCTGACGTATTCCGGTCGTTTCATGGCGTCACGCGATTGGTAATGAACAACGTCGGTCTAGAAGAACATTTGGGGCGCCAAGTGCGATACACAGGGCGAATGGGCTCTGATGTGGAGGCACGTATTGGTCAGGACGCGAGACGTACAGCTAAGCGTGCCGTTCTCGCCGGAACGGGTTATCAAGATCAAACCAAGATAACAGTGGGAGCGGCCAAACGCGGACGCGTGTGGTCGAATCAAAGGTTGCGTATCGACAGTTTCAGTCGCTGGGCACGTGAATTGGGTAGGAAAATTTCTGACGACACCATCGATCCTAATGTCGTTTTGGCCGGCACTCTGAAACCGCGCCAAATTGGTAGCGTTCCGGTTTTGGCAGCCATTTCCGTTGAATGGCCGCGTGAGGTATGGGAAAGACCACTCAGTACAAGCATTATTGCAATATCCAAAGTCAAAGCAACTAACGCGTCCTTTGTCGACATTGAGGTCACCCCCAGGGGTGATGCTGACCCGATTGTGCTTCGAGTCTTTGCGGAAGACTGGGAGAGCTTCTATCGATTGGAATTTTCTGGCAAGGATGAGGACTACACTGCGACATTCACCCACATCAGAGGTTCCAAGCCATACATCACGCCAGGCCCCCGTAGCGATGCCGTTTTGATTGAGGA
This sequence comes from Herbaspirillum sp. BH-1, assembly GCF_002870055.1. Classification (NCBI taxonomy): domain Bacteria; kingdom Pseudomonadati; phylum Pseudomonadota; class Betaproteobacteria; order Burkholderiales; family Oxalobacteraceae; genus Herbaspirillum; species Herbaspirillum sp. BH-1. The sequence continues at coordinate 138,079 of NZ_PKOI01000006.1, read as the reverse complement.
GTTCTTGACTGAGTACCCGCCCACTATCTGGTTCGCCGACGGGTCATCTTTAGAAGGCACTGAGTTCACCGAGCATCCTGGCAAAGACCTTCTGCCGTATCGACGCGAACTCGTTCAAGTGGAGGATTGGACTGGCGTCGATGTAACCTCAGAATCCCAAGGGCCGACGAAGAAGACCGATTCCATTCAATACAGAATTATCCAGAACCTACAAAAGGACCATATCCCCAGAAGAAAATCGACAGTTACGCACGACTGAAAATTGAGATGGAGGATACGTTGACCTGGTTTGCAAAGGAGAAGTAACGACTAAACAAGGGGGGACCAACGGGACTTTGAGATTCGTGGATGTCCAGGCCCAGCGGGCATCTTCGTCGTGTTGGCACTAGAAAGGAACGCCTTTTATTTCTGAATTCTAGATTTTTGCGATTTCGAGACTTAAAGGGGGGCTGCAGCAAAATTAAAAAGCGTTCTTATACGGGCGGAAAACCTTTCTGAGCCTGAATCAGCGCCATCTGGATTAGATGAAAAGAATGGCTTTCATTTCTAAGACACATATGTTGTGTTGAATTGCATCCAAATCCGCATCCCCACTTTTTCCCAGAAGTTTGCATACTAAGTTGACCCATGTTTAGACCACAATCCTGCTCATGACAGCGAGCGGAAGAACGGAGTGATAGACGTGGCCCTACTTGGAATTATTCGGCGCTGGTACATCAGAGACCATATCTCTATCCGGGAAATCGCGCGCCGACTGGACATCTCCCGCAATACAGTTCGCCGTTATATCCGTTCGGATGCGATCGAACCAGCATACCCAGCAAGGCATTCGCCTAGCTCTCTTGATGAGTTCGCTCCCAGGCTCTCTGCTTGGCTGAGTGCGGAATCCGTCAAATCTCGCAAGCAACGAGAACCCCGAAACAGATGTTTCTGGACCTGAAAGAGCGGGGATATGAAGGGTCGTACGACCGTGCGGCCGCCTTTGGAAGGCATTGGAAAGAGGGGCAACTGGAGAGGGTCAATTCTGCGAGCAAATCAACAGACAAATCCCCTTCGGAGCCGCGAATACATCCTCGACTCATTGACGCTTCTACTACCCCCTAGCTAGGCCGCATTCGTTTTATCTGATATGCAGATACTTTAAAAATATCCGATATTCAGATATTTTAATATTATCTGCTATTCAGATATATTTACTTTATCCGCAATTCAGATAAAATGGATTTATCTCGATATCGGATATTCTTACCATGGCTATCAATATCTCCCATCCCCTCCTCACCACATCACAGCTCGGCCAACTGCTCGTGTCGACACGCAAGAGGAAGAAGCTCACGCAAGCGGAGGTAGCGACCCGTCTCGGCCTGAGCCAAAATCGAATCTCTCATCTGGAACACAACCCAGACGAAATCAGTGCCAAGCAGTTATTCACTTGGTGCGCAGCGCTTGAGCTGGACCTGCGGCTTGGGGATAGAGCTCCGGCACCGCTCAACACCGCGCTGGAGTGGTAACTATGGGACGTCGCTCACATAACTGGGCCTCCGGTCCAGTGGGTCCGATTCCTCTTAACTAACGATTGCCACCACCATGGCCCGCTCCGCATATCGTCAAGCCAGAATCAGTATCGGAGACAACTACCCTTCAAACGGCAGCGGTCCATCTCCATGGCGTACCTGGAAAACATTCAACGTCATGGCAACCAACGCGTAGTAACCCAGCAGCCCAACAAGATTCACCAATACCTCGACACCAAAGTACTGCTCTGCCTCTTTGTAGAGCGGCTCTGAAATTCGCTTCGTTTCATAGAGTTCCTCCACCAGCTCCCAAATCAACTGTTCTTCACGAAGCGCGAATTTCGGCTCCTTGCCCAGGCGCACCAGTTCGATATTCCGTTCATCCAGTCCGGCATCGATGCCAATAGGATAGTGAATCTGCCACTCTGCCTGGGCCCGCCACTTCGAAGCCGTACAAAGGATCGCCAGCTCAGAGAGCCGTAACGACAACTTCGTGTGATAGCGGCAGAATGCGCCAAGCTTCTGTGCATGCTGTGCCAGCTCAGGGCTATGAATCCACGAGAGGAAAGGACCTGCCAGGTTACCGCGCGGCCCGTTCAAGATGTCATCCAGAACGCGCTTCTGTTCTGGCGAGGCTGTTGCAACGTCGACGACTGGCAGCCGAGGTTCGCCTGCTTTTTGTTCCATAGACTTCCTTGTCAAATACTCGAATGATGGGGGTGTGCTTGAGCTTGCCCGATACGACCGCACAGGTGGAGCATGATGAGCAGCAATGCGCAAACCAGGGTGGCGGCTGAAAAGCTTAACAGACCGGTGCGATAACTTCCCGAGGCTTGGCGCATGATGGGAAGAAATGCGGCGCCGGCACCAGCACCGAACTGGAATACAGCGAAAATCACGCCATATAGCTTGCCGAATGAGCGCATACCGAAATAGCGCTTCAAAAGGTAGCTGAGCACATCGAACTCCGCCCCCAGCACCATTCCCAGCAATGCGGCACACAGGAACACCACGTCGCCGGTGACGCCGTACGCGTAGAGCACACAGGCAATCGTGCCTCCCAATGCGAGGACACACATGACCAAAGCCGCAGAGATGTAGTCGATAAGCAGGCCGGTGAGCAAGCGGCCCACGATGACGAAGATGCCGAAGGTCGCCTGCACCATCGCAGCGCGCTGTGGGGTAACGCCTGCATCAATCAACATCGGGATCTGGTGAACAATCAATGCAGTATTGATGATACCCAGCAGCATGAAGATGCCGACCAGCAGTTTGAATTGCCTGCTGCGCGCGGCCTCCTTGAAATCAACACCGGGAACGCTCTGCGCTTTTCCCTTTCTGGGTTCGGTACCGGGTTTTTCGCGGATGAAGAAGAAGGCAATGGGTAGCGTCAATGCGACCAACACGGCCAGGCCCACGAATCCGGCACGCCAGCCTTGTTGAACGACCACCGTTCCAATCACGAGTGGAATCACTGCGCCACCGATGCCAATACCCGCGTTGGCGATGCCGATCGCCAGGCCCAGGCGCTTGTCGAACCAGGAACTGACGACACGCCGATACGAGAGCGGGAAGATACCAATACCGATAGCAGGCAGAGCAACCCACGCAGCGTAGTAGATCCACGGCACCGGCGGCATGAAGTACATCAGACCTATGGCGACGCAGAACAAGGGGATGCACGGAATGATGATGGCCCGCGCGCCGAAGCGGTCCGTCAGGTAGCCCTGAATCGGGGAAATTAACATCACCGTATAAGACACGATAGAGCTGGCGAGCGCGATCTGGGTGCGATTCCAGCCAAAATCGGCTTCCAGGGGCTTGATGAAAAGCCCCAGACTGAGCACCGCCACAGTACTGGGCCCGAACATCAGGGCGATCATCGATGCAAGGACCACCACCCACCCGCGATACCGCCAGGACTCTTCTCCGACCGCAGCGGCGGCAGTCCCACTGGACAACATATTCATACTATCTCCGTTCTGTTCTTTTAATTCAGGGCGTAGGCTGCTCAGAAACGGGTTGCCATGCCGATCCGGAAGATGGCTTGGCTACCTGTGCTGGAAGCAGACCCCGGGCCGTACAGGCCGTTGATCCAGGCCTGGGTAGTGGCGTTGTCGCCACCTGCCTTCTGATACACGGTCTGCAGGTAGATATCGGTCCGCTTCGAGAGCCAATACTGCAGCGTCGCATTTCCCTGATGGGCGTAATTGTGCGCCAATTGCGCGTTCCCCTTCATGTACTCATAGGAGACGCCCAGGTTCCAGGCAACATCCATCTGCCAGTTGACGCCGGCTTGATAGACGTTCACCTCGCCCTTGGTCAGGGTATTGCGGGTGTTGGTGTAGAGCAGATTGAGCTTGTAGTCGCCGATCCGGTATCGCGCGCCCAAACCCCAGTTGCGGATACCGTCGTGACCGTTGCTCATGGTGGAGTAGCGCGCATCGGTATATGCGGCTGCCAGGCCGAATGCACCGCTGGCATAGTTGGTGCCGAGGCTGATGGTGCGCGATGCCGAGGTGTCTCCCGCTACCTCGCCGAGGCCATACATCCCACCGAACGTCACGCCATTGAAATCCGGACTCAGATACTTGACGGAATTGGCGACGCGAGCCAGGCCGGCCAGGCGGTCGAAGTCCGAAGCGCCGGTTGGGTTGTTCGGCACCGCCAGGGCATTGAACGGTCCCTGGCGGAATGTGTAGTACCCGCCATAGGTCAGCGCGGAATCAAAGCCGCCGAATAACAGCGAGTCGTGCATGAATTCGTACTGGTTGCCGGCGGTGAGTGTGCCCCATTTGTTATCCCTCAGACCCACCAGCGATTGACGTCCGAAGATGAGATTGTTTCCGGGCAAGGATGCGCCGGTGCTGAGATTGAACTGGCTCTCAAGCTGGAAGATGGCCGCAGTGCCTCCACCAAGGTCTTCTTGTCCCTTGATGAACAGGATGCTCGGGACGCCGATGCCGTTATCGGCCCGCAGATTGCTTTTCCCGGATTCATTGCTGACGTATGAAACCCCGGCATCCATGATGCCCGAGATGGTGACGCTGCTTTGAGCCCAGGAAGCGACGGGCAGCGTAGCAAGGGCAGCAATTGCGCCGAATTTCCATTTGATTTTTTGCATGTCTCTCTTTCCTCTTTCAGAAGGACGCACGACGCCCTATCGGCCAAGTGCGACATTCGGTTTCGTTGTTATGGTTGTAGCTCGTCGTCACAGACGACGATGCATCTGGCGCTGAGCGCCGCGTGATGAAGTGGGCAGGTCTCCGATGAGCTGCGTTTATGGAACTGCATTAATGAGCTGCATTAATGAGCCACATTCATGAGCAGCTTTTTGTGTTGATGCGAGCAAACTATTTCCGTCTCCCATTTCCCGGTGGGAGTAGCGTTAATCTATTCCTTTACGATTCCCCATCTTGCTTCAGTCCGCGCTAGAATTTGACTAATAAGGCGACATCAATGGCGAACGCATTTCGCCCACCAGATGAAAACAAAAAGAGCGCCGCAACGACCAAGGAGACAGCCATTTTTATCCGCACCTTCTCTACCGCCGAGAGTCCGTCCCGTGAGGGCGCGCGATTGTTCGAAAGGCAGATGGCCAGCCTTTTTTCGATCGGCCTGTCACTGGACTCCGGAAAAGACGAGCCCTTGAGCACCCAGATGCAAGCCTATTGCGGCAGAAGCCTGCAATTTGCATCCATCCGCTTTTCTCCCCATGAGACGTCCGCACCGGCGACACATAAGGACACCCGCCGGTGGCTGGTGACTGTCCAGAAGGAAGGTGAGGCGCATGTTTCCCAAGGAGGGCGCAGCGCCCGTGTACGGCCTGGAGACATGGTGCTTATCGACCTGGCATCCCCCTTCCACATCGAAACCGGGCATATGGTGACGCACTCGACCTATGTCGATTCGGAGCTGTTGCGCAGGGTGGTTCCCGATGCGCATCTGCGCACGGCCAGGCGAATCGAGACGGCCGGTGGCCCGGGGGCAATCTTCCGGGCAATGAATGACGAGATGTTCGGCATGGCACCGGATCTCGATGAAAATACGGCCGCGCGTATTGCGCAGGCCCTTCCCTACACGCTTGCGGTTGCGCTTTCCCTCTGCGACAAGGAGATGACGGCCCTGCCCTCCAAGCTGCATGTTTTTCACCTTGAGCGCATCCGTGCGTTTGTTCGTGACAACCTGCACGATTCGTCGCTGGATGCCGAGATGATTTCGCAGGCGGTCAACCTGTCGACGCGGCACATCTATCAGCTCTTTACCGCAGAACAGACGTCGCTGATGAAGTGGGTGTGGTCCGAGCGTCTTGAGCGATGCCGTGAAGACCTGGTATCGCGTCAACTCTCGAACCGGCCCATCGGGGAGGTGGCTTATGGGTGGGGCTTCAGCGATGTGGCCCACTTCAGTCGTGCCTTCAAGGAGAAGTTCGACATGACCCCTCGGGAGTACAGGAAAGTGCACGGCTAAGCCCTGCATGGATGTGGCAGGGCCATGTGGCAAGGCCCCAATCCGCATTCAACGGATTGGGGCCTCGGCCGTCAGGAGCTGCCTGACTCCTGACTCAGCTCAGCAGGAATTGCCCGACGACTTCCGTGAATTCGGCAGCGGCTTCAACATTGCTGATATGACCCGACGGCAGCACCACAAATCTGGCGCCCGTAATGGCCTCGGCGACCTTTGCACAAATCTCCGGCTTCACGGCGGCATCCTTCTCACCGGCGACGACCAGCGTGGGTACTGATATCTCCTGCAGCCGTGCTACGTGGTTCATTACCTTGATGGCATCGACTGCCTCAAAATACCCCGCCTGGGTCGTACCTCGTACAAGGGATTCAATCCATTTCACGGTCAGCGGCGCACGGGCGCGATAGTCATCATCGAACCAGCGTTCTATCGTCGAACGTACATGCTGCTCGGCGCCGAACTCGCGGTAACTCCTCTGACGCTCATTCCAGAGCGCCACCACGGGTTCAGGAGTGACCGCTCCCGCGTTGGCAAGGACGAGCTTGCGGATTCGCTCCGGAAATTCCAGTGCAAAAGCCTGTGCAAGCATTGCGCCAAGCGAGACGCCGACCAGTGATACCTGGTCAACCCCCGCCCTCGTCAGAGTCACAGCCAGTTGCCGGGCGAAGTCCGTGAGTGTTGGCGTCCCCCCGAGCGGCTTGCTGAAGCCATGTCCAGGCAGATCAACCAGCACCAGCCGGAACGACTTTGACCAGACGGGCAGTTGCAGGCGCCAGATATCGCGATTCGCACAAATGGGGTGCAGCAACACAACCGCGTGATGTTCATCCTTGCCGAGTGACTCGGCTGCAAGTGGAACAATTTCTGCGTTCATCTCAGCCTTTCACTTTCCACTGGGCCAGGCCAATCCCTGTGTACCATTTGGAGACTGCCTTGTAGTAGAGCGACTCGAACTGGGCACCGTCTGCCGCACCATGGCCAATCAACCAGTTGCGGATTTCTTCCGCACCATTTCCGGCAGCAGCGACATGGTTTGTCGCGTGCTCAACAATCGTATCCGTATGGCCGCTGCCCAGGTTGACCAGGAACTGGCGGTCAAATTCCTCGTTGACCATGCCCATTCGCGGCGTGGCGATATCGTGGCTGATGCCACCGGTGGCAAGAATCGCGATGCGCTTGCTGGCGTCAAAGCTGGTGATCGCCTTGCGAAGGAACTTGCCCCAGTCGACGCATCGGCGCATCGTGGGCAAGGGTGGCTGGACACAGTTCACCAGCAATGGAACGATTTGTACGTGAGGTACCAGACCGGCCAGCAACAATGGGGTCAGCGAGCCGTGGTCAAGCACCAGCTCGATCGAGAAGGACGGGTCAAACCCGTTTTGTAGCGCTTCACCCAGGAGGTGCGCCCCCAATGCCGCATTCCCCGGCAAGACTTGCTTCTCAGCCTTCAGCCAGTGTTCCACAGGCGTCTGGTAGCTTTCGGCGGCACCGATGCAGAACGCGGGGAAATTGTTGAAAAAGAAGTTGTGGACATGGTCGTCGGAAATGACGATGACGGTATCGGGCCGCGACTCGGCGATACGCCGCCCCATCTCCTTGAACGCCGCGAAAATCGCGTCCCGGTCTTCACCGGGGATGGCATCCGGAAAATTCAGCATGACGGGCGTGTGGCTCGCCGCATAGATTCCTACGAGTTCAGCCATTCTTTTGCCCTCCTGCGACGGCCTTGAGTGATGCAAGGAATTCCTGTTCCGAAATGCGCAATCCCAGGCAGTGCGCCCGTAACAGATAGGGATTGGCACCCGCCAGATACATGGCGCCAATATCATTGGAACGAACCGCTTCCCGCAGGTTTTCCGGCATCGGCACCGTCGACAGATACTCGCCCGGAGATGCCAGATAGCGCTTGAGCTGCCCATCGTTGTGATGGACCTCGAACAGCACCTTGTTCAACCAGTAGGCAGATTGCGATGGAATCTGCTGGACCCAGTTTCCGCTCATGCGGCCCCCACCTGGCTTTTGACGTGGGTGGACAGCCACTGGACGATCGTTGGCAGCGTCTGCGGCGTATTTCCCATGTGTCCACCCGGGAACAGGCGAACGGCCTTGGGAGTGCCACGCTCGATCAGGAGATGCAGGTCAGCGATGGGACACTGCTTGTCTTCTTTGCCGTTCACCAGCAGCATCGGCGCGCTGGGTTGGTCGAGCAGCCCCTGGTCGACCAGAGAAAGGCGCTTGAAGCCGTCAATGTATTCCTGGTCGGTGGTCACGCCCAGCATGCGCTGACGCGTTTCGACAAGCTCCATCAGGTAGCTGTCGGGGTAGCGGGAGGATTCGACCCACTCTGGCTGGAACATATAGTGGGCACCACCGCCCCAGTTCACAGCGGCCGCAATGCGTTCCGGCTGCAAGTGCGCCAGTTTGGTCGCCCAGTAGCCGCCGAACGAGCGCCCCAGGATGCCGACCTTTGCGCCGTCCAGGTCACTCTGACGACTGGCCCACTCGAAGACGGGCAGGAACTGGCGCTCTGCATCCTGAACACCCTTCACCGGTGACTCGCCGGTGCCTGCATTGTCCATGGCGATGGTCGCCACGCCGGCCGCCAGGAAGGCATTGCATGCGGCGGTCATCTGTTCTTTCCATGCATCCACCCCGCCCCACATGACAACGACAGGCGGGCGCTCCACACCTTGGGGACGACGGATCAGGAACACGATTTCCTTGCCTTCACCGCTGCGGCCTTCGAAGGGAATGGTGACGCGCTGCACCGGATTATCCCAATAGGAACCCGCCAGGACATAGGTCTCGCGCTCTGCGCGTGCACAACACTCCTTGTCCGGATGATTCGGGCAAGGGAATCGACCCATGAAATAGAAGCCGCTTGCCTTCATGTAGAGCGCGGCGGCTTCTGCGTCGTTGGCGCTGTCACGGGCGCGGTCAGCCAGAGCGCGGGTTTCGTCACCGGCCTTGCCCCAGACGGCCGCCCACGATGCGCCATCCAGACCCTGAAGGGAGTCAATGAGACGCTCACCGTCTTCCTTCGACACCAGATTCATCGGGTGCACCTTGGCGGCCAGCTTGCCCAGCATCCATTGCTTGGCTTCGGCCAGGGTCTTGGGGCGGCCCTGCACGGCGCCGGCATTCTCTACGTTCTCGCTCAATTCGTCACCTCTGTCAGTTGCAAGCCCTTATCGATGTGGGCCCGGGATTGATATCGTAGGCGCGCGAAGGCCCGCTACTTTGCCCCCTGTGCTGCGCCTTTTGACCCTCAGCGCAGCATCGCTGTCTGCCTCCTTCGCTCCGAGACAAATTGCACGGCCAGTTCAGGCAAATTTCATCCATGCATACCGCTACGCTGCCAGTGTGAACAACATCCTGGCCTTTCGTATCGACTGCGGTCGTGCTGGGTCCGGTAACTGGAGACTTGTGTAGATGCAACAGAAGAAGATTCTTATCGTGGGCGGTGGGGTTGGCGGGATGTCTGCCGCCATATCGCTGGCCAGGTTCGGTCACCAGGTGGAGCTCATCGACCTTGACCCGGAATGGCGTGTCTACGGCGCCGGCATCACGATTACCGGCCCCACACTGCGGGCGTTCAAGGCGCTGGGCGTGCTACCGGACATTGAAGCGCGGGCCTACACCGGCGCCGGCATTCAGGTGTGCTCTACCGACGGTGCGCGTCTGGCAATATTGCCTACCCCCGTACGACCAGAGGATGGCATTCCCGGCTGCGGCGGCATCATGCGGCCGGTACTGCACAAGATTCTGTCGGCCAGAGTCCTGGCGGCTGGCGTGAATGTGCGTCTTGGACTCTCGGTTGAGAAGTTCAACCAAGGTCATGACCAGGTCGACGTAGAACTGACCGACGGCACCCGGTCCAGCTATGACCTGGTGATCGGCGCGGATGGACTGTTCTCGCGTATCCGGAGCCTGCTCTTCCCGGACGCCCCCACTCCCGAGTACACCGGTCAGAGCGCCTGGCGCGCCCAACTGCCTCGCCCTCCTGAAATTGACCGGCGCCATTTCTTCCTGGGCGGCCCGTATAAAGTCGGTTTGACACCCGTATCCAAGGAGCGGATGTACATGTTTCTCCTGGAAAACGCCAAGGAAAAGCGCCGCCTCCCGGAAGAGTCCCTTCCTGAAGAACTGGAACGTCTGACTCGCTCCTATGGCGGCATCATCCGTGAAATCGGCAAATCTCTGAGCGCGGAGAACACCATCGTCCATCGGCCGTTGGAAGCCTTTTTGCTGCCGGGTCCGTGGTTCAAGGGCCGAGTCCTGCTCATCGGCGATGCCGCCCATCCGACGACGCCTCAATTGGCGTCCGGTGCGGGTCTGGCGGCGGAAGATGCCTTGGTATTGGCCGAAGAATTCGGCGACGGCCAGGATATCGACCGTGCGTTGATGCGCTACATGTCCCGGCGCTATGAGCGCTGCCTGCTGGTGGTGCAGAACTCACTGGAGATTGGGCGACGCGAACAGGCCGGTCGGCCGATCGCGGAGCAAACCGTTCTCGTCGAACAATCCCTGAAGGTCCTGGCAGAGCCGATCTGACGCCGGCTCCTGGAGCAGCATGGCGTTTCTGTGCGCGGCAAAATCGGGCAAGTCCTGCTTCGCATAGAGACAAAATCGTGCAGGCGAGAAGACTAATATCGGAATTTGTACCTAGCAATCACTACAAAGTGGAGACCAGCATGACACAGCCATCTCACGACATCATCCGCGGCGCACAAGTCGCCATGAGCCGCCTCGCCGACCGCAATACGCCGTTTATCTTCAACGAATGGTATGTCGCAGCCTTCAGCGATGAAGTAGGTCGTTTTCTGCTCAAACGCACCCTGCTCGGCAAACGCGTGATCCTCTACCGCACCGAAGCTGGCAATCCGGTCGTCATGGACGACCGTTGCGTACACCGTTCCTATCCTCTGTCCGCAGGTCAGCTGGACGGTGATACCGTCGTCTGCGGCTACCATGGCCTGCGCTATGACGCATCCGGTGACTGCATCGAAGCCCCTGCAGTTGCAAAATGCCCGAAGAACATCGGCGTACGTACCTATCCGCTAGCGGAGCGTGGCCCGGTCATCTGGATCTGGATGGGTGACCCCGCCTTGGCTGATGAGTCCAAGGTTCCGGCGCTGCCCTGGATGATGGATAGTGAATGGGCCGGCGCCAAGGGCTACTACGACCTGAAGTCCAGTTACGTCTACTTGCACGAGAATCTGCTGGACACCTCGCACCTGAGCTACATGCATGCGAACACCATCGGCTCACCCGACTATGTGAAAGCGCCCACCACATCCGAAATGGGTGAAGGCAGGTTTGCCTTGGTACGCACGGTGTCGCCGACCAAACTGCCACCGGTCTGGGGAAAGCCGACTGGCCTGGACGGTGTGCCAACCGCATCGCGCATCGTTCGCAATGAATTCCTGACGCCTGCGCTCTACGAGGTGACGACCCGCTTGTACGATTCGGCACTTGCCGAAGGAGAACGTCCGGAATTCCTCATCAAGGTCGCTCACATGGCCACACCTGCCACGCACAACACCACCCATTACTTCATCTATCTGGGTCGTGACTTTGCCCAGACCGACGAGGCAGCGACGCAATTCATGGCCACGAATTTCTTCAAGGCATTCGATGAAGACGTGGTCGGCCTGAGCTTGCTCGAAGAAGTGATCGCAGAACAGGGGGACGACCTCTACGAAATCTCCATCGCCAGCGATGCGCTCGGCGTGGCCATGCGGCGTTATCTCAAAGGACGGGCCGACCAGGAAGCCAAGGATAAGGAAAACGCTCCGCCATCGACCGGTGCTGGCTTCCCCCAGGTGGTGATGATGCAGCAGTCCTGAATCCGGAAGTCAGCAGGAATGAGAATATGAAGCTCGATGCAGGCAGTAACTTGTGGATGACCATGACCGTATCGGCCAAGGTCCTGGAAGCGGATGGAATCTATTCGTTCAGGTTCAGAGCGGCCAGTGGTGAGGCCTTGCCCCGCTTCACCGCCGGTGCGCACATAGATGTCGAAGTCGCTCCCAACCTGGTCCGCCAATATTCGCTGTGTAACGTGGCGGGACAAAAGAGCGAATACGAAATTGCCGTGCTTCTGACAGAACCGTCCCGTGACGGCTCCAGGGGCATGCATGCGATTGAAGTTGGCCAATCGATCCGTATCAGTGCTCCCCGAAACAACTTCAACCTGGTACCCACCACCGGTCGGTCGATTCTGGTGGCCGGTGGCGTGGGCATCACGCCCATTTTGTCCATGGCAGAGGAGTTACACGCCCAATCCAAAGCATTCGAACTTCATTTCAGCGCCCGGTCACCCGCTCGCGCAGCGTTTCGCCAGCGTCTTGCCGAACGCTCCTTTGCCAAGGACGTGCGGTTCTACTTCGATAACGAAGGCCAGAAGCTCGACCTGGCTGACCTCGCCAGGTCTCGTCAACCCGATGACCACCTCTACGTGTGTGGGCCGACCGGCTTCATGGACTTCGTCCTGGGCGAATCGGAACGGCTGGGCTGGCAAAAAGAACAGCTCCACAAGGAGTATTTTTCCCCACCGTCGGTCGAGGAAAAAAGCGGCGCCAGCTTTGACGTCAGGATTGCAAGCACCGGCGATGTCTTCCACATCCCTGAAGATAAGTCAGTCGTTCAGGTATTGGCAGAAAATGGCATCGAAATTCCTACTTCCTGCGAGCAAGGGATATGCGGGACATGCATCACCCGCGTCCTGAGCGGCAGTATCGACCACCGCGATTTCATTCTCAGCGATGAAGAGAAGCGCCGCAATGACCAATTCACGCCATGCTGTTCCAGAGCGGCTTGCCAGATGATCGAACTGGATTTGTAGTTACCCGTCATGGGCGCCGTGGCCTGCCAGAGTTGCTGAATGGGGGATGCAATCAGCCCCTTCTCTCCGGCTCGGCAGCATGAATGAATACGTTGTAGGTATCGGCCGGACGATGACCACCGGCCAGATCAAGAGCGTGACCAATCGCCCCTCGATGGTAGGTTCCATGATTGATGAGGTGGAACAGGGCTTCTTCGCGGCTGAGTCTTCCGCGCTTGCCATCGACAAACGTGAAAGAAATGCTCTCCTTCCAACTACTGGACGTCAGGCTCCTGGCATAGGCCAACGACCACTGGTTTGCCGCCGTCAGCCTGGAATCCAGCTCGGCCAATTCCGGCAGATGCTCGGTATTGGTGGAGTCATGGGGGTCTTCAACTCCGCGCAATCTGGCTTGAAACAACTCCTCGACGCGAACCATGTGGTTCAGCTGTTGCCGTGCGAAATCCAGGGCGCTTTTCTGTTCCGCTTGGGTGAGTTGCGCTACCGCGTCAAGAGTGCGTCGGTCCGACCAACTCTTGTATTCCAGGATGTTAAACAAGTCCATTTTCAAGTTCCTCCTCAGCGCTGCACGATACCTCATCCGGGAGACGCATGCGACTCCACAGCTTCACGCTGGATGAAGCCGGCGTTTCTGAACAGGGAAATGAGATGATCAATTGGCAATGGCACGTGCAGCAGACATCACCAGATCGGCGTGCCTGCGCTCATCGGCGTCGCCGCCCCAACGGGCTGTGACAATGGCCAGGTTGACCGCCCCCACCGGGCGGCCGCGACGGTGATCCATCACCACCGCCGCCGTCGAGATATCGCCCAGGAAATATTCTTCGCGGCTGTGTGCATAGCCCTGCTCGCGAAAACGGATCAGCCGCTGCTTGATCGCAGCCTTGTCGGCCACGGTGTAGGGGGTGTACATGCGCAAGTCGCTGCGCGCGAGAATGTCGTCGACCTCATGGGGATCGAGCGCCGCCATCATGGCAAGACCGCTGGCGGTGCAAAAAGCAGGCAAGCGCGTGCCGGTCACCACCGTCGGATTGAGCACGTTGCTGCTGACGATACGCTGGACGAAAACAATCTCGGTGCCATCGAGGATGGTGAGATTGGTGGTCTCCTCGGTTTCCCGGCTCAGTTGCTGCAAGTAGGGCGTCGCGCGCAGCACAAGGTCGCTCGATGACAGATAGTGGTAGGCGAAGTTGAGTACCTGTGGCGCCAGCTCGTACTTGCGCACGGCCTCATCCTTGCTCAGGTAGCCCAGCGTCATCAGCGTGTAGGTGAAACGCTGCGTGGTACTGAGATCGAATCCGGTGAGGGCGGCGATCTGCGTCAGCGACAACTGCCGCTGCTGGCCGTCGAAGGCCATCAGTACCTTCATCGCCTTCTCGACCGAGTTCACGTACAGCGGCGAGTCTGCGCCCGTCAGTTCGTTGCCTGTGCGGGCGGTGTCTTTTTTTGTGGCCATGCGTTCGCTCATTGGCCCCGCATTGCGGCGGGGCATCTGTCAAAAAACACTATTATCGCCGCTTCCCGCGTTACTTCAGCACACTACTGGCACGATCCCAGGCCAGCGACAGATCACGGCTCAGCAAATGCTTGCGGATGCGTTCTGACAGCGTGGTTTCGAATCCTTGCGTCTGCTGGTAGTAACGCGGCAGCTGATAACTCGCCAGGCGCGAGCTGGCCCAGGCCGCCAGTTCGTCAAATGGGAGCCTCATCCCTTCCTTGAATTGCACGAACAGCATGATTTCCTGTTCGCCGACATCGCTGGCCACGCCGATGGCGGCGACGGCGGCGATGGCCGGGTGCATGACGAAGATGCGTTCGATTTCCCAGGCCGACACATTTTCTCCACGTACCCGCATGCTGTCGGTCTTGCGGCCGACGAAGAACAGATCGCCTTCGTCGTCCGAGCGTGCCATGTCACCGGTGTAGAGCTTGCCGTGGCGGCGCGCTTCGCTGGTGGCTTTCGGGTTGTCCAGATAGGTGGGCAGGAAGCATCCCTCGACATCGGTGGACACCACGATCTGGCCGAGCTCGCCGGTGGGTACGGGTTGGTCGTTCTCATCGAGCAGCTCGACACGCAGCCAGGGCAAGGCGCGGCCGATCGATCCTGGTTTTCCGCTGTAGTTGACGGTGGTGAAACTCGACACCTCGGTCATGCCATAACATTCGCGCAAGGCAATCCCCAGGCGTTGCACGATGCTGTCCCACGATTTGGTCGATACGCCGGCGCCCCAGGCGACCTGCAGCGTGTGCTGCGCTGGCTGGGACTCGGGTGGCAGCTGGCAGACGATATCCAGAATGCCGCCCAGGTAATGCAAATGGGTCGAGCGGGCCTGCTCTACCTGCTGCCAGAAGCGGCTGGCCGAGAAACGTTCGACCACCTGCAGACTGACATCGGCCAGGAAGGGAACCAGCAGCAGCTGTGCGCCACCGATGTGGCACAACGGCTCCCAGACGAACATGCGGTCGCCCGGCTTCACACCAGAGACCAACACCGTGCCCTCGCTGGCAATGCGCATCATACGATGGGTAAATACGACGCCCTTGGGTGCGCCGGTGGTGCCGGAGGTGTAGATCAGGCAGAGCGTATCGTCCGATGCGATGGGTATGGGCGGCAGCGCTTCAGCGGCCGGCAGTTCCAGCTCATTGAGCCAGACCAGTTTTTTGGGTTCCTGTTCCAGGCCGGCGAGAGCCTGGGCAAAGCTGGGTTGCGTAATGAAGAGATCGGGCTTGCAGTGGCCGAGCAGATAGTCGATACCGGGCGCCTTGAGGCGCGTATTGACCGGCACCCAGACTGCTCCGCTCAGCATCAGTGCATAGATCAGCGCCATGTGTTCGAGGCCATTTTCGAGCATCAAGGCAACCCGGTCGCCGTGGCCGATACCCTGGTGCGCCAGCCAGGTTCGCATGCGTGCGACACGCTGTGCCATCTCGCCATAGGAGGTGGGTACACCGTTGAACTCGATGAGCGTCTTTTGCGCGCGCTCTGCATGGGCGGCAAAGCCGGATTGCAGTAGCGGCACAACATCGAGGTTGTCAGCGGCGTCGCGAACGGGAAAGTAATGTGGATAGACGTGCATGTCGATTCTTATTCAAAAGGGATGGAGTCAGCTACGGGCCATGCGTAGTCTCTTGTGCAGCGACGGGAGCGCCACCAGCAGTGAAATGATCACCACCATCACCAGCGATACGGCGGCCAGCGTCGGGTTCACCTGCAGGATCATGTCGTCCCACATCTGCTTGGGCAGCGTGTTCTTGAGGCCACCACTGACGAAGATGGCGATGGTCAGTTCGTCAAACGAAATGATGAATGCCATCTGTAACGCCGCTGCGATGCTGCCGATCATGATCGGCAAGTGGATGGTGCGCAGCCGCGTCATGGCCGACGCGCCGAGGATGCGCGCGGCGTCGTCCAGGCGCCAGTCGAAGCGCTTGAGTGCGGCCGCCATCGTCACCACGACATAGGGGATGGCCAGCACGGTGTGACCGATGACCAGGCCGATATCGGTGCCGACCAGGCTCAACCGGGAGAAGAGATAAAACAGACCGACTGCCACCACGATGCGTGGCACGATGAGGGGTGCCAGCAAGAAGGCGAAGAACGGCTTGGTCCAGCGCGAAGGCAAGCGGGTGAGCGCCAGCGCTGCGCCGATGCCAAATGCAGTAGAGGCCAGCGCCGTGACGGTGGCGACGCCAAATGAACGCAGGAACGATGTCTGCCAGACTTCCGAGAACAAGAAACTGTTGAACCAGCGCAGGCTGAGTCCCTTGGGGGGGAAACTCAGGAAGGGAGAATCGGTGAAGGCAATGGGCAGCACCACGATGATCGGCAGGGACAGCAATGCCACGATGCCGAAGCCATAGACCTTCATGATCGGACGACGCCCATCGGTGGCACGACGGAGCCCGCTGAACAGGCGCCCGATGGCAATCAAGAGGGTGTTGCTCCAGGTACCGCCACTGGACGACCGGGCCCGCGTTTCGCCACTTAAGGACGATAGACCGACCAGCTTGTCGTAGAGCATGAAGATCAGGATGGCCGCCACCAGCAGTACCGCCGAAAGGGCCGCAGCGTAGGGCAGGTTGAACAGTTCGTTGATGGCCTGGATCACCAGTTGCGCCACCATGGTCTCGCTGGGTGCGCCGAGCAAGGCCGGCAGGATGAAGAAGCCGAGGCTGGTGATGAAGACCAGCAAGCCGGCAGCAGCCACGCCCGGCCCTGCCATGGGGAGGAAGATCGAGAAGAATGACACCGACGGGCTGGCCCCCAGCGTTTCGGCCGCATGCATCAATTGCATGTTGACGCTGCGCATGATGGGCAGCATGTTGATGACGGCCAGCGGCAGCATGGCGTGCACCATGCCGATCATGACACCGAACATGGACGGCACCAGGGCGCGCCCGTCATCGACCATGCCCAGCGCGTGCGCCAGGGAAAACAGTACGCCGGTCTTGGACAGCACCAGGATCCAGGCAAAGGTCTTGACCAGATAGCTCGTCCAGAACGGGATCATGATCCACATGATCCAGCGCTCGCGTATCCGATCGTCCAGCTGGCTAAGGAAATAGGCCACCGGAAAACCAAGCAGGACGGAGAACAGCGCGGTCATCCCGGAGATCGAGAAGGTCGTCCACAGCACCTTGAAGAATACGAAGTCACTACCCAGGCGCACATATTGCGCGGTGGTGAAATGGCCATCGGCATCGAGTACGCTGGTTTGCAGGATCTCCACCACCGGCAGACAGAAAAAGATCGCCAGGAACAACAGACAAGGCACGGCTGGCAGCAGTGCGCGCAGGGTCTTCATGAATGAGGCCGGCATGATGTGCTCCGCTTATAGATTGACCACTGCGGCGTGGGCTGGATTCCAGCGCAGGCCGATGTTGGCGCCGACCTCTGGCGCATCACGGCGACTGCAGCGCAAGAGGAAAGGCTCGTCACCGCCGACGTCGACCAGCACGCGGTAATCGGATCCGGCAAACACCACTTCGGTGACCTGGCCGTTGAGCAGCGCTTCAGTCGCACCGCACGGTGTGGCCTGCTCGGGTCGCACCACCAATGCTTGGGCCGCGCCTTCGCGCGCGGCCGCCGCGTCCAGGGGAAGTGTGTGGCGGCCGTGATGCAATACGCTGACGCCGCCGGCACCGCGTTGTGCCGTTCCCCGCAACAGGTTGGAATAACCGATGAACTGCGCTGAGAAGGCGGTGGCCGGGCGATCGTAGAGATCTTCTGGCGTACCCAGTTGCTCGATCCTTGAATTGTTCATCAGGCAGATACGGTCGGAGAGGTTGAGTGCTTCTTCCTGATCGTGGGTGACGTAGATGAAGGTGGCGCCGAGCTCCTTGTGCAGCTTGCGGATCTCGGCCTGCATGTGTTCGCGCAGTTTTTTGTCCAGCGCACCCAGCGGCTCGTCGAGCAGGATCACCGAAGGTTTGTAGACGAAACAGCGCGCCAGCGCGATGCGCTGTTGTTGTCCGCCCGACAGCTCGCGCGGCAGGCGGTGTACATAGGCACCCATTTGCACCATATCCAGCGCATCCTGGACGGCGGCAGTGATCGCGGCCTTGTCCATCTTGCGCATGCGCAGCGGATAGGCGATGTTCTCCCACACTGACAAATGCGGAAACAGGGCATAACTCTGAAACACCATGCCAATGCCGCGTTCACCGGCCGGCTTGTGGGTGGCTTCCTTGCCGCTGATGATAAGTTGGCCTGCGCTGGGCTCGACCAGACCGGCGATGATCTGAAGCAGTGTGGTCTTGCCCGAGCCAGAGGGTCCGAGCAAGGTGAGGAACTCGCCATCTTGCACCGTCAGGTCGGTCGGCGAAAGCGCGGTGACGCTGTCGTAGTGTTTGCAGATACCCAGTGTTTGCAATCGTGCAGTCATGATGTGTCATTCAGTTCATGCACCCGCGCGGCGCAGTTGACAAGCGCGCGGACGACGGTGCGAGGGGAACAGGTCTGGCTGCGCCGCATGACGCCCTGTGGTGTTGGCGTTGGCGCTGCGGCGCGGCTTTACGTCAGTGCGGCGGTGCGGTTCTAGCTGAGCAGCCAGGCGTTGAAACGATCCGATACGGCGAGACGGTTCTTGTGCCACCAGGGGCCGTTTGGCGGGCGCATCTGACCGATGTTTTCCGGTGAGGTCGGCAGGATCGCCGCGCGCTTGGGCGGGATGTCCTTGTACGCCTCCAGCGCCGTCGGACCATAGGCCAAGGTATCGGTGAATGCGCTTTGCAGCTTGGCGTCGGCACAGAACTTGACGAAGTCCCTGGCGATGGCCGCCTTCGGCGTACCCTTCGGCACCCCCCAGCCTTCTACCGAATACAGACCCTGGTTCCAGTTGATGGCCACCGGTGCGCCGCCTTCGATGGCGGTTTGCGCGCGCGCATTCCAGATCGAGATCATGTCGACCTCGCCGGATTGGATCAGCTGCATCGATTGCGCACCGCTGGTCCACCATACCGCGACGTGTTTCTTGATACGGTCCAGGCTCTTGAAGGCGCGATCCAGATCCAGCGGGTAGAGTTTGTCGGGGCTGACGCCGTCAGCCATCAGGGCTTGTTCCAGGGTATCGATGGCATTGCGGCGCAGCGAGCGGCGGCCGGGGAATTTCTCGACGTTCCAGAAATCGGCCCAGGTCTTGGGGCCATTGTTGGCGTACTTGTCGGTGCGGTAGGCCAGGATGGTGGCGTAGACATCCACCCCCAGGAAATTGGGTGTGACAGTACCGGCCAGCATGTTCTTGAAGTCAGTCGGCACCAGGCCCAGCGGCTCCAGCAGCCCACCTTCTTCAAGGATGGGAATATCTTGTTGCAGCGTGAGCGTTGTGACGTCCCAGACAAAGTTTCTGGCCTTCACCATCGCGGTGAACTGGGCAACGGGTTGGGACTCGCGCGCCACGTTGACGATCTTGACACCGGTTTCCTTCTCGAACGGATCGTAGAACGCCTTGCGATACGCGGTCGTGTAAGGGCCGCCCGGATCGGACACCACCAGTGTCTTGTTCTGTGCGATGACCATCGGTGCTGCGACTGCCAATGCCGTGCCGCCTGCTGCCTTGAGCACTCCACGACGCTTGTTGTTGACGGGCTGTTTCATACCATGCTCCCTGAATAGAGTAGTTGATCCAAAACCTGCATTCCCTGCTGCTGTTACCGACGATGTCGCGCCTTACTTCGTGATGCTGTGGCCTCGCTTCTTGAAGAACTCTTCCATCATGCGTGCCGGCTCTCCAGTGGCGTAGGCTTCCATCTGGATACGACGTCCTGCCGCGATGGTCTTGACGAAGCTTTCTTCGGACACTTCGCAGAAGCGCTGCTTGTTCAGGCGCATTGCCACCGACGGTTTGGCGGCCAGCTCACGTGCGATTTGCAGCGTCTTGGGCAGCACCTCTGCTGGCTCCACCAGGTGGTGAATCAGGCCCAGGGCATGCGCTTCAGCCGCTTCCATCATGCGACCGGTCAGCGTCAGTTCGATCGTGCGGGAAATGCCCAGCATCTGTTTCATGATCCAGGGACCGGTGACGCTGGGGATACCCGAATTGATCTCGGGTTGCCCCATCCGTGAGCCGGCGTGGCCGACGCGGATATCGGCCAACAGCGCCACCTGGAAGGCCGAGCCGGCTGCCGTTCCGTTGAGCGCGATGAGCAATGGCTTTTGCAGGGTACGGATGGTGCGGTAGTAGTTTTCCCACTCGCTCATCCATTCATCGGCGCGCGCCTGGTCGAAACCATGGGCTTCTTCCAGATCCTGGCCCGCGCAGAAGGCCCGGTCACCAGCACCGGTCATGACGATGGCGCCGATCGCCGTATCGGTATTGAAAGCGGCAAGTGCGGCGATGATCTCGTTGCGCATGGCGGTGTGCCATGCATTGAGTTTCTCGGGCCGGTTCAGCGTGATGATGGCGACATTGCCGTCCCGTGAAGTCTTGATGTATTTTTCCATAACTATTCCTATGTAATAACTAATGTTTTAATGTGCCATAAAATGATATAGCAACAAATGTGCCTGTCTATATGCAATGCAATAGGCACTAAATGCACCATTAGCTATCTTTGGGAGCGAGACGAATCCCTGAAATTTGGCGCTGCGCACAATGAATGGGCGAAGGCGAAGGGCTGGCCTGAGGGAAGAGGATGGTGGGAACGCGACCGGGAGTCGGCCTGGTGGCCAGTGCTGTGTGCGTAGTGTGCTGTACAAAGGGGGGAGGAGCGTGTTTCAGTGAGGGCGGACACCCGGTCCGGCGAGGCGGGCGTTTCCAGGTGGATCTACTGGCGTACCGGATGGCTGCCTGAAGGGCTAGGACCGCCGAGCGCTACGGCCTTGATACCGCCAGAAATCCAGGGCCTGTTTACATTCAATCGACGAGTGATTGAATGTGAACCGGCGCTAGCCCTTCAGCGCCAGCCGGATACCCTCAGCATAGGAAGTCTTTTCTATCGGCCCGATCAACTGCTGCAGCGCCGAATCGTCCATGATCACCGGCTGCGTCTGCAGATAATGCATCTCCACCAGTTCGCGCATCAAGGGGTTGAACATTCCGATGAACCGCAGCAGGGTCTTGCCCGCCACCCGGATTTTCAGCTTGCGCCCGGTCTGGCGCTCCATTTCCGCCACCAGCGCTTCTTGCGTCGTCACGCCCGCACCCGCCAGGTGCCAGATCCTGCCGAAGGCCGCAGGCGTGTTGACCAACCTGGCCACGACCGGACCGACGTCCGGCACGAACACAAACTCGTGCGGCCGATCCAGCGGGCCGATCATGTCCGCCCTGCCGCCTTGCGCCGCTGCCTTGATCGCACCGTGCAACAGGCTGGCTTCGACACCGGGGCCGTAGAAGTCCGGCAGGCGCAGTACCGCCGCCTGGATGCGCCCTTCGATGTGCGCCTGCATCAGCAGATCTTCCTGCGCCTTGCGCATGCGGCCCTTGAAGGTATGCGGCTGGCGTGGATGGTCTTCACGCACCGGTGTGGTCTGCGGAAAACCATACGGGTACACCGTGCCGATCAGGAGAATGCGCTTGACACCGGCGCGGATGGCGCCGGCCAGGGTCTTGCGCATCAGTTCTGGATGCAGCTCGAACTGCGTGTAGTTGACGCCCACCAGGTAGATCAGTGTATCGACGCCATGCGCGGCCGATTCCACCGACGCCGGTGAATCGGGGTTCCAGCTGACGATCTCGGCGAGCGGATCTGATCCGAAGGTCTTGCGCAGGCTCGCTTCGCTACGGCCAACAACGCGGTAATGCTGGCCTTGCGCGCTGATGGCGGCAGCGATGCTGCGACCGATGGCGCCGGCAGCACCGAACAGGGCAATCTTGGACATGGACTTCTCCTTGGGTAGCGTGTGATGGAAGAAGCTCCAGTATGCAAAATTGACGCATCAGTGAAAATTGCATAAATTAACCTAGCATCTATACATAAATGAATACCATGGCCGACATCGAACCGAATTGGGAGTGGTACCGAACCTTCCTCAAGGTCTTGGAGACGGGCTCGCTGTCAGCGGCCGGACGCGAGATGGGTCTGACGCAGCCGACCGTGGGCCGCCATATCGACCAGCTGGAATCGACGCTGGGATTGAAACTCTTCGTTCGCTCCTTCGACGGCTTTTCGCCCACTGGCGCAGCACTGGAACTGAAACCCTATGCAGCCGGGATTGCCGCCACCTCCGCTGCATTGCGCCGGGTCGCCAGCAGCCAGGGCAAGGAAGTGCGCGGAACCGTCAGGCTGACCGCCAGCGAAGTCATCAGCGTGGAAGTGCTGCCGCCCATCCTGACCGAACTCAGACGTCAGCATCCGGAGTTGCGCGTCGAACTGGTCATGTCAAACAAGCCCGATGACCTGCTGAACCGAGAGGCCGATATCGCCGTGCGCATGTTCAAGCCGTCGCAGGATGCGCTGATCGCCAGGCGGCTGGGCAGCATCGAAGTGGGGCTACATGCCCACCAGCGCTATCTTGCGGCCCACGGCACGCCGCGCTCGCTCGACGCGCTGGCCGAGCATGCGCTCATCGGCTTCGACCAGGAAAGCGCCTATGTGCGCAAGGTATTGAAAGAGCTCCCCTGGCTTTCGCGTGCCATCCTGGCGTTCCGCACCGATAGCGACCTCGCACAACTGGCCGCCATCCGCGCCGGCTTCGGCATCGGTATCTGCCAAGTGGCACTGGCGGCGCGGGACGATGCACTGGTGCGTCTGCTGCCCAGGCAATTCTCGCTCAAGATGGAAACATGGGTCGCCATGCATGAGGACCTGCGCGCAAGTCCGCGTTGCGCTGTGACATTTGCCGCCCTGGTAAAGGGTCTGGGCGCCTATATACGCAATTGACCTCCGCGTCGGGCGTTCAGGCAGCTTCTGCCGGTTTTTCTCGAACACCGGGTTTTCCCTCCCTCTGTCCAGACAGCGATCCATTGCGCATTCGCAATTGATCAACAACCACAAGGTCCGTTGTTTCTTTCTCCCCATCGCAACGAAAGTTGTTGACCACTGAGAATGATCGTTCTACTATACATAGAACGATCATTCTCATCTGGTTCACATGGATACTACTGACGACTCCCCTCTCACCGCCCGGCTGCTGGCCGCGACCGAGAAACTCATCTATTCAGGGGGCATTCACGCCACCGGCATGGATGCCATCGTGAAGGCCTCCGGTGTGGCGCGGCGCAGTATCTACCAGCTCTACTCAAACAAGGAAGCCTTGGTCGCGGCCGCGCTGCTGGCGAGAGACCAACGGTGGATGGCGTGGTTTATCGATGCGACTTCGCAAACCAGTGCTCCGCTTGAGCGACTTGCGTCGATCTTCCCTGCGCTGCGCCAATGGTTTGAAACCGAGGATTTCCACGGCTGCGCATTTATCAATGCCGCCGGTGAGCTTGGCGGGGTCAATCCCGAGATTGGCGCGGTAGCGGCGCTGCACAAGCAACGCTTGCTCTCCTATCTCCGTGAGCTGACCAATGCGTCAGGCTTGAACAATCCGGACGAAATCGCGAACTATTTTCTGATTCTTATCGACGGCGCAACTGCAGTGGCCATGGTCACTGGCGATACAGGCGCCGCCGATAGCGCTGGTAGAGCGGCCGCTCTGCTTTTATCAACCCTGCAGCAGCAGGCGGGGTCCGTTTCACCTAAACATTCACGTCACCATTGAGGTCATATCATGTCATCCAATACTGAAATTCGTCCGCCCCTTCCTCCGTTCACCCACGAGTCCGCCATCCAGAAGGTGCGCCTGGCCGAAGATGGGTGGAACACCCGCGATGCAGCAAAAGTCTCGCTTGCATACAGCCTGGATACGCGCTGGCGCAATCGTGCCGAGTTCGCCAACGGCCGGGACGAAGCACGCGCCTTCCTTGAGCGCAAGTGGGCCAAGGAGTTGGAATATCGCCTCATCAAGGAACTGTGGGCATTCAACGGAAACCGCATTGGCGTGCGCTATGCCTATGAATGGCGCGACGATTCCGGCAACTGGTTCCGCTCCTACGGCAACGAGAACTGGGAATTCAATGAAGATGGGCTGATGCAGAACCGTTACGCCTGCATCAACGACCGCCCCATCACTGAAAGCGAAAGGCTGTTCCGCTGGCCGCTCGGACGTCGCCCCGACGATCACCCCGGCCTGTCCGAACTGGGACTCTGAGCTGGTCTCGCCGTCGCGCCTACTTCGGCTCGGCCGTACGCAAGTCCGGCGCGACGACACCTCTGTTTTCCTTGATGCGGATGAAGACGGTCATCAGGAATGCGATGAGCAGCAGACCTGAGAGGAACATCAGCCCGGTGCCTGCCGAGTGACCTTGCCCCTTTACATAGCCAATCAGCGATGGGCCCACAAACCCTCCCAGGTTGCCCAGGGAATTGATGACGGCGATGGAAACCGCGGCCGTCTCCCGGGACAGGAATAGTGTCGGGAGCGCCCAGAAAGGGGACTTGAATGCATAGAGACCGGCAAGGCTGATGCTGATCAGCGTGATCGCGACGAAGGGATTAGCGACGTTGGCAATGGTACCGAGTGCGGCAGCGGCGACAGCCAGGGGAATTGCCGAGTGCAACTTGCGTTCGACGCGCTTATCCGAACTACGCGACCAGAGCACCATGACGATGGTCGCGAAGATATAGGGAATCATCGCGATGAGGCCGATCTGGGTGTGGCTCAGCTTGTCCGAGAAACCCTTGATGATCTGCGGCATCCAGTAACCGATGCCCAAGCTTCCGCACTGGTACACGAAGTAGATGAACGACAGATACAGCACGCGCGGGTTGGACAGCGTCTTCATCGTGCTGAGATGCCTGGCCTCCGGCTTGGCCAGCCGGTCTTTCTCCAGTTCTCCGGCGATCCAGTCCTTTTCTGCCTGGGATAACCACTTCGCGTCCTGTGGACGG
Source organism: Herbaspirillum sp. BH-1 (assembly GCF_002870055.1). Classification (NCBI taxonomy): domain Bacteria; kingdom Pseudomonadati; phylum Pseudomonadota; class Betaproteobacteria; order Burkholderiales; family Oxalobacteraceae; genus Herbaspirillum; species Herbaspirillum sp. BH-1. The sequence goes on along the minus strand of NZ_PKOI01000006.1, from coordinate 112,879 downwards.
TCGATCAGGTAGAAGTAGCACAGCAAGCCGCCAAGAATTGCCGGCCCTCCCTCCAGGACCAGCATCCAGCGCCAGCCGCTCCAGTTGAACCAGTGGACGTTATCCATGATCCAGGTCGAGAGCGGTGCACCGATGATGTACGAGACCGGAATGGCGGCCGTGAAGAGTGCCACGGTGGTGGCCAGCTCCTTCTGGCGGAACCAGTAGGTCAAGTACACGATGATGCCGGGGAAGAAGCCGGCTTCGGCCACACCCAGCAAGAAGCGCAGTACATACAACTGGTTGGCACTCTGTACGAAACCGCAGGCCACCGACACGGCACCCCAGGTCAACAGGATGCGTGCAATCCAGCGACGCGCCCCGAATTTGTTGAGCATCACGTTACTCGGCACTTCAAACAGGAAATAACCAATGAAGAAGATGCCCGAGATGAAACCGAAGGCCTCCGCCGACAAGGCCAATTCCTTGTTCATCTGCAGCGCAGCGTAACCAATGTTGGCGCGATCCAGATAGGAGATGATGTACAGGATGAAGACGAAGGGAATGATCTTCCAGGTAATCTTGCGTACCAGCGCGCCTTCGTTGATGTCTTGATGTGTCTGCATGCGACTGCTGCCGGCGGTTGACCGCCGGCATCCTCATGGAATGTTGATCGGGTGGCGAGGTCAGGAAAAGATCATGCAGACCGGGCTGCCGGAGGCGACGGAGAAGCCAGTCGGTTTCAGGGCGGCCGTGCGCTGGTCGAGCGTAAAGGCAACGATGGTGTCGCTGTCCTCGTTCAATGCGTACAGATAGCGGTTGTCCGGCGTGATGGTGAAGAAGCGCGGGGTCTTGCCTGCCGACTGCGTTACTGCGCCAGCGCGCAACAAGCCGGTTTGTGGGTCGATGAAGAAGCCTGCGATGCTGTCGTAGCCACGATTCGAAGCGAACAGGAATTGGCCGCTGCGGTCGATTTCGATTTCCGAGGCACGGCTGTTGCCGGTAAATGTCTCGGGCAAGGTGCTGAGGATCTGGCGCGGCTCCAGGCTGCCGTCTGCAGTCGAGTAGGCGTAGGTCGTGACGGTCGAATCCAGCTCATTGACCACGTACGCAGTCGGCAGGCGATGATGGAACACGATATGGCGGGGTCCGGAGGTCTCGCGCGCCACAACGAACGGCTTGACCGCCGGCACCAGCTTGCCATCGGCAAATTGGAACGAGAAGGTGCGGTCCAGCCCCTTGTCCGGAACGATGACGAATCTGCCGCTCGGGTCAAAGGGATTGAAGTGCGGCTTGGAGAGCTTTTGCTCGACACGGTGAGGACCGATCGGACCTTCCAGCGTTACCAGCTGGCTCATCTCCTGCAGCGAGCCGTCCGCCGCGATGGGCAACACAGCCAGGCTGGAACCGAGGTGGTTCGACACGACCACGTACTTGCCGGTCGGATCGATCGCCAGGTGCACCGGATTCTTGCCATGCGTGCTCTTGCGATTGATAAAGGTCAGCTTGCCTGTGGCACGGTCCACCTTGAATGCGCTGATATCGGAGAGATCGCCGTGCACCGTGTAGAGGTATTGACCATCGCGGCTCAATGTCAGGAACGAAGGATTCACCAGGTCCTTGACCAGTTGCACCAGCTCCAGATTGCCGTTGGTGAGGTCGACCTTGTACACGCTGATACCGTCGCCGCGTGCGTTGCGCTCCCGCGTCGTGCGGGAACCCACATAAGCAAACATTGCATTACCTCTTGAGTTGACGGGCGTGGCCACGCCCTGGTTTGTTGTTCCCACGGCACAACCGCTCAGCCCGGCAACCGCGAGCCCTCCCATGGCGCCCGCCGCTTGCAGGAGCTTCCGGCGAACTCCCTGAACGCCTGCCTGCACGCTACTTCCCGAGCTATTCCTGGCTTGCTTCATACGTGTGTCTCCTGTCGATAGATGTTTGTTCTTTTTTTCATATTGCATTTGTTTGCGTATTTATGCAACAATGAATTGATGAAAAATTCCTTGCCATTCGCCCCGGGACTGATTGACCACGCCGGAACGTCTTACCAGATGGTCGACCTGCCGGCCCTGTTCGGGGAGCGCCTGGATCAGCTGCCAGTGGTGCTGCGCATCCTGCTGGAAAACATCGTTCGCAATGGCAGGGGTGCAGAGCGAGAAGCCTCTGTGGCTGCGGTTTTCGAATGGCTGGAGTGCGGCACCAGCGAAGCCGAGATTACATTCCAGCCCGGGCGCGTGCTGATGCACGACACCACCAGTACCCCGGCATTGGTGGATATCGCAGCCATGCGGGATGCACTGGCCGAAGCTGGATGGGACCCGACGGCGCTCAACCCCGGGCTGCCGGTCGATGTGTCTGTAGACCACTCACTGGCCGTGGAATTTTTCGCACGGAAGGATGCCCTGGAGAAAAACCTGGCGCTGGAAGTGAAGCGCAATGGCGAGCGCTACAGCTTCATGCGCTGGGCCTCCAAGGTCATGAAGGGCGTACGCATTCATCCGCCGGGCACCGGCATCATGCACACCATCAACCTCGAGCAACTCGCGACGGTGGTGTCGACGGAACAGCGCGACGGACAGACCTGGGTCGTCCCCGATACCTTGCTCGGCACCGACAGCCACACGCCGATGATCAACGGCATTGGTGTTCTGGGCTGGGGCGTTGGTGGCCTGGAGGCGCAAACCGTCATGTTCGGCATGCCGACCATGATGCGCATCCCTGACGTCATCGGCGTACGCCTGATCGGCAAGCTCCGCGCCGGCGTACTGGCGACCGACCTCGCGCTGGTAGTGACTCAGCGGCTGCGCGCCATTGGCGTCTCCGGCGAGTTCGTTGAATATTTTGGTGATGGCGTTGCCAGCCTCACAGCGGGCGAACGTTCTGTCGTGGCCAACATGGCTCCCGAGTATGGCGCCAGCTCCGGCTTCTTTCCTATCGATGCTCATACCATCGACTACCTGCGCGCAACAAATCGTCCGGAAGAATTGCTCAGCCTGGCAGAGGCGTATGCCCGGCGTAACGCCTTGTGGTTCAACCCTGCTGCTACGCCGCGCTACACGCGCACCATCGAAGTCGACCTCGACACCATTGAAATGCATGTGGCCGGCCCGCGCCGTCCGCAGGACCTGCTGTCGTACTCGCAACTGGCGCCGACCGTCAGCGCCATCGGGTTTACGCCGAAACACGCAGACGGCCCGCTGCCACGCCATCCGTTTGCGATTGCCGCAATCACCAGCTGCACGAATACCTCAGACCCGGCACTGCTGGTCGCGGCGGGCCTGGTTGCCCGCAAAGCCCGCGCCCTTGGTTTGCGTGTGCCATACTGGGTCAAGACATCGCTGGGCCCGGGTTCGCCGGCCGCCGCTGACTATCTGGCACGTGCCGGTCTGACTGAAGACCTGTCGGCGGTCGGTTTCGACATCGTCGGTTATGGATGTACAACCTGCATCGGCAATTCCGGCCCGCTGAGCGAGCCCATCCAGCAGGCGTTGGCACAGGGCGACATCTACCCGGTTGCGGCGTTGTCGGGTAACCGCAATTTCCCGGGACGCGTGCATCCCGACCTGGACCTGGGCTTCCTGATGTCCCCGCCCCTGGTTGTCGCCTGTGCGATCGCTGGAAACGCCGAGACCGATTTGGCCACGCAGCCTGTGCAGACGACGGCCGACGGTCGCGAGGTGTGGCTGACGGACCTGTGGCCGACGCATGAGGAAATCGCCGAAGCCGTGACAGCGGGCGTTCGCCCGGCGGACTTCCCTAACGCCTTTTCCATTGCCACGCAGAATCCCATGTGGCACGCGTTGCAGGTGCCGGATACTCCGCTGTTCCCCTGGTCGCCGACCTCGACGGCATTGCGCCGCCCACCATTCGCAGCATTGTCGGAAGCCAGTCTGCTGGGCAGCTTCACGGCATATCCCCTGCTGGTCGTTGGCGACGACATCACGACCGACCATATCTCGCCGGCCAGCGCCATCCCGAAGAACAGCTTCATCGCCGACTTCCTGGTGGAGCGTGGAGACGACCGCAATGACCTGAATGTCTTCGCCTCGCGCCGTGGCAACTGGGAGGTGATGATGCGTGCAGCGTTCTACAACAGGACATTGCGTAATCTGCTGGCACCAGAATCCCCACCGGGCTACACGGTTCATGTACCGACGGGTGAATTGGCGCCCATCCACGAGGTGGCTGCGCGATATCGCACAGCCGGTGAATCTGCCGTACTGGTGGCAGGCGAGCGCTATGGCACCGGCTCTTCGCGCGACTGGGCCGCCAAGGGCCAGCGCTTGCTGGGCATTCGTTGCGTGTTGGCCATGAGCTTCGAACGCATCCACCGCTCCAACCTGATCGGGATGGGCATCCTCCCGCTGCGCCTGCCGGTTGGCGCCTCGCCCAGCGAGCTGAACATCCTTCCTGGCGACCGTATCGAGGTGGTCACCGATGCGACCACGCTGAAGCCTCGCTGCGAGGTGGCAGTGCGCCTGCTCCGCAAGGATGGTCAGGTGCTGGATATTGCCGCCCGTGCCGCAGTGGAGACCCAACTGGAAGTGGAGCTACTGCGCCGTGGTGGGGTGATTCCCTTCATTCTGGGAAATACGATCGAGGCGCAGCGTCAGTCATAATAGGGGGAAAGGCCCGTCCGGGCCTGCAAACCATGACGACCATGAGCACGGAATCATCCATCTCGAAACAGATTGTGGAACTGGTCAAGAACCAGTCTTGGGAAACTGGCACCCATCTGCCTGCTCAGTTGCTCGCCGACCGTCTTCGGGTATCCCGCCAGCCCATCAACACCGCGTTGGCCATGCTGCATGAAAAGGGACTTCTGACGCGCGAACGCAACAAGGGCTACTTCGTGGGGGAAGGGTTCTCCCAGGGTGTTTCCGACATCATGCAGGCGCTCGGCATCGAGGAGACCACGGTCACCACCGCTGTGTATTTCCGTATTGCCGATGACCTGCTCAAGGGAGAGTTGCCCCAGGAATTCTCGGAACTGCTGATCAAGACCCGATACAACCTGACCGCATCCCAGCTCAACGCCGTCCTGAGCCGCATCGCCAAGGAAGGCTGGGCCGAGCGCAAACCGGGATACGGGTGGGCATTCTCCAGCATGCTGCTGACGCCTGACAGCCTGTTGCAGTCATATCGCCTTCGCCTCGCACTGGAGCCAGCCGCACTACTGGAGCCTGGATTCAAACTGGACCCGCAAGTCCTGGAGCAGTTGCGCACAACAGAACGACACCTGCTGGCAGGGGGTTTCGAGACGGCCACCGCCGACGAGCTGCATGACCGCGGCGTCCGTTTCCATGAAAGTCTGGTTGAGGCGTCCGGCAATGCCTTCTTCATCGACACCATCAAACGTGTCAATCGCGTGCGCCGCCTGCTGTCCTATCGCTCCATGCGACAGCGCGACCGCTACCCGGAGCATTGCCGGCAACATCTGCATGTACTCGACCTGCTGGTCAAGGAGCGCAATGATGAAGCCTCGGAGTTCATGAAAGAGCACCTGCAATACACCCTGTCGTCGATTTCGAAGATCGGGGACATTCTGAAACCCTAGCCGACCACTGACACCATGAATCCGACTCCCGCCGTCCGCTCTGCATTGACCCCGACTGGCAAGCTGCGTGCCTCCATCAACCTGGGCAACCCCATTCTCGCAGGACGTGATGCGGAAGGCCATCCCTGCGGGGTATCGGTCGACCTGGCGGGGGCGCTGGCACGTGCGCTGGACGCAGAACTGGAACTGGTCGTGTTTGATGCTGCCGGCAAGTCGGTTGAGGCGGTCGCGGCAGAACAGGCTGATTTCGGCTTCTTCGCCATCGACCCTGTGCGGGGCCAGCAAATCGCCTTCACGGCGCCCTATGTGCTGATTGAAGGCTACTACCTGGTCAAGAATGAATCGCCGCTGAAGACCAACGACGAAGTCGACCGTGCCGAACATCGCGTCGTCGTCGGCAAAGGCAGCGCCTATGACCTTTACCTGACGCGCGAACTGAAGAACGCCACCATTCTGCGCTCGCCGACCTCCCCCACTGTGGTCCAGCATTTCCTCCAGGAAGCTGCCGAGGTGGCCGCCGGCGTGAAGCAACAACTGGAGCACGACGCCGCTCAAATTGGCGGACTGCGTCTGCTCAACGAACGCTTCATGGTGATTCAGCAGGCCATGGGTACACCGAAGAGCCGCGGCCCGGAAGCAGCTGACTTCCTGGCCGCGTTTGTGGAGAAGATGAAGGCCTCAGGCTTTGTCGCCGAGGCCTTGAAGCGTCACAACATCAACGGTGCATCCGTTGCTCCCTGAATACGCAATCGTCAGAAAAATAGAAAGCCGGTCAGCAGATGACCACCTGCCCCAGCCGCGCCACGGTGACCCCGGGCCCGAGCTGGCGCAGGGACGGCATGACGATGACGCAATTGTCATAGGGCGTGACGAATTCCCGCTCACCTTCGCGGGCGATGACGGTCCCGGCTTGGGCGATGATCTCCATGCCGCGATAGTCTTCGGCGAATTCCAGGTCATAGGACGTGGCCACCACCGGCTCGGTCACCTTGATGACACGCTGCGCTACGGTTTCGCCGGCTGACATGAAGGCCATCAGAGCGGCCCTCTCCATCACGCCGGTCGCGATCAGGAAGCGGCAGGCCGAGTCCATCGCCACATCCCGGCTGCGCGCGGAGAAGTGCTGGCCGGTTTCGATGAGCAGCGCATTCTTCGCGCTGGCAGGATCGCCGAAGCCGCCGTAGTCGCGCATGCGCACACCATTCGGGTGCCCGACGTCGACGATCGCATGTTCCGGTGCTCCGACCTCCGCGGCGAAGCGGATGCCCTTGTCCAGGGGACCACTCACAATCAGCGGTACCGCCTCTTCGTGCATGGAATGCAGGTCGAGCATGTAGTCGACCGTGTCGATGACGGGGCGCAGCTGGCGTGCACGACGCAGCTCCACGCTGTCGTCGGCGCCGTCCAGGCGCGCTGGCGACCAGACCCGGTTCATGTCTTCATCCACATAGCGCGTCGCATCCGGGTCGCGGGCGTCGAAGCGGCGATAGGCATCGACGTTGGCAAAGCCCAATGTGATACGTCCCTTTACCGGCTTCAGGCCGGCTTGCAGCAAGCGGTCGACGGTGATCGCACCGCTGACCTCGTTGCCATGCATCAGCGCCAGGATCATCACGTGCGGGCCGGCGACGCCGCTGTCGATGCTGTGCACGTAGTCGACACCGGTGTTGCCGTGCTGCCACTTGGCGATGTCGGGAAAGGCCACTTCGACGGGATATTGCTTCAGTGCGGCGCGTACTTGTTCCAAGGTTTTCATTCAACAGGCTCCAGCTTGATTTATCGGGCGCGTCCCGTTCGGCGGCCCAGCACGATGACTGCCGTCAGGCTGATCAGTGCGGTCGCCATGACGTAGAAGCTCGGTGCCATGTTGTTGGCGCTGGCCGCGATCATCCAGGTCACGATGAGCGGGGAGAAGCCGCCGAACAGGGTCACGGAAAAGTTGTAGCTCAATGCAAGACCCGTGCCGCGGGTCTGGGTCGGGAAGATATCCGACAGCAGGGCCGGGATCGGACCCAGGCAGGCCGCGATCAGCACGCCGACGATGCCCTGTACCGCAATCAGGGTGGAAATGGTCGGCCAGGTGTTGAGCAACATGAACAGGGGGTAGGAACTCAATCCGATCGCCGCCATGGCGATGGTCAGCACGCGGAAGCGCCCATAGCGGTCCGACAGGGTGCCGAACACGGGTGCGGTCAGCATCAGTACCAGTCCGGTGATGAGGGCACCGATGAAGGATGAGGTCGCAGGAATGTGCAGTTGCTTCAACGCATAGGTCGGCATGTAGAGCTTGTGCACGTAGTTGAACGCAGTGGCACCGGCGACCACGCCAATGGCCAGCAGCAGCTTGGCGCGATCACGTACCAGCACCAGTACCAGCGGTGATTTTTCGGATTGGGTCGCTGCTGCCGCGACCTTCTTGAATTCCGGTGTTTCATCGATCTGGCTGCGGATATAGAGACCCACCGGACCCACCAGCAGACCGAAGCAGAAGGCGACGCGCCAGCCCCATTCATTGAGTTGCGTCTCGGTGAGAAGATAGCTGAGCAGCGCACTGACACCGGCGGCTAGTACCGTGGCCAGGCCTTGCGTAGACAACTGCCAGCTGGCGAAGAAGCCGCGTCGTTTGGCGTCGGCATGCTCGACCATGAAGGCCGTCGCCGCACCGAATTCACCGCCGGTGGAGAAACCCTGCAGCAGGCGCGCCACGATGATGATCAACGGAGAAGCGATGCCGATCTGTGCATAGGTCGGCGCGAAGGCGATCATCGCCGTGCCGACCATCATGATCAGGATCGATGCCGTGAGTGAGGCCTTGCGACCGGCACGGTCGGCGTAGGAACCCAGCACGATGGCACCGAGCGGACGGATGACGAAGGAAATCCCGAAGGTACCCACACTGAGAAGCAAGGAGGTCGTATCGTCCTGCGCCGGGAAGAACAGCTTGCCGATCACCACGGCAAAGTAGCCGTAGATCAGCAGATCGTAGAATTCTAGGGCGTTACCGATACTGGCGGCACAGATCTCCTTCCAGGGGTTCTTGCGGCGGGCTGCGTGCTGGGCGGAGGCGCTGGTGGCGCTGGTGGCGCTGATGGCGTTGGCGACACTTGCGGCGGATGACTCTAGTTCGGCTGACATGCGATGGCTCCCTCTTCTCTGTGGGCGGCGCATCGCTGCTGCGTTGGCAATCCTGGCTGCGCCGCCTGTTCTATTTGGCTCGCACGCTTGATCTGTCCGGAAAAGTGCGCGCAGATAGCGCGTGTTGCGCACCAGGTGCGCGCACTTTCCAGACGCATCGGAAGGCATGCCGAGAACGTCGAGGGAGTATAGGGAGCCGCTTTTTCTGGCGATTGCCGTTTCGGCACAAGCCTGTGCTTTTTACGGCAGGAAGGGGCTGCGACGGGCCGGCGCCTATCAGGCCTGCTCGATGGCGTCCGAGGAAACGCCCTCCCAGATGGCATTGACCAGCGCATTGTCGTTGCCCCGCATGCGATAGAGCGAAATGTCGAAGTTCACGCGCATCTCGGGTTCGCCGATGATCTTCAGGCGGTGCTCGCTGAGGTCTTCCTGCACCAGCCGCTGGGGCAGCCAGGCGACGCCTGCGCCGCGACGGGCCATCTCGTGGATGGATTCGTAGGAGTCGGCTTCATACACCATGCGCAAGGCAATCTTTCTCGACAGGCCCGCCAGATGCTTGGCCAGCACCCCGCGCAAGGTCAGCGACTGCGAGAAGCCCAGCCATGGAATCGGCGTCAGGGCGGCGGCACCGGCTGTACCGGCCGCGGGCAGCTTGAAGCGCGCCCGTCCCTTGGCATCGACGGCGGCCACCGGCAGCAGGATCTCGCGCGCCAGCGTCAGGGACTCGTAGCGCATCGGGTCGATCAGCAGGCGCGTGGTGGGACTGGAATAGATCACCAGCAGATCGGCATCCCCTGTGCCCAGTCGCAGGATCACCTCCTGGGCACCACCGGTACTGAGCGACACCGGAAACGGCCCGAAGCGCTGGTTGATGCTCTCGTACCAGTCCGGAAAAAAGGTCCGCGCCAGGGTGCGCCCGGTAGCCACACGCAAGGTCTTTTCCACTGGGCTGGAGGCATCCTGCAACTGGGCCCGGGCAGCGTAGAGCACATCGGTCGAATGCGTGGCCGCATCCAGGAACAGCCTGCCCGCGGCGGTCAGTGACACCGGATGCGCGCGCACGACCAGCTCCGCGCCGACCCACTGCTCCAGCGCCTTGATGCGCCGCCCGAAGGCCGGATGCGTAACGAAGCGATTCTCGGCGGCCCGCGAAAAACTGCGCGTGCGTGCCAGCTCGATGAAGTCTTCCAGCCATATCAAATGCACAATGCCACCTCTGGAGTTTGGTGTTGGCGATACTCGTCCATGCTGCTTTCCGCGGCCCTTCGCTCTCAGGGAATGACCTTGGCCCGCCCCTTGGCCGCCAGCAGCTGCACCAGCAACTGATCGCGCTCGGCGGCGATCGCAACAGAAGTCTTGCCGGCCATCTGCTCTTCCACGCCGGCACGGATCCGGGCCTTGAGGGCGTCGGTGATGGCCGGCGTGCCGAGGTCGGCCCACCAGCTCTCGATGGGAGGTCCCAGGTGGTCCAGCATGTGCTGGATGCCGCCCTCGCCGCCCGACATGTGCAGGTTCAGATAGGGCCCCATCAGGGCCCAGCGCAGGCCGGGACCGTAGGCAATGGCGGTGTCGATGTCCTCGGTACTGGCCACGCCCTGCTCGACCAGATGGAAAGCCTCGCGCCACAAGGCGGCCTGGAGCCGGTTGGCGATATGCCCCTTGACCTCCTTGCGCACGTGGATGGCCTTCTTGCCGATGGCGGTGTAGAAGTCCAGCGCGGCCTGCACTGCCTCGGGCGAACTCTGTTCACCGCCGATCACTTCCACCAGCGGGATCAGATGGGGCGGATTGAAGGGATGGCCCAGCACCACCCGGCCGGGATGGCGGCAGGCGGCCTGCACCTTGCTCATCAACAGGCCCGAGGAACTGGACGCCAGCACCACGTCGGCCGGCAGCACGGCATCCATGCGCCGGAACAGGTCGATCTTGAGGTCTTCACGCTCGGGGCCATTTTCCTGGACGAAATCGGCATCGGCCAGCGCCTCTTCCAGCTGCGCCGAAAAGCGCAGCCGATCCAGCGACGCGCCCGGCGCCAGCCCCAGCACTTCCAGGCTGGGCCAGTGGCGCGCAACGGCCTGACGCAACTTCTCTTCGGCGCCAGGCATGGGGTCGGTCGCCGAGACGTCCAGGCCTTGTGCCAGGAAATAGGCCACCCAGCTGGCACCGATGACCCCGGTACCCACCACGGCAACACGCCGCACGCCCTGCTTGCCGCGGACGGCGCCGGATGTTGATTCTTGCATCTGTCTCTCCTCTTCTTGCCCTGATGGGAAGTGAAATGAACTCAAATAAAGTAATGATTTCTCGATTTTATTCGAGGAATTTTAGCGAGATTCCTACGGGCCTTCAGCTACGATGCCGTACAAACCATATAAAACAATAAATCGGACACGAATCCGAACCAACTCCAGGCGCTTTCATGTTCTTGTACATCCCCTTCCTGCTGGCATTTCTGACCGTCGTGGTGATCGCACTGGGTTGGAGGTCATTAAGCAATAGGCTATGGTTGGCAAGCGTGGGCGTCAGCTTGTGGTGGTTCAGCCAGCACATACAAGGTAACCCGGGTTTCGTATTCTAGAGATGAGTGCGATCATGGACCGTTCCATCGTCTTTACGCCTCGTGACCCTATCCTGCCGGGCGGGGTCTTCCTCAACTGCGTCTGCCTGCTGGCCATCAGCGGCTGCCTGGGCCTGCTGCTCTACTTCCAGTGGGCCTTGCAGGAACCCCTCTGCCCGCTCTGTCTCCTGCAGCGCACGGGCATCATCCTGACTGGCATCGGGTTCATGTGCAATCTGCGCTTTGGCGTCAAGAGCGCGCACTACGGCATGGCCGTGATCGGCGCCCTGCTGACCGGTGTGAGCGCGCTGCGCCAACTGGCACTGGAAGGTCTGCCAGGTCAGGATGCGCAGGGTGCACTGCTGCTGGGAATGCATTTCTACACGCTCTCGGCGCTGTTCTCGCTGGTAGCGCTGGCCACCATCGCCGGCCTGCTGGGCGTCAAGAGTGCCGAATATCCGGCCACACTGGTGCTGATGCAGATGGCCGAGGAGCCCGATATCGAGCCCCGCACTCCCTGGGCCAGGATCACGATGTGCACGACCTTCGTCGTCCTGGTGGGCGGTCATCTGGCCGCCACGATGGTCGCTTGCGATCCCGGTATCTGCGACGAGAATCTGTTCGGCCGCCTGCAGGCTTCAGACCGGTAATCCCGCCATCCCGCAATAAAAAAACGGCGCACCCCGCTGATGACGGGGATGCGCCGTGCAATGAACGACTCAAGACTATCCAGTCCGGGTGCCTTGCCACCCGGACCTTGCTTCAATACATCAGGACATCAGAAGCGGTGCTGCATGCCCAGCGACATGCCGAACTGGCTGTTGGCGAAGCCAGCGTCGTCACGCGAGAGGCCGACCAGCTGGTTGTTCTTGGCCTTGGCATAGGCCGTGCTCAGGTACAGGTCGGTGCGCTTGGACATCGCATACTTCAGGCGCAACGAGTACATGATCGGATCGGCATCGTTGGCCACGTTCTTGATGTTCTGGTAGTAGATGGCACCGATCACGCTCATGGCCGGAGTGAACTTGTAGGTCACGCCACCCCAGAAGAAATCGCTGCGCAGGTCGGTGGCGCCGGTGGCCAGGGTCTTCTTGTAGTAGCGGTAGCCCAGGTTGAACTTCCACGCATCCGACAGCTGGTAGCCGGCGGCCAGGTGGGCGCTGGTCGCGCGGTCATAGGCGACGCTGGTGGCGGTGGTGCTGTTGACGCGGTCGTAGGTCGCGGCCACGCTGAACGGACCCGAACCCCAGCCCAGGCCGACGCCATACTTGGCGCCGTTGCTGGTGTCGCCGGCCACTTCGCCGAAGCCATACATGGCACCGACCTTCACGCCGGAGAACTCACCCTGGTACTTGACCAGGTTGGACACGCCGGTCGGCATGCCATCCTTGCGGCCGCCGGTGGCACCGGCCGAGGTCACCCACGAATAGTTGGCCGAATAGCCCATGGGATCGAAGGGCAGGATGAAGTCATAGGTGGTCGAGAAGGAACGCCCCATGACCACGCGACCGAAGCCGCCTTCCAGGCCCACGGTGGACTGGCGGTTGAAGAGCTGGTTGGTGTCGCCGTCGAAGCTGCCGGTGTCGAGCTTGAAGCCGTTTTCCAGCTGGAACACGGCCTTGAGGCCACCGCCCAGGTCTTCCGTGCCACGGAAGCCGATGCGGGAGGTGTTCATCATGCCCGAGCTCAGGCGCACGACGTTGTTGCCGGCCGCATTGGCGTGGTTGACGAATTCCACGCCCGAATCGATCAGGCCGTAGACGGTGACCGACGACTGCGCCTGGGCGCCGGTCGTGGCCATGGTGGCGAGGGTGGCGAATGCTGCCAGCATGCTGGCGGCGAGGTGATTCCTTTGCACTGAGGTCTCCTTGGTTGAAAGCTTGGATGGTTTGCGTCGGCACGGGCGCGCCGTGCGACGTCTTCTGGTATTGCGCCCTGCCGCGCCGACGAGCCGGCCGGACGAGCGGGAAGAACGGCGGGTAGCCGTCCGCTCCCTTGCTTCATCGATGGGATGAACCGTTGATAGCCTGGGCGAGCTGCAGCAACGTCAGCGCGTCAGAACGCCCACAGCGCCTGTTCCGGCAGCGACAGCCAGTACTCGCCCTGCTCCAGGCGCTGCGGCGCGTAGGCACGCAGGCCGACCGCGCCGGCCGGGCCGCCTTCGACCTTGAACAGGCATTCCCAGCGGTCGCCCAGATACATGCAGGTTGACAGCGGCAGACGGATGGCATTGCCGGTCTGCTCGCCGGAGACGCGCACCTGTTCGACGCGGATGATGCCGGTCAGCTGCTGGCCCGGCTGGGCATCGTTGCGGCCGCGCAGGGTGGCAACAGCGGTGCCGCCATCGAGCTTGAGGGTCACACGCTCGCCATCCCGGCTGACTACCTCGGCGGCCAGCTTGTTGTTGCTGCCCATGAACTCGGCGGTGAACAGGGTATCGGGGGTCTGGTACATGCTCTGCGGCGTACCCTGCTGTTCGATGCGGCCATTGTTGAGCAGCAGGATGCGGTCGGAGATCGCCATCGCCTCGCCCTGGTCGTGGGTCACCATCAGGGCCGACAGGCCCAGGCGCACGATCAGTTCGCGCAGGAAGGCGCGGGCTTCCTCGCGCAGCTTGGCGTCGAGGTTGGAGAGCGGTTCGTCCAGCAGGATCACCTGCGGGTTGTAGACCAGGGCACGGGCAATGGCCACGCGCTGCTGCTGGCCGCCGGAGAGCTGGTGCGGATAGCGCTCACCCAGGTGGCCCAGGCCCAGTTGCGAGAGCACCGCCTTGACGCGGGTGGCGATCTCGGCCGAGGGTGTCTTGCGCAGCTTCAGGCCATAGGCCACGTTGTCGGCCACGGTCTTGTGCGGCCACAGCGCATAGGACTGGAACACCAGACCCAGGTTGCGCTCTTCGGCCGGCATCTCGAAGTTGCGGCTGCCATCGAAGACGCGGCGGGTGCCGATGTCGATGCTGCCGGCCTTGGGCGATTCCAGCCCGGCCACGGCGCGCAGCAGGGTGGTCTTGCCGCTGCCGGAAGGGCCCAGCAGGGCCACCACTTCACCGCGTTGCAGTTCCATGGAGACGCCCTTGAGAATGGGGTTGGCGTGGGCGCCGCTACCGTAGTCCAGGTGCAGGTCGTTGACGGAAAGTTCGCTCATGATGATTCCTTTGGAGACGCTTGCTTAAGGGGCGTCGGGCAGCCAGGCGCCCGACGCATGCAATGGATAGATTCGGTTGTCGGAGTCAGTCGTGCAGCTTGACGCCAAAGCGCAGCGCAATGCCCAGGCCCACGGCCACCAGCGTGATGTTGATGAAGGACAGTGCCGCCACCAGTTCCACCGCACCGGCCGCCCACATGGAGACGATCATGGAACCGATCACCTCGGTGCCCGGCGAGAGCAGGTAGACGCCGGTCGAGTATTCGCGCTCGAAGATCAGGAACACCATCAGCCAGGCGCCGATCAGCCCATAGCGCACCAGCGGGATGGTGACGTCACGCGTGACACGGGAGCGCGAGGCGCCGACCGCGCGGGCCGCCTCTTCCAGTTCCGGCCCGACCTGCAGCAGGGCGGTATTGATCAGGCGCAGGCCATAGGCCATCCACACCACCGAGTACGCCAGCCAGACCGAGAAGATGGTCGAACGCAGGCCACGCAGCGCCGGGATGAAGCTGTCCACCAGCCACAGGGCGATGGGGTTGTCGATGCCCTTCAAGGCCGAATCAAGCAGCGACGGTACGAACAGGAACACCCACAGGAAGGACAGGCCGGCCAGCAGGCCCGGCACCGCACGCGGCACCAGCACGCTGTAGTCGAGGAAGCGGGTGATGCCATCCTGCTTGCGGTGCATGGCCAGGGCGATGGCGGTATAGCAGGCCACCGCCAGGGCGCCACCGATGACACCGATGAGCACCGTATTGATGATGCCGCGCACCAGCGAGGGCTGGTCCCAGACGTTCAGGAGGTTGTCTAGGGTCAGCACTTCCAGCAGGTTCACGCCGTCGCCCCAGTGCGAGACGAAGGTACGCAGGGCAATACCCGACAGCGGGATCACCACGGTGAAGAGCAGCCAGCCGGCGATCAGCGCGAACGCCACCCAGCGCCACTTGCCCAGCGGCAGAGCCTTCTGGCGCGCACCCTTGCCCTTGATGGCGACATACTTGTTGGCCGAACGCAGCAGCCAGCGCTGCATCATCACCAGCGGCATGGTCACCGCCACCAGGCACACGGCCACTGCCGCCATCAGGTGATAGGAAGGCGTCCCCAGCTTGTTGGTGAGCTTGTAGAGATAGGTCGGCAGGACCAGGTGACCTTCCGGATCGCCCAGCACCAGCACCAGGCCGAACACCTCGAAACCGAGGAAGAACACCAGCACGCCCGAATAGGCCAGGGCCGGCGTGATCATCGGCAGCGACACGTTCAAGGCCACCTGCAGCGGCGAGGCGCCGGCCACGCGGGCCGCCTCTTCCACGTCCGAACCCAGGCTCTTGAGCGCCGACGAGGCATACAGATAGACGTGCGGTACGTGGGTCAGGCCGGCGATGATGACGATGCTGGTGAAGGAATAAATGTTCCAGGGGTCGCCCTCGAAGCCGAATACCGACAGCAGGTTTTTCATCCACACGGTATAGAAACCGACCGGTCCCATCGAGACCACGTAGCCGAAACCGATCACCATGGGCGAGACGAAGATCGGCACCATCAGCGCCGGGGCGATCAGGCTGCGGCCGGGCAGGTCGGTCCGCACCATCAGGAAGGCCAGCATGCCGCCCAGCGGCACGGCGATGAACGTCAGGCCGGCGGCCAGGGTGAAGCCATTGATGAAGGCCTGGCGGAAGTCCGGATCATCGAAGATGAAGCGGTAGGAATCGAAGGTCAGGGTCTTCACCGGCGCGAAGAATGGCGCCGACAGGAAGCTCTGGTAGAAGATCAGCAGCAGCGGCACGAAGATGGCCAGGGCTGCCAGCAGCACGACCAGGCCGCGTGGCCAGTTCAGCCGGAAGCGGCGGACTGGCAGGGCTTGCTCGCTGCGCGCTAGCGTTGTGGAGGTTTGCATGGTGCGCCTCATGAATAGGCAAATCAGGACAAATGGATCAGGGTCGGCGGAAAGACGGCAAGACGTCATCCACGGAGCTGCGTGGAAACGCGCTCCGGGCAAGCAATGATTCAGGCGAATGGGAACTACATTGCGTCGATGGCCCCGCCCGGACCTCCCCGGACCGGACGGGGCAGAGGCTTACTTCTTGGTGGCTTCCTTCCACTGCTTCAGGAAGTCCAGGCGCTTCTTCTGGTCCAGGTATTCCAGCAGTTCGGTGGAGACCGGCATCGGCTTCAAGGCCGCGCCCAGTTGCTTGGTCAGCTCGGCCGAGGTGGTGGCGCCGGTCACGTCGCCACGGATGGCGAACAGTTGCGCGTCATTGGCGATGATGGTCTGGCCGCGCTTGGAGAGGATGTAGTCCACCCACAGTTTGGCGGCATTGACGTTCTTGCCGGCCTTGTTGACGAAGATCACCCGCGAGAGCACCAGGTTGTAATCCTTGGTGAAGGCCACGCCGATGGACGGGTCCTTCTTGGCGCGCACCAGGGCGTAGGGGCCGAGGATGTTGTAGCCGATCAGGTTTTCACCGGAGGAGATGCGCTCCAGCATGGTGCCGGTGGAGGATTGCACGCGCGCCGCCACGCCGCCCATGGCGCGGGCGAAGTCCCAGAACTGCGGATTGTGCTTGAGGTCGTAGGTCATCAGGCTGAAGCCGACACCGGACTTCTCGATGTCGTAGGTGGTGACCTTGTTCTTGAACTTGTCCTGCTTGGTGCTCAGCAGCTTGGTGAAGTCGGCATGGGTGGTCGGCACTTCAGCCTCGGTCACCAGGCGCTTGTTGTAGACGATGGCCGCCGGCTCGAAGGTGGTGCCGTAGGCGGTGTCCTTCCAGTTGGCCCAGGCCGGGACGGCAGCGGCTTCCGGGGACTTGTAGGGCAGCGCGTAGCCTTCGGCCGCCAGCTTGACCTGCAGGTCCATCGAGGACGACCACATCACGTCGGCGGTGGCGCCACCGGCGGCCGCCTCGGAGATGAAGCGGTTATAGGCTTCGGTGGAATTCATGTCGTTGTACTCGACCTTGACGGCCGGATAGAGCGCGCTGAAATCCTTGATCAGCGATTCGGCGGCCTTGGAATCGGTGGTGCTGTAGATCACGACCTTGCCTTCCTTCTTGGCGCCTTCGATGATCTTGGCGTAGTCGGCAGGATAGCCGGCAGGGGTATCGGCGTGAGCGACTCCACTCAAGGCGACGGGCAAAGCGAGGGCCAGGCCGAGCGCGATGCTCAGGCGACGTTTGTGCAACATGGATTCTCCTTGATGATGAAAATGGCCCGCGCCGGCAAGTCAGCAGAGAGCGCCTGACGGCGCCTGCCCACCCGCACTGTCAACGCACCAGGCCTAACTCCTGGGACAGCTTGCGATATCGCGCCACGGTCTGCGCGATGTAATCCGAAAGCGGCTTGCCGGTCATGGCAAAGGGCTGCAAGCCGCCGATACTGCGCTGGCGATCGAATGCAGGATCGGCCATCGCCTTGTCGAAATAGCGCACCCAGCGCTGGTAATCGTCCTCGCTGGCATACGGGCTCATGTAGAAGCCGCGGATGATGGGCCACACCACGTCATAACCCTGCTCGCGTGCGGTCGGCACCGCCTGCAGCGGCCCCGGCAGGCGCTGCTCGGACAGTACCGCCAGGATGCGCACCTTGCCTTCGGCGATGAAATGGGCGGCCTCCGAGGCATCGCCGGAAATCACCTGCACGTGGCCGGCCTGCAGGGCCGCGAACGAGTCGCCACCGCCTTCCAGCGCCACGAAATGGAACTGGCGCGGTGCCATGCCGGCACGCTGGACCAGCATGGCCACCTTCAGCCAGTCCTGGCTGCCGGCCGTGCCGGACAGGCCGATGGTGGTGGCCGAGGGATCCTTGCGGATGGCCTCCAGCAACTGCTTCAGGCTGCGCCAGGGCGCATCGCTACGGACTGCGATCATGCCGTGGTCGATCCCGACCCCGGCCACCCAGCGTACATCGCCGACATCGGCGCGACCGTACTTGCCTTGCGCCAGTCCCAGCAGGGATCCCCCTGAAAACGCCACCAGCGAATCCGGACCACCGCGGCGGTGCGACACCACCGACCCCCAGGCCACGGCCCCGATGCCACCGGGCAGGTAGGCGACCTTCACGTTGCCCTGGGCGTCGCGACCGTCCTGTTCCTGCATCACCCGCCGCAACAGCTTGCACGAGGCATCCATGCCACCGCCAGGCTTGGCCGGCACGATGCATTCCACCGCCAGGGCGCACGGCGCCGCGCATGCCAGCAGGCAAGCGGCCACAAAGCGGTGCCAGCGGATCGCCTTCATGGCGTCAGCGGCACAGGGGATGCAATACGGGACGGGCGGTGTCGGCAGGGCCGACGGACAGGGCGGTCATGATGTGTCTCCTGCATGATCTTTTTTGATATGGGCGCATCGTACAAGAAAAGCCTTTCAGCCGGCTTTCAGTAAAGCTTGCAATGCGGCTTTCTCTCCACAATGGCGGCTACGCGTTTTCCGCAATTGCTGCGCCGGCCATTTCAAAGGGCGACGGCCTTCTGTTAGCATCCGCGCTGGAGACAAGCCGCACCGGACCTACATCAATAAAAAGGCAGCATCATGCGCATCCTGCTGGTCGAAGACCATATCGAACTTTCCCGCTGGCTGGCCAAGGCCATGCGCGACGCCCACCTGACCGTGGAATGCGCCCATAACGGCGCCGATGCCGACAGCCTGCTGTTGACGCAGGACTATGCGCTGGTGATCCTGGACCTGACCCTGCCGCGCATGGATGGAATGGAAGTCCTGAAGCGCATGCGCGCCCGTGGCAGTCGCACCCCGGTGCTGATCCTGACCGCACGCGGCGGCCTGGCTGACCGCGTCAGCGGCCTCAACATGGGCGCCGACGACTACCTGGCCAAACCCTTCGAACTGGAAGAACTGGAAGCCCGCGTGAAGGCCCTGCTGCGCCGCTCGCAGAGCCACGAAGCGGTCACCGTCACCTGTGGTGCGCTCAGCTTCGACACGGTCTCGCGCACCTTTACCTATGGCGGCGAACTGCTGGCGCTCACGCCCCGTGAGCATGCCGTGCTGGAAGCGCTGATCGTGCGCCACGGGCATACGGTCCCCAAGGAAAAACTGTTCCAGCAGGTGTTTTCGCTGGACGACAATGCCAGCGTGGATGCCATCGAGATCTATATCCACCGCCTGCGCAAGAAGCTCGAACGCGATGGTGCCGGCAAGGTCGGCATCACCACCCTGCGCGGCCTGGGCTATCTGTTGCAGGCAGTGTGATGGCAACCGCGATCCGGCGCCTGGGCAACCTGCGCAGCCAGCTGGTGCGCTGGCTGCTGATTCCGTTGACGCTGCTGGTGGCGGTGGATGCGGTCTCGGTCTACTACAACGCGCTGGAAGTGGCCGACCTGGCCTACGACCGTTCACTGCTGGCCTCGACCCGGGCACTGGCCGAGCGGGTTTCCATCGTCGATGGTCACGTCACGGCCGATGTGCCCTATGTGGCGCTGGACAGTTTCGAGACCGACAACCTGGGCCGCATCTACTACAAGGTCACCGGCTTGAAGGGTGAGCTGGTGTCGGGCTACGACGACCTGCCGCCGGTGCCGGCCAATGTCAAGCGCTCGGAAGTCTATCCGGCCCTGGTGCGCTTCTACCAGGCGGACTACCACGAGCAACCGATCCGCATCGCTGCCCTGCTGCAGCCTGTGTATGACGACAGCATGCGTGGCATCGCCCTGATCCAGGTCGGCGAGACCATGGAGGGACGCAACGGCATGACGCGCAAGATCCTGTTCGACACGCTCTGGCGGCAAGGCACGCTGGTATCGGTGGCCGCGCTGCTGGTGTGGTTCGCGGTGCGTTTCGTGCTGCGGCCGGTGATGCAGTTGAAGGGGGAGGTGGAGTCGCGCGCGCCAACCGACCTGTCCGGCTTCGATCCGGCGCTGGTGCACAAGGAAATGCGTCCGCTGGTACAGGCCATGAATGGTTACATGGACCGCTTGCAGGCCCTCATCAGCGGGCAACGCCGCTTCATCGCCGATGCCTCGCACCAGTTGCGCACGCCTTTGACGGTCTTGAAGACGCAATCCGAACTGACCCTGCGCGAACTGCGTCGTGAGCGCCTCGATGCCGGCGAACTGCGCGACCTGGTCGAGGGCATGGCGCGCACCACCGACTCGGCCGTGCATCTGGCCAATCGCCTGCTGACCCTGGCGCGTGCCGAACACGGCGCGGCCGAAGGCGGCACCATGCGCGTCTCGCTCACCGATGCGGCGCGCCAGGTGGCGCTGGAACTGTCGCAGCAGGCGGTGCTGCGTGACATCGCCCTGGCCTTCGAGGAAGAGGGCGACATCGGCATCCAGGCCAATGCCCTGCTGCTGCACGAATTGATGGTGAACCTGCTGGACAATGCGATCCGCTACACCCCGCCAGGCGGTCACGTCATCCTGCGGGTGCGGGCCGCCAGTGCAGCGGGACAGCCCACCGGTGCGCTGCTGGAAGTGGAAGACGACGGCCCCGGCATTGCCGAGGCCGAGCGTGAGCGCGTGTTCGAACCCTTCTACCGTGCCGGCGCGACCCAGCACGTCAATCCCGGCGGTACCGGCCTGGGGCTGTCCATCGTGCGCGAGATTGCGGCCATGCACTGCGCCAGCGTCACACTGGCAACTCCGCTGCGGGGCAACGGGCTGGTGGTACGAATCACGTTTCCGGGCGTGGTGGAGTTGCGGACCTGAGACGCGGCTCCTGGCCACACAGGCGCAGGAGCCGTTGGCATAGCGACGCCTCTCAGAACTGTTCCCAATCCCCGTCGTCGGCAGTCATGGCCTTGCTACCGGCCTTGGCACTGGCCTTGGCACTGGACTTGGTGCTGGCCGCCGGCAAGGCAGGGGGTGTCGCAGTTGCCGCAGTTGCCGCTGCAGGCGATGTCGCAGCCGGTGCTGCTGCCTGCCCTGTTTTGGCCGCCGGGCGGGCGGTCGTCGCAGGCCTGGGGGCCAGCGGCTTGCGTGTGGCTTGCGCGCGCGGGGCATCGCTGCTGCTGAGCTTGAAGACACCCACCGTTTCGCTCAGGCGGACCGACTGCTCCTGCAACGATTGCGCGGCGGCCGCGGCCTGCTCCACCAGCGCGGCGTTCTGCTGGGTCACTTCATCCATCTGCACGATGGCGTGGTTGATCTGTTCGATACCATCGCTCTGCTCATGGCTGGCCGCCGAAATCTCGGCCACCACGTCGGTCACCCGCCTGACACTGGCCACTACCTCGCTCATGGTACTGCCGGCCTGTTCCACCAGCCGGCTGCCGTTGTCCACGCGGGCCACCGAGTCGTCGATGAGGGCCTTGATTTCCTTGGCCGCCGAGGCGCTGCGCTGGGCCAGCGTGCGCACTTCCGAGGCCACCACCGCAAAGCCGCGTCCCTGCTCGCCGGCCCGGGCCGCTTCCACCGCCGCATTCAAGGCCAGGATATTGGTCTGGAAGGCGATGCCGTCGATCACGCTGATGATGTCCACGATCTTGCGGGATGCGTCATTGATCTCGCCCATGGTCTGCACCACCTGGCCGACCACGCTGCCGCCCTGCACGGCGACCTCCGAGGCTGTCGCGGCCAGCTGGTTGGCCTGGCGCGCATTGTCGGCGTTCTGCTTGACGGTGGACGTCAGTTCTTCCATGGCCGAGGCGGTCTCTTCCAGCGCACCAGCCTGTTCCTCGGTGCGGGAGGACAGGTCCAGGTTGCCGGTGGCGATCTCGGAAGAAGCGGTATTGATGGTGTCGGTGCCGGTGCGGACTTCGCTGACGATGCGATGCAGGTTCTGGTTCATGGTCTTGAGCGAGGCCAGCAGCATCCCGGTTTCATCCTTGCTGGTATCGGCAATCTGCACGGTCAGGTCGCCCTGGGCCACGGCGCTGGCGACGTTGACCGCCTCGTTCAGCGGCCGCGTGATGGAGCGCGTCACCAGCCAGGCGGCGATCACGCACAGGATGATGGCCACGCCCGAGAGTTCCAGCATCAGCGCAATGGCCGAGCTGGTGGTGTTCTGGCTCTCGACGACGCTGTCGTCCATCAGGGTCTTCTGGAAGGCGACGAATTCGTTGAGCACGTCGAAGTAACGGTCCTGCGCCGGTATCACTTCGGTGAAGAGGACCTCGGTGGCCTCCTCCTTCTTTTGCTGGCGGATCAGCTCTCGCAGCTTGTCGCGTGGCGTGTTGTAGGCCGCACGCGCATCCTGGATGGATTTCATCAACTCCTTGCCACGCGCGGTGCCGACCATCTTCTCGACATCGGCCAGCGCTTGGGTGGTCTTGGCGGTGTTGGCCGCACCGCGATCAAGGTAGCGGGTGGCTTCCTCGGGATTGCGCGCCAGCAAGGCATTGCGCAGGTTGCGGGCAGCCGAGTTGACGTTCTCGCGGATTTCCATCACCAGCGAAATCTTGACATAGCGGTCCTCCACCACCATCCGGGAGGCCTTGCTGATGCTGTTGAGGCTTTGCATGCCCACGCCGGTGATCAGGCACATGACGCCGATCAATATGGCAAAGCATGCGGCCAGGCGCACGCTGATCTTGATATCCTTGAATTTCATTGGTCGACCCCCATTCGTCGCATTGAAGAGATGCAAGAGAAGCCCGGACCATGCTGCCGATCCGGACCCGCGCGCGTCTGCAGTCGCGGTCCTGTGGGTGTCGCCTTCGAGCAACCGGCTCGGTCGCGGGCAATCTGTTACCTGAGGACAATCGATCGCCCGCCATTGGCGAGAGCGGAGACCGGTCATGTGCGATGCAGTCGGTATAAATTGCAGCGCGTTGCTTGTCAACGGCAGTTTCTCCCGTTACTTGAGCGTTGCTCACCTGCCCGGCCGCCAGCCCACAGCCCTGCTGGCGCTTTGGGTTAGAATGGGCACTGCCGTCAGCCCTCTCCGCCCTTCCAGGACGGTCCGCCAGCCACTCCTCCCTGTGCCGCGCCTGACCAGTCCTGACCATCGATGAATCCAGTCACTCCCCACCCCGCACCGCTGTCGGCGCGCCTGAAGTCCGAGACCGCCGATCTGCACCAGCAGATGCACGCGCTCATGGAAAGGGCGCAGCCATTTTCCGATCGCCTGCGTTACAGCCGCTTCGTGGCGGCGCAATATCATTTCCAGCGCGACGTCGAGCACCTCTTCGATGACCCCGGTCTGCAGGCCGCCCTGCCCGATCTGCAGGTACGCGGTCGCGAAGCGGCGGCACTCGCCGATCTGGCCGACCTGCAGGCAGCACCGGGTGAGGTGACCATCGCCACCGCCTCGGTACGGTTGCCGCAAGCCTGGGGCTGGCTCTACGTATCGGAAGGATCGACCCTGGGTGCGGCCTTCCTGTTGAAGGAAGTCCAGGACAAGCTGGGCCTGTCCGAACACTTCGGCGCACGCCACCTGGCGGCCTATCCGGAAGGCCGGGCGCTGGCCTGGCGTCGCTTCGTCGGCTTTCTCGATGCCAGCGAGCTGACAGCGGCCGAGCAGGATGCCGTGGTGGCCGGCGCGACGGCGGCGTTCGAACGCTTCGGCCTGTTGCTCAGGCGCCATTTCGCGCTGGATTGAGGCAACGTGGACCATCCGGCTCCGGATCCGCGGCAGGACGCCGCTCCTGAAGAACGCTCCCCCAACGCCAGCTCGCTGGCGCCACCGCGCACGCGCTGGCTATGGCTGCTGCTGGCCTATGCCAGCCTGGGCATCGGCATCATCGCCATCTTCATCCCGGGTATCCCTACCACCGAGTTCGTGCTGCTCTCGGCCTGGGCCGCCGGCCGTGGTTCGCCGCGGCTGCAGCGCTGGCTGGAACAGCATCGCCTGTTCGGCCCGATGATCCACAACTGGCGCCATGGCCGGGTGGTGGCGCGGCGCGCCAAGATCAGTGCCTCGCTGATGATGAGCCTGTGCCTGGTGATCATGCTCTTTACGGTCAAGCGCCACTGGGTGATCGTGCTGGCCACGCTGGGCATGGCCCTGGGCGCGGCCTGGATGTGGTCGCGCCCGGAACGCACAGAAGACGCCGAGCCCGGCGAGCGCTCATGAAAAAAGCCCGTGCCGCGATGACGGCACAGGCTTCCCGGCTCCCACCCTTGCACGCCGGGCTCAGGTAATGGACGACGACACCTTCCACAGATCGACATCGCCATCGGTGGCATGACTGTCGATGCGGGCCAGTTCATCGGCGCTGAAGTCCAGCTTCTTCACGGCATCCAGCGAATCATCCAGCTGCTCCACGGTGCGCGCACCGATCAGTGCCGAGGTGACGCGCGCATCGCGCAATACCCAGGCGATCGCCATCTGCGCCAGGGTCTGGCCGCGCTGGCTGGCGAGCTCGTTCAAGGCACGGATGCGCGCCAGGTTGTCTTCCGACAGCATGCGCTGCGGCAGCGAAGGCGCACGCGTGACGCGAGCGCCTTCCGGCACGCCGGCCAGGTACTTGGAGGTCAACAGGCCCTGCGCCAGCGGCGAGAAGCCGATGCAGCCCACGCCCAGCTCTTCCAGCGCCGGCAACAGCCCCTGTTCGATACTGCGGTTGAGCATGGAATAGTTGGGCTGGTGGATCAGCAATGGCACGCCTTCGCTCTTGAGGATGGCGGCAGCCTTGCGGGTCAGCTCGGGCGAATAGGAAGAAATGCCCACATACAGCGCCTTGCCCTGGCGATGCAGGTGGGCCAGCGCGCCCATGGTCTCTTCCAGCGGGGTGTCGGCATCGACCCGGTGCGAATAGAAGATGTCCACATACTCCAGGCCCATGCGCTTGAGGCTCTGTTCGCAACTGGCGATCAGGTGCTTGCGCGCGCCGCTGGGACCGCCATACGGGCCGGGCCACATCTGCCAGCCAGCCTTGCTGGAGATGACCAGTTCGTCGCGATAGGGGGCGAAATCCTTGGCCATGTAGCGGCCGAAGTTCTCTTCGGCGGAACCGGCCGGCGGGCCGTAGTTGTTGGCCAGGTCGAAGTGGGTAACGCCTCGGTCGAAGGCGCGGCGCAATACGGCGCGGCCGGTCTCGAAGTTGTCGACGCCACCGAAGTTCTGCCACAGGCCCAGCGACACGGCGGGCAGCAGCAGGCCGCTGCGGCCGGTGCGGCGATAGGGCATGCGGCCATCGTAGCGGGAGGGTTCGGCGATATAGCTCATGAGTCTCCTTGGGGAAGTTCCACTGTAGGGATTGAGGGGTTGACCACGGTGGTGCGCAGAAGTCTACACTTCCGTCGCTTATTCATTAAATGCAATATTTCGATGCGATTGATCTATCTGACTGATCAATCTACCGGCCCGTTCCCGCCTTCGCGCCGACCGATCAGCGGGCCGGCAGGATGATGGTGGCGGCAAGGCCGCCTTCCGGATGGTTGCGCAGCAGCAGTTCACCACCATGGGCCTGCACGATGTTGCGCGAGATGCCCAGGCCCAGCCCCATGCCACCGCTGTTCTGGGCACGCCCATGCTCCAGTCGCACATAGGGCTGGAACAGGGTGCGCATGGCGTCTTCCGGCACGCCGGGACCGTGGTCGCGAATCTCGATTTCCACCAGATCGCCGTCGGCACCGGCCGAGGGACGAATGCTGATCTCGACCTTCTGGCCGTAGTACAAGGCATTGTCGAACAGGTTGCCGATGGCGCGCTTCAAGGCCAGCGGCTTGGCCATGACATTGATGCCGGAGGGTGTGAAGGCGATCTCGTGGCCGGCCAGCCGGGCGTCGCGGATCATGCGCAGCACCAGCGCATCGAGGCGGACCTCGGTGCGGTTCTCGTGGATGTCGCTGTCCTTCACCGATTGCAGGGCGCCCTTGACCATCATGTCCAGCTCGTCGAGGTCGTCATGGAAATCGGTGCGCATGGCGTCGTCATCCATGAGCTCGGTGCGCAGTTTCAGTCGCGTGATAGGGGTGCGCAGGTCATGCGAGATGGAGACGAACAGACGCTCGCGATCTTCGAGATAGCGCTTGATACGTTCGCGCATGCCGGAGAAGGCGCGCGCAGTCTTGACGTATTCGCGGCTGCCGGTGCCGGGCAGGCTGGGCACGGTCTCGCCCTTGCCGAAGGCTTCTGCGGCGTCGGCCAGCGCGGCCAGCGGGCGCGTGGTCCAGCGCACCACCAGGATGGTCAGCAGCAGGATCGCCGCCAGCGACAGGCCCTGCAGCACCAGCCGGTCCAGCCAGAGCGGATTGTCGCTGTCGAGGAAGTAGGGGTTGGGCATCAGCGCGGCCAGGTAGATCCAGCGCCCGCTTTCCACCTGCATCTGGATCACCAGCACCGGCGCCGAGTTGGGCTTGGTCAGCAGGATGTGCTGCACCCAGTTGTCGGGCAGGTCGTTGACGGTGAGGCCATCGCTGGCCACCGGCAGGCCGTCCGGCCAGGCAAAGGCCAGCCGGGCTTCGGGCAGGAAGGGCAGGTCTTCGCGCAGGGTCTGCGCGGTCACCTCGATGGCTAGGTTGGCCAGGCGGCTCTCGCCGATGGACTTGACCGGCACCGCGCTGCTGTTGGCATTGATGAAGAAGCGGGTACCGCCCATCTCGCGCAATTGCTGGATCATCAGCGGACGATAGTTGGGCGGCAGGGTCATGAAGTAGCGGATCGCCGAGGCCGCGCTGTGAGCCAGGTGCTGCGCGGCCACGCGGGTCTCGGCCTCGGACTTGCTGCGGAGCTGGATGTCCCAGATCAGGCCGCCGGCCACCTGCGTGACCAGCACGCCGAAGATCATCACCACCGACAGCCGGCCCAACAGGGAATCCGGCAGCATCCAGTCCAGCAGCGCGGCCAGGCGACCGCGCAGGCTGGGTGAGCGGGTCTCCTCTGCTGCATCCGGAGGCGCCAGCGCCGTCTCCGGCGCCGCGCTCTCAGGCGGCTGCGGCACTGACGTCGGCCGAGAAGACATAGCCGGCACCGCGCACGGTCTTGATCAGGTGCGGCTGGCGGCCACCATCGTTCAGGCGCAGGCGCAGCTTGCTGATCTGCACGTCCAGTGAACGGTCCAACGGGCCGGCGTCGCGTCCGCGCGTTTCTTCGCACAGCACGTTGCGGTCCAGCACGTCGCCGGGATGTTCGACGAAATACTTCAGCAACTGGTAGTCCATGCCGGTCAGGGCCACGATGGCGCCCGCACTGTCGGTGAGGGTGCGCTCCACCGTGTCGAGCGTGAAGCCCGAGAAGCGGTAGTAGCGCGGCGCGGCACTACTGTCGATGCCGATGCGGCGGTGGATCGCCTTGATGCGTGCCAGCAGCTCGCGTGGGCTGTAGGGCTTGGCGATGTAATCGTCGGCACCCAGTTCCAGCCCGACCACGCGGTCGGTCTCGTCCGAACTGGCGGTGAGCATGATGACCGGCACATTGGACTTGCGACGCACCGCCTTGCACAGGGCGAAGCCGTCGGTATCGGGCAGCATCACATCCAGGATCACCAGCGAGAGCTCGTCGGCAAAGCGCTGGAACTCGGTCATGAAGGCTGCGCCGTCATGGGCCAGACGGACCTCGTACTGGTTCTTTTCCAGATAGGCCTTCAAGAGCGTGCGGGTCTTCTGGTCATCGTCGACGATCAATATCTTGCGCGTCATATTGCTGCTCCATCTCCGTGTTTCCTGGAACTCATTTCACATCCGTGGATGCGATGAGCCTAATCATTGCGATTGCGCGACAGGGTGCGCGCAATCGCTGCAAGTCGTTTCTGTGTCTGTTCTTCGCTGATGCTGCGGTCCAGGAAGAAGCGCTGCACCTCGGACACGATGGCATCCTTGGTGGTGTCGTCGGTGGCCATGCGGTGCACCAGGCTGGGCGCCTGCCAGGCCGGACCCTTGCTGAAGGCGCGCCAGGAATCCCTGGCGCAGCGGTCCATGTGCGGGTCGGCCGCGCGCAGCACGGGGATCGAACCCTTGATCCTATTGTATTCGGACTGCACCGCCGGCGACATGGTCAACCGCGCCAGGGTTTCCTGCACCGCCTGGTGCGCGTAGTTGCCGGCGAACATGGCCAGGGTGTCGGTACTGTAGAGGTGGAAATCTCCCGTGCCGGGGACCGGGGCGCAGCCGAACTGCTGGTCCACTTCCATGCCCCAGGCATTGAGCTCGCCCTTGGCCCAGTCACCCATGATGAGCATGGCCGCCTCGCCGCTGACCATGCTGCGCGCCACCTCGGTCCAGGGGCGCTCGCGCACCGGCTGCGCCATCGCCGCCGACAGTCCGCGCAGGCGCTTGAGGATATGCAGCATGCGCGCATCCAGATAGGCCGCCGGGCTCATCTCCACGAACAGCCTCCGGTAGTAGGCCGGGCCGCTCTCGGCCAGCGCCAGGTTCTCGAACAGGGTGGCCAGTTGCCACGCTTCGGCGCTCTGCGCCAGCGGCGTGATGCCGCTGCCCTGCAGCTTCTTGACGATCTGGTCGAAGTCGTCCCAGGTCTTGGGCGGGCTCAGGTTGTAGCGCTTGAAGACGGCGGTGTTGTAGAACAAGGAATTGATGCGGTGGATGCCCAGCGGCGCCGCCACCACGTGGCCATGGTTGTTGAGCAGCGACCAGACGGTAGGGAACATCTGCTTTTCCCAAGCGCCCTGCACGGCCACATTGTCCAGCTCCAGCAGCAGACCCAGGTCGGCCCATTCGCCGAAGACCACGCCGTTGAGTTGTGTCACTTCGGGGGCGCGGTTGGCCAGCACCATGCTCTTCAGGACCTTGGCCGCGCCCATGCCGGCGCCGCCGGGAATGGCGACGTCGCGCCACTGGATATCCTGTTTCGCCAGCTGGTTGACCACCACGTTGATGGCCTGGCGCTCGCTGGCCGAGGTCCACCAGTGCAGCACCTGCAGGGAGCCGCCACCGGAGGACGGCGGGACCGGTGAAGGTGAGGATGAGGATGACGAGGAGGATAGCGATACGCCGGAAGCCGGGCCGGAGCTCGACAGTGGCAGCGACTGCGCCTGCGCCCCATTCCACCCCCAGCCCAGCCATAGCGCGAGCAGACACAGCAGGGCCGGCCAGCAGGTGGCCGGGCCGGTGCGTGCATTCGCGGGCCGTTTCTTTTTTTTCATGGGGTGCGTGTCTCCAAACCGGGAGAGACTATAGCCGGGTGCATGCCAATGCGCAATTTGCATGCGCCCCGGCGGGAGCCCGATCCTGCCTTGCGAAGCATGAAGCCGGTTTATCTCTTGTTAAGAAACGTAAGCCTTGCTCTGCTTATCTTATCCACAGGCCAGCGCCAATGCTGCGCATCACTGTCCCTTGCCTCGACGTCCAGACCGCCTGCAGATGCTGCAGGCCATGTAAGGATATGTAATGGCAAGAATCCTGCCCATCCTTAAATTATTCTTTTAAATCAACAACTTAAAAATACTTCAAGGGTCCTGGCACCGTTGCTGGCATCACATGATCGGCGCTGCTACTGTCACGGCGTTTCGTCGCGGCTGGCGTGCGGCGATCCCCACAACACCAAGGAGACCCAAGATGCAGACCGAAAAAAAGCCTGGTCGTTTTTCCCTCATCCCGCGCCGTCCACTGCTGGCCGCCTGCGCCCTCGCCCTGGGCCTGGCCGGCGGCCTCGGTGCCGCGCACACCCAGGCCGGTACGCTGACCATCGAAAGCTGGCGCGTGGACGACCTGCCGCTGTGGCAGGAAGTACTGATCCCCGCCTTCCAGCGCAGCAATCCCGGCATCACCGTAAAGTTCTCGCCCACCGCCCCGACCGAATACGATTCCAGCCTGGCCGCGCGCCTGGCCGGCGGCACGGCCGGTGACCTGGTGGCCTGCCGCCCCTTCGATGTCTCGCTCTCGCTCTACAACAAGGGCCACCTGGAAAAGCTGGACGGCAAACCCGGCATGGAATACTTCGCACCGGCCGCCAAGGCCGCCTGGCAGACCGATGATGGGAAGGACACCTTCTGCATGCCGATGGCCTCGGTGATCCACGGCTTCTTCTACAACACCAAGATCTTCAAGGAACTGAACCTGGAACCGCCCAAGACCGAGGCCGAGTTCTTCAAGCTGCTCGATACCGTCAAGGCCAACGGCAAGTACGCGCCGCTGGTGATGGGCACGGCAGAACAGTGGGAATCGCACCAGGTGCTGTTCACCGGCATCGGCCCCAACTACTGGAAGGGCGAGGAAGGCCGCAAGGCACTCATCGCCGGCCGTGCCAAATTCACCGATCCGCAATTCGTGGCCGCCTGGGAGTATGAAGCCAGGCTCGGCAAGTACCTGCCCAAGGGCGCCTCGGCCCAGACCTACAGCGACAGCCAGAACATGTTCGCGCTCGGCAAGGGCGCGGTGTATCCGGCCGGCTCCTGGGATATCGCCTACTTCAACGGCAAGATGGACTTCGCCGCCTTCCCGCCACCGGTGCCCAAGAACGGTGATGCCTGCTACATCTCCGACCACAACGACATCGGCATGGGCATCAACAGGAAGTCCAGGAACAAGGAAGACGCCTACAAGTTCCTGGCCTGGCTGGGCTCGCAGGAATTCGCCGATCTCTATACCAACAAGGTCACCGGCTTCTTCTCGCTGTCGAACCACCTGATCTCGGTGAAGGACCCGATTGCCAAGCAGATGATGGGCTGGCGCAAGAACTGCGCTTCCACCATCCGGGTCAATTCGCAGATCCTCAACCGTGGCACGCCGAGCATGGAAAACGAGATGTGGAACGTCAACGCCCAGGTGCTCAACGGCAAGCTCACGCCGCAGGATGCGGCCGCCAAGATCCAGGCCGGCTTTGCCAAGTGGTACAAGCCGCAGCAGTAAGGCTGCTTCACTGAGGTAAGCAGTGCCCGCCCGTTCGGGCTGAGTAGCGGCAACGCCGCGTATCGAAGCCTGATCTGAGCCCGTCGAAGGGCGCACCGTCCGCGCGCCTTCGATACGGCCCTCGCGGGCCTACTCAGTCCGAACGGGAGTAGATGTCCGCGCTCCCCCTTCAGGAACAGGAGACCCATGAAAACCATCCGCGCCTGGCAACTGGCGGTGCTGCTCGCGCCGGCCGTGCTGATCTACGCGCTCTTCAGCGCCCTGCCCCTGCTGGACACCCTGCGCCTGGGCTTCTATACCGCCAATGATGCCGGGGTGCGCAGCTTCGTGGGGCTGGACAACTACCGCACCATCCTGTTCGACCCCGACTGGTCGGCCGCCTTCTGGAATGCCATGTGGAACAACGTCAAGTTCTTCTGCCTGCACATGCTGCTGCAGAACCCCATCGGCCTGCTGCTGGCGACGCTGTTCAGCCTCAAGGGCCTGCGCGGGGCGCGCACCTATCGCACGCTGATCTTCCTGCCCACGCTGTTGTCGGTGGTCATCATCGGCTTCATCTGGCAGCTGATCCTCTCGCCGCTGTGGGGCGTGGGCGAAAAGCTGCTCGGCCTGGTCGGCCTGGCCGACTGGTTCGCGCCCTGGCTGGGTCAGGAATCCACCGCCCTGGTGACCCTCTCGCTGATCTCGGTATGGCAATACGTGGGCATTCCCATGATGCTGATCTACGCCGCCCTGCTGGCGGTGCCCGAAGAAGTGCTGGAAGCCGCCCACGCCGAGGGTGCCAGCGCCATGCGCATCTTCTGGCAGATCAAGCTGCCGCTGATCTATCCGACCCTGGGGCTGGTGACCATCCTCACCTTCGTGGCCAACTTCAACGCCTTCGACCTGATCTACTCGGTCAAGGGCGCGCTGGCCGGCCCCAACTACGCCTCCGACCTGCTGGGGACCTACTTCTATCGCACCTTCTTCGGCTACCAGGCGCAGATCGGCAGCCCCACCATGGGCGCGGCGGTGGCCACGCTGATGTTCCTGGTGATCCTGGGTGGCGTGGGCGCGTATTTCGTGATGGTGCAGCGGCGCCTGACGCGCTATGCGATGTGAGGGGAGGATGACGACATGCTGGCTTCTTCCCCATCCTCCCCACGTTCCCCACTTTCCACCGCTCCCCACACCATGCGCAAACCCACGCTGATCCAACGCAGCTTCGGCACCGCCGGTCATCTCTGGGTACATGTGGTGCTGTGCCTGTATGCGGTGATTGCGCTGTTTCCGATTGCGCTGATCCTGATCAACTCGGTCAAGACCCGCAACGCCATCTTCGAAGGCCCGATGGCCCTGCCCACGGCCGAGACGCTGACCTTCGCGGGCTTCCAGAAGGTGCTGGCCGGCACCCACTTCCTGCTCTACTTCGGCAACAGCCTGGTGGTCACCGTGGCGGCGCTGGTGCTGATCGTGCTGTTCGGCGCAATGGCGGCCTGGGCGCTGACCGAGTACCGTTTCTTCGGCAACCGCGCGCTGAACTTCTTCATCGCCGTCGGCATCATGATCCCGATCCGGCTAGGCACGGTCTCCATCCTGCAGCTGGTGGTGGCACTGGACCTGATCAACACCCGGACCGCCCTGGTGCTGGTCTATACCGCGCAGGGATTGCCGCTGGCGGTGATGATCCTGTCCGAGTTCATGCGCCAGATCCCGGGCGAGCTCAAGGATGCGGCGCGCTGCGATGGTGTGGGCGAGCTGGGCATCTTCTTCGGCGTGATCCTGCCGCTGCTGCGCCCGGCCATTGCGACCGTGGCGGTGTTCACCATGATCCCGGCCTGGAACGATCTGTGGTTCCCGCTCATCCTCGCCCCCGGGGAAGACACCCGCACTGTCACGCTGGGGGTGCAGCAGTTCATCGGGCAATACGCCACCGACTGGAATTCGGTGCTGGCTGCGCTGTCGATGGCAGTCATCCCGGTGCTGTTGCTGTACATGGCCTTCTCGCGCCAGCTGATCCGCGGCCTGACCTCGGGCGCCGTCAAATAATCCAAAGGAGACCTCATGGCACACGTCAACATCAAGCAACTGCGCAAGACCTACGACGGCCGCGCCGATGTGCTGGCCGGGCTGAACCTCGATATCCGCGATGGCGAATTCTGCGTACTGGTCGGGCCGTCCGGCTGCGGCAAATCGACCCTGCTGCGCATGCTGTGCGGGCTGGAAGAGATCAGCGGCGGCGAACTGGCCATCGGCGGCCAGGTGGTCAACCACCTGCCACCGGCCGAGCGTGGCATCGCCATGGTCTTCCAGAGCTATGCGCTGTATCCGCACATGAACGTGTACAAGAACATGGCCTTCGGCCTGAAGGTGGCCGGCAACAGCAAGAGCGAGATCGACCGCCGCATCCGCCATGCGGCCTCGATACTGAAGATCGATCACCTGCTGCAGCGCCTGCCGCGCGAGCTCTCGGGCGGGCAACGCCAGCGCGTGGCCATCGGCCGCGCCATCGTGCGCCAGCCGCGCCTGTTCCTGTTCGACGAGCCGCTGTCGAACTTGGACGCGGCGCTGCGGGTGCAGACTCGGCTGGAGATCGCCAAGCTGCACCGCCAACTGGCGGCCACCATCGTCTACGTGACCCACGACCAGGTGGAAGCCATGACCCTGGGCGACAAGATCGTGGTCATGCACGAGGGCCGC
Source organism: Herbaspirillum sp. BH-1 (assembly GCF_002870055.1). Taxonomy (NCBI): domain Bacteria; kingdom Pseudomonadati; phylum Pseudomonadota; class Betaproteobacteria; order Burkholderiales; family Oxalobacteraceae; genus Herbaspirillum; species Herbaspirillum sp. BH-1. The sequence goes on along the minus strand of NZ_PKOI01000006.1, from coordinate 79,183 downwards.
ATCCAGCAGGCCGGCACGCCGCTGGAGCTTTACCAGCAGCCGCAGAACCTGTTCGTGGCCGGCTTCATCGGTTCACCGAAGATGAATTTCTTCCAGGGCGTGGTCACCCGTTGTGACGATCGCGGCGTACAGGTGGAAATCGCCGGCGGGCTACGACTGCTGGCCGATGTCGACCCCACCGGGGTACAGGTCGGCGAGGCGGTCACGCTGGGCCTGCGCGCCGAACAGATCCGCGAGGGCCTGGGTGACGGCCAGCCGCTGCGCGGCGTGGTCAACCTGGTGGAACACCTGGGCGAAGCCAACTTCCTCTACGTCAGCCTGGACGGCGACCATGACATCGTGGTGCGCGGCGACGGCAACCGCAGTGTGCGCATCGGCGAGCAGGTAGCGCTGTCGGTCCAGAGCCAGGCCTTCCATCTCTTCGATGCCCAGGGCCAGGCCCTGCGCCGGCGTCAACCGGGCAACCTGCAATCGGCGCGTCGCCTGGACGAGGCCTGAACCATGGACGGCATTGCCTACCTGATCGGGGTGGACGGCGGCGGCAGCAAGACCCTGGTGCGGCTGGCCACGCCCGAGGGCCGCGTGCTGCAGGAAGCCAGCGGCGCCGGCTCGGCGCTGCGCAACGGCGCGGCCAAGGCCTGGCAGGTGATCGGCCAGACCATCGAACGTGTCTTTGTGCAAGCCGCCCTGGTGCGCCCGGACAATGCGGCGCTGGCGGTCGGTATCGGCATCGCCGGCGAGAACGTGGCACAGTGGTCGGCCGACTTCCGCGCCATGGCGCCGGCCTTCGGCGCGCTGGAAATCGTCAACGATGGCGTGGCCACACTACTGGGTGCGCATGGCGGAGCGCCTGGCGCCATCGTCGCGGTCGGCACCGGTACCATCGGGCTGGCCCTGGACACCGACGGCAGCCGCCGCATCGTCGACGGCTGGGGATTTCCCAGCGGCGATGACGGCAGTGGCGCCTGGATGGGCTTGCGCGCCCTGCATCACGCCCAGCTCGCACTGGATGGCCGCGCTGCCCGTGGCCCCCTGGCCGAGGCGGTGCTGGCACTGTGTCGCACCGAACTCCCCCCCACCACGGCCAACGAAGAACGCGCCACCTTGCTGGACTGGCTGGCCCGGGCCGACCAGGCGGCCTTTGCCCGCGCTGCCCGGCCGGTGGTCATGCATGCTGCGCAGGATGCGGCAGCCCGCGACATCCTGCAGGCGGCAGCAGCCGAGATCAGCCTGATGATCGCCACCCTCGATCCGGCGCAGCGCCTGCCGCTGGCGCTGTGCGGCGGACTGGCGGCGGCCTTGCAACCCTACCTCGAGCACCGCCTGCAGGCGCGCATCGTCCCGGAGCAAGCCGATGCCGCCGGCGGCGCGCTGCTGCTGGCGCAACGCGCCTGGCAGCAACAGAAGAACCCAGCGAAAAACCCAAAGGAAACCCCGGCATGAACGCACCGACCCAACTGCACGGCAACGTGCTGACCCCGCAGGGCTGGATCCAGGGCAACATGGTCTTCGACCAGCGCATCCGCGCCATCGACGGCCGGCCGCTGCGACGTGAACCACGCGTCATCGACGAGGGCGACTACATCCTGCCCGGCTTCATCGACCTGCACGTGCACGGTGGTGGCGGGCGCGACGTGATGGAAGGCGGCGATGCGGTACAGGTGCTGTCGCGCCTGCATGCGCGGCACGGCACCACCAGCCTCCTCGCCACCACCATGACGGCGCCGCTGGAGGAACTGGAAGTGGCCCTGCGCGCCATCGCCGACGCCTGCGGCAGCCGCCAGCCAGGGCAGGCGCGGGTGCTGGGGGTGCATCTGGAGGGGCCGTACATCAATCCCGGCAAGCTGGGTGCGCAACCCGACTTTGCCATCGAGGCCTCGCTGGAGCAGGTCGATTACCTCAACAGCCTGGCGCCGCTCAAGCTCATCACCATCGCCCCCGAGGTGGATGGTCACCTGAAGCTGGTCTGCAAGCTGGCCCATCGCGGCATGAAGGTGCAGATCGGCCATACCGCCGGCAGCTATGACGATGGCGTGGCCGCACTGGCACACGGTGCCTCGGGCTTCACCCACCTGTTCAATGCCATGAGCGGCTTCCATCACCGCGCCCCCGGCATGGTGGGCGCGGCGCTGGCACATGCCACCTATGCCGAACTGATTCCCGATCTACTGCATGTCCACCCGGGTGCCATCCGCTCCGCCCTGCGTGCCATCCCGCGCCTGTTCTGCGTGACCGATTCCACGGCCGCCGCCGGCATGCCCGATGGCGACTATGCGCTGGGCCGGCAGGTAGTACACAAGTGCGCCGGCGGCGTGCGACTGGATGACGGCACCCTGGCCGGCAGCGTGCTGACCATGGACCAGGCGCTGCGCAACCTGATCGCACTGGGCATGGACGTGGCCGAAGCCTCGCTACGCACCTCGACCTATGCCGCCGATTATCTGGGCCTGTCCGACCGTGGCCGCCTGGCCACCGGTTGCCATGCCGACGTGGTGGTGCTGGACCGGCATTTCGCCATCAAGGCTGTCTATGTGGAAGGAGAAGAGATTGACCTCGCTGATGCTTGAAGAAGCCCGTTCGGCCACCCGCCATGTGGCGCAGCAGCTGACCCGCGACCAGCAGCGCTATGCCGAACTGGGCGCCCGCCTGCGGGCCACACCGCCCACCAACGTGGTCACGGTGGCGCGTGGCAGCTCGGATCATGCGGCCGCCTATTGCGCCTACCTCGTCATGGCGCGCCTGGGGCATATCGTGGCCTCGCTGCCGATGTCGCTGGTGACCCTGAACCAGGCGCCACTGCAGGTGCGCAACGCACTGGCCATCGCCATCTCGCAGTCGGGACAGAGCCCGGATGTGGTGGAACCGCTGCGCTATTTCCGCGCCCATGGCGCCACCACGGTGGCGCTGGTCAACCATGCCGATTCACCGCTGGCGACGGCGGCCGAGTGGAGCATGCCGCTGCATGCGGGCGTGGAGTCGAGCGTGGCCGCCACCAAGAGCTTCATCGCCAGCCTGGTGGCCGGCGCCCTGCTGACGGCGCACTGGCAGGACGACGCCGCGCTGCTGGACGCTCTGGGGCAGTTGCCGCAAGCCCTGGAGACGGCCACCCGATGCGACTGGTCAGAAGCGATCGAGGTGCTGGCGCCGGCCAGTCGCATCATGGTGGTGGGGCGTGGCACCGGCTTCCCGCTGGCGCTGGAGGCCGCGCTCAAGTGTAAGGAGACCTGCGCCATCCAGGCCGAAGCCTTCAGCGGCGCCGAGATCAAGCACGGGCCGATGGCGCTCATCGAGGAGGGGTATCCGTTGCTGATGTTCGCCCCTCGCGGTCCGGCCCAGGCCGGCATGCTGGCGCTGGCGGCCGAGATGCGCGTGCGCGGTGCCAGGGTGCTGCTGGCCGCGCCGCAGGACGTGGTGGAGCGTGACCTCACCCTGCCGGTGGCGGCCACGCCGGACCTGGACCCGATCGTCGCCATCCAGGCCTTCTACGTGATGGCGGCGCAATTGTCGGCGGCACGGGGCATGGATGCGGACCGGCCGCGCCACCTCAACAAGGTGACCCGGACCAGTTGACGATCCCCTCAGGCCTGCGCCTGGCGCGCTTCTTCGATGAAGGCGCGCAGGTAGTCGATGTCGACATCGCTTTCGCGCGCACCCAGGTAGATGTGCTTGGCAATACCCTGCTTGCCCAGGCGCACCGGTACCACCGCCATCTGTTCCGCGTACTCCAGCACCAGCCAGCGCGGCAGGGCCGCCACGCCGCGCCCGCTGGCGACCATCTGCAGCATGATGTCGGTGGTCTCGATGGTCTTGTGCCGGCGCGGCACGACTCCGGCCGGCGCCAGGAAGTGGGTATAGATATCGAGCCGGTCCACTGGCACCGGATAGGTCACCAGCACCTCATTGTTCAACTGACGTGGCTTGACATAGTCGGCCGCGGCCAGCGGATGGTCGGCTGCCACCACCAGCACCTGCTCGTAATCGAACACCGGTTCGAACACCAGACCCGGCTTGTCCAGCGGATCGGGCGTGACCAGCAGATCGATCTCGTAGCCGAACAGGGCGCCGATGCCACCGAACTGGAATTTCTGCTTGACGTCCACATCCACGTCCGGCCAGGCCGCCAGATAGGGCGACACCACCTTCAACAGCCATTGATAACAGGGATGGCATTCCATGCCGATACGCAAGGCGCCACGCTCGCCCTGGGCGAACTGGCGCAGCCTTTCCTCGGCCAGGGCCAGTTGCGGCAGCACGCGGTTGGCGACCGCCAGCAGGTACTGGCCAGCCTGGGTCAGACGCAGATGACGCCCTTCCCTTAGCCAGATGTCGGTACCCAGCTGCTGCTCCAGCTTCTTCATGCTGTGGCTCAGGGCCGACTGGGTCACATGCAGGACACCGGCTGCAGCGGTGAGCGAGCCCTGGCGCTCGACTTCCTGGACGATGGAGAGGTGGATGCGGTCCAGCATGATGATGAACGTAACTCATGGATGGTTGGAATAGACGGATTTTACTTCATGCATCCGGCACACCATCATTGCACGGACCGGCAGCTGGGCAACACGACTCCAGGCACTGACGTTTCAATTGAAATATTAGAGGCCGCTACTGACATCCTGGGTCAACCGGGCACACGCAGACTACGTCCATGCCAGCCCAACGCCAGACAGGCAAGGGGCAAGCAGACCAAGTCCCCCACCCTGACCGAGGAAATCATCATGCGCCCATCCTTCCGCACCCTGTCCACCCTGTGCAGCATCGCCGCCATCGGCACCCTGGCCGTGTTCGCCTCGGCCTTCAGCAACACCGCCTACGCCGCCTCCGACAGCGCGCTGGAGCAGGCCCTGTCGCCGCACCGCGCCATGGTGCGCACGGCACTGCAATCGACCAGCGGCAACGGGATGGGCGCGGCCAGTGGCAACGGTGGTGGCGCCATGATGCAAGTCGCCGCCAGCAGCGAATCCTCGTCCTGCCGCACCCTGCGCATGCAGGCCGAGCGCGCCCGCACCAACGAACCGAGCAGCGTGCAACGCGACCCCACCCCCGGCACCATGCGTGATGGCCGCTTCACCATGACCGGCCCGGGCTCCATCGAATATGGCGAACGCGCCCGGCTGGAATCGCGCTACATGACCGAGTGCCGGTGAGAGTGGATTCCAGGAATTTTTCCGGCTTCGGAAACTAAGTTTTTCTCTCCTTGTGGTTCTTTCAGGCAGGCCGATCCGGTCTGCCTTTTTTTATTTTCCTGACAAAGCACTGACATCAGCATGCTGCTGGAATCCAATATGGACGCGGCTTCCAGTCAGCTATTTGTCAGCGATCCGTCAAATTTTCCCCAGCCTTCATCCTTCCTCTTGAGCATGAACCTTTCTTTATCAGGTCTCTCAAACTTAGAAATATGACACGCGCCCGCACCGTTACATCCCATCACAATTTGATCGTCAACTGCGCAGTGCGGCGTGTCGTTATCAAGGCTATCCAGGCAATCCCCCCCACCGTTCCCATCATCCATGCCGGATCGAGGACCAGATCATGACAACAAGAAACAGACATCGCGCCATCATCGTTTCCGCTTCGCTCCTGAGTGCCGTGCTGGCACTCTCGGCCTGCGAGAATAAGGACAATGCCGACACCGCACCGCCCAATGCGGCAGCGTCGGCCACGCCCACTGCTGCGAGCGCGCCGGCCTACGTACCACCCACGGCGGCCCAACTGTCACAGATGGTGGCGCCCATCGCGCTGTTTCCCGACAAGCTGGTGGCCCAGGTATTGGCCGGCTCCACCTATCCCGACCAGATCGTCGCGGCCAACCAGTGGCTGGGACAGAACGCCGCGCTCAAGGGTGACATCCTGCGGGCCGCCGAGGACCGCCAGCCCTGGGATGTTAGCGTGAAATCACTGACCATGTTCCCGGCGGTGCTCTCGCAGATGGCGGCCAATCCGGACTGGACGCGGGCTCTGGGTGACGCCTTCGTCAATGATCCGAACGACGTCATGAACGCCATCCAGGAACTGCGGCTGCGCGCCCAGCAGGCCGGCAACCTGAAGAATTCCTCGCAGCTGCGGGTCTCCACCACGGTGCGCAGCGGCCAGAGCCAGGCACCTGTGTCGGCACCGGAGCCGGTTCCCGTCTATGCGGGTGCGCCGGTGATTGCGCCGCCGCCGCAGACCATCGTCATCGAATCCAGCCAGCCCGATACCGTCTATGTACCGAGCTACAACCCGGCGGTGGTCTATGGTCCGCCGGTGCCGGTCTATCCGGGTTACGCGTATCGCCCGCCCAGCCGGGTGGGCAATGAAGTAGTCGTAGGGGCCCTGTCGTTCGGGGTGGGCATCTTCGTGGGCGAAGCCATCAGCCACCACGCCGACTGGGGCTGGCACGACTGGGGCATGCACTGGGGCGGTTCACCGGCGGGCGCACAGTCCGCTCCGGGATGGCAGCGTCCGGCGGTGGTGTACCGGAACACCACCTATGTCTCGCACTCGACCACGGTGATCAATCGCGTGACCAACAACAACGTGACCATCAACAACAACCGGGTTGTGAACAACAACGTCAGCAATGTGCGCAATGTCAGCAACGTGGACGAGCGCAACATCAACCGCGACCAGACCCGCATCGACAATCATCCGGAAGCGGCCAACCGCCAGGCCGGCATGAGCATGCCGCACTTCACGGCCAACGATGCGCATGCCGGTGCGATGCCGGCAGTCCATCCGCAACCGCAGCCGCAACACCCGCAGTCGCCAGTGGAGGCCGCCGATCTCCACCATCAGGAAGCCGAGCAGAAGCAGGCTGTCCAGGCCAACGCGGCACGCCAGCATCAGGAGATGGAACAGCAGGCCGCCCGTGAACATCAGCAGGCGCAGCAGAATGCGGCTCAACAGGAACGGCAACAGGCCGAGCAGCGTCAGGCGCTGGCCTTGAAGCAGGAAGCCGCGCACGCCCAGCCAGCCCATCCCGCCGAGCATAAGGAGGCTGTGCCGGCCCATCCGCAGGCAGCCGCCAGGCCGGAAGCACGCCAGGAAAGCCGGCCGGTCCACCCCCAGCAGGCGCCTGCGGAAAGACATGAGGCCGCTGCGCATGAACATGCGTCAGAGCAGCATGCCGTCCAGAAGCACGAGCCGGCGCGGCATGAAGAGGACAAACGAGGCAATGAACGGCATGAAGCCGAAAAGCACAATGGCTGAACGCTGACGCTTCCTGCCATGCAGCAAGCAACAGGGCCGCTCTAAAGCGGCCCTGTTGCTTGGTCAGTGAAGGCCATCAACGATGGCGATCAGCCCGGAAGGCGGTCGGGATCGCTGCGCTGGTCCAGCGTCAGTTGCAGGAAAATCAGATCCAGCCACTTGCCGAACTTGGTACCGACCTGGGGCATATGACCGACCTGGTCGAAGCCCAGCTTCTTGTGCAGGGCGATGGAACCGACATTGCTGGCGTCGATGGCCGCTACCATCACATGCTTGCCCACGGCGCGTGCACGCGGGATGAGCGCTTGCATCAGCGCCACGCCCAGGCCTTCACCACGATGCTCCTTGTGGACGTAGACCGAGTGTTCCACCGAATGGCGGAAGCCGTCGAACGGGCGCCAGTCACCGAAGCTGGCATAGCCCAGCACTTGGTCGCCGTTCACCGCCACCAGCACCGGATAGCCGAGCTGACGGCGTGCGGCCAGCCAGTCATGGCGGTTCTTTTCATCGACCTGGGTATCGCTCCAGATGGCGGTGGTATTGACCACGGCGTTATTGAAGATCAGGGTGATGGCGGGGATATCGGCGGGGGTGGCGTCGCGGATCTGCATGATGTGGGCGGCTGGCTTGCGTTAATGAGAAATGGGGAATGGGAAAGGGGAGTAGATGAGCCCACAGTGTAGCTCAAGACGGGCAGTGCTTCGGCGGCCGCCTGGCGGGTGGGGCGACAGCGAGTGGGCAAAGGGCTTATAGTCCTGTCTTGGTCACCCTCAGCGCCTTTTCGACATCTTCAACATGAATCAACCCTACGGCGCCACCTATCGCGGCAAGCACATCAGCGTGGAGAGCACGCAGCAAAGAAACGGCGACGTGATCTGTTCGGTCCGCATCGACGGCGAACCGGCACCCGGCCTGCGCGGCAATCCCTTCGCTTCGCTGGCGGCAGCGCAGGTGGCCGGGGTCGCCTATGCGCGGGCGCTGATCGATACCCAGCTCGACAACGATGTGGCCGAACATCATGGCTACTTCATCCGCGTGAGCAGCACCGAGCAGATCGACGGTAGCTGGGTCGGCAACTACCAGCTGCATCGCAATGACAATCCGGTGGCTTTCCGTCGCGTGACGTGCGACGACTTCCGTGGCAATACCATGGTGGAGGCCGAGGAGCATGCCATGGCCAGCGCCTTCCGGGCAGTGGACGCCGATATCGCGGCAGGTCGGCTTTAACGAGCTAGGCCGCCTTGCGGCGGCGCGCCGGCAGCTTGTCGGATTGCGCCAGGATGGCACTGAGCAGGCCGGGGAAACGCTGTTCGATATCGGCGCTGCGCAGGGTGTTGATGTGAGTGGTGCCGTTGCTTTCGGTACGCACCAGCCCTGCCTCGCGCAAGACCTTGAAGTGGTGCGAGACGGTGGACTTGGGGCGCCCGCCATCGAGTTCGCCGCAGGTCGCGCATTCCACGCGGTCGAGATGGCGCACGATCTCCAGGCGGATCGAATCGCTCAGCGCGTAGAGCACGCGCTCCAGCACGAACTCGGCAATCTCGGGATGTTTGTAGGGACGCATCTGCAGGATGATACACCCTGGGTTATACTCCTTCCATAGTTCGAATATTTTCGAACCAACGAAACAGGTGTCCGCAATCCCGACGCCTGGCGCTCCCTCATTGAACCCTGACAAGAAAACGCCCATGTCCGCCCTCTTTACCCCCTTCAAGCTCAAGGAGCTGAACCTGCGCAACCGCATCGCCGTGCCACCCATGTGCCAGTACATGGCGGTGGACGGCAAGGCCAACGAATGGCACCTGTCGCACTACGCCGGCATCGCCCGCGGTGGTGCCGGCCTGGTGATCGTGGAAGCCACCGCCGTGGCCCCCGAGGGCCGCATCACCCCGGGCTGCACCGGCATCTGGTCGGACGAACTGGCGCAGGCCTTCGTGCCGGTCGTGCAAGCCATCAAGGCCGCCGGTGCGGTCCCCGGCATCCAGATCGCCCATGCCGGCCGCAAGGCCAGCGCCAACCGTCCATGGGAAGGTGACGACCACATCGCCGCCGACGACGCCCGCGGCTGGGACACCCTGGCCCCGTCGGCCATCGCCTATGGCAAGGGCTTGCCCAAGGTCCCCAAGGCCATGAGCCTGGACGACATCGCACGGGTGCGCCAGAACTTCGTGGACGCGGCCATCCGCGCCCGCGATGCCGGCTTCGAATGGCTGGAACTGCACTTCGCCCACGGTTACCTGGCGCAGAGTTTCTTTTCGGCACATTCCAACCAGCGTGACGACATCTATGGCGGCAGCGTCGAGAATCGCGCCCGTTTCCTGCTGGAAACCCTGCGTGCGGTGCGCGAGGTATGGCCGGAAAGGCTGGCCCTGACCGTGCGTTTCGGCGTGCTGGAATACGACGGCCGGGATGAACAGACGCTGCTGGAATCGATCGCCCTGGTACGTCAATTCAAGGCCAGCGGCATGGACATGATCAGCGTGACCATGGGCTTTACCATCCCCGAGGTCCAGATCCCCTGGGGTCCGGCCTTCCTCGGCCCGATCGCCAGGCGCGTGCGTGAAGAAGCCGGCGTGCCGGTCTCGTCGGCCTGGGGCTTCGGCACGCCCGAGCTGGCCGAACGTGCGGTCAAGGAAGAGCAGCTGGACCTGGTGATGGTCGGCCGTTCGCACCTGGTCAATCCGCACTGGCCCTACCAGGCGGCGCGGGAACTGGGCGTGGATCGTCCCTCGTGGACACTGCCAGCGCCCTATGCGCACTGGCTGGAACGTTATTGAGGTGCCTGCCGCTCGGGATTTCCCTGAGCGGTCTCGTGGTTTTCTAGGGAAAATCACTAAAGCCAACGGACGGGGGATTTCCTAAGATGACATCGTCTTGAGGAGATCACCATGTTCACCACCTACCTGCTGACCGTCGTTCTTTCCGCATTGGCGACCGTCGCCTTTTCGTCCCTGGGCATCTATCTGTTTGCCGAGGCGAAATGGCAGCATCACCCGCTGGCGCGCAATATCCGCCTGCCGGGACAGCGTCTGCCGGTCTGACGTCGGTTTGCAGGCAGGTGGAAGTGGATCTGGTGTTGCCCCTTGGTCTTTGGCCAAGGGGCGTTTTTTTTGGTGAGGATGAAAAGCTGCGGGTCCGGAACTGTGTTCAGTAGAACAACAGACTCAGCAGCGGCACGCTGGCCAGCAGCAGGCAGCCCAGGAAGGCGGCGAGGAACAGCAGTTTTTTCTTTCGGGTGGCCATGGTGGTCCTGCAAAGGGCAATGGGAGACGCGGTAAAAAGCGCAAGGCCGCAGTGTACCGCGCCAGCCGCCTTCAGGCCATGCCGTTGCGGCCGTAGGTGCGAAAGCCTGGGCGCTCGGTCAGGCGTTCGAAATAGGCCGCCACCGCCGGCAAGGGCGCGTGCTCGAAGGGTGTACCGAACCAGCGGTTCACCGACAGGCCGACCGCAATGTCGGCCAGCGTGAAGTCCGCTCCGGCAACGTAGCCACCGCTGTGCTGCAACTGCTGTTCCAGCACCCGCATGAAACGGGTCCAGCCGGCAATGGAGGCCGCTACCTGTTGTGCATCGCCATGCTCGGGCGACTTGCGGGCCAGGGCCATGAAAGCATAGCTCCAGCTGCGGTTGAGGTCGCTGGCCTGCCAGTCCAGCCATTGGTCGATGCGGGCACGCTCGCGCGGCGCGGCCGGATAGAGCGCGCTGCCGCCATGTTGCGCGGCCAGGTAGCGCAGGATGCTATTGGATTCCCACAGCACGAAACCATCATCGTCGATCACCGGCACCATCGCATTGGGATTCATGGCCAGGAAGCCTGCTTCGCTGGTGGGACGAAAGCCGGCGCCCCAGTCTTCCCGCTCGAAGGCGATGCCCAGTTCGGCACAGGCCCACAGCACCTTGCGTACGTTGATGGAATTGTCGCGCCCGTAGATTTTCAGCATCGCTGCCCTCCCTGTTGTCAATCTGCCCAAGATTATCAGCACGGCGCAGGGGGCGACATGTACAGTTGCCCGGCCGTATCGGCAGCCACTGTTGCGGGCGGCCAAGTGGCACGGTGCAAAGCACGCAACTGTACCGGGACGGCCAGGGGCCGGTCGCCTTACAATCATCATCCGACCAGCCCTCCATGGCGCTGCCCTTGTGGCGCAACGCCTCATCTCCATGTCCTCCTCCAATATCGCCAAACTGTTGTTGCTGGCCGCCATCTGGGGCACCAGCTTCATGCTCATGCGCATTGCCGCGCCCGTCTTCGGCCCCATGCTGACCACCTTCGGCCGCGCCTCGCTGGCCACGCTGTCGCTGCTGGCCTTTGCCCGCGTGCGCGGTGTACCGCTGCAGTGGCGCAAGAACTGGCTGCCCTACCTGGTGATCGGCGTGTTCAATACCGCCCTGCCCTTCGCGCTGTTTGCGTGGTCGGCGCTGCACATTCCTTCCTCCTACATGGCGACGATGAATTCGCTGGCGCCGGTGTTTACGGCCATGTTCGGTTTCCTGCTGATGGGTGAGCGGCTCAGCCTGTTGCGCGGCGCCGCCTTCGTGCTGGGCCTGGTGGGCGTGGCGGTGCTGGTGGGCATCGGCCCGGCGCCGGCCGATTTCCTGGTCATCGCAGGAGTGCTGGCGGCCATGGGGGCGGCTGTCAGCTATGGCTTCGCCGCCACGTTCACGCGTATGCGCGCCGGTGGCATCTCTCCCATCGCCATGGCGACCGGCAGCCAGTTCGCCGCCGCCCTGTGCCTGCTGCCGCTGGCCGCACCGTCGGTGCCGCATGCGCTGGAGGCCGGCACCGCGCCGGCGCTGCTGGCTGTACTGGTGCTGGGCGTGGTCTGTACCGGGATTGCCTATGCGCTGTTCTTCCAGCTGATCGCCGCCGAGGGCGCGACCAAGGCCATCACCGTCACCTTCCTGGTGCCGATGACGGCCTCGCTGTGGGCCTGGCTGCTGCTGGATGAACCGGTGACCCTGGGCACCGTGGCCGGGATCGCCATCGTGCTGGTGGCAACCGCCACGGCGCTGCGCGCCAAGCCGGCGGCCAGCGTCAAGCCGCCGCAGGCCAAGGCCACCGTCTGAGGACAGGCCGACGGCTGTGGACAAGACAAAGGCGCTGCAGATTCTGCAGCGCCTTTTTGCTGGTGCGTATTTCCCGCGAAGTATTGACCGGCAGTCGCCTGCCGACCCCGGCTTACCAGCCGTAGCGGGCGCAGGCCTTGCGATAGGCCAGGCCGGCCAGGGCCACGTCTTCCAGGCCGATGCCGATGGCCTTGTAGATGACGATGTCGTCGGGCTTGCGCTGATAGGCCATGCTGCCGTCGACCGCCTGTGCCAGTTCCATCACCTCGGCCCAGTCGAACACGCCCGGCGCGCATTGCACCAGGTCGCCGGCTTCCTGCTGGGCCTGTGGTTTCCATTCGACGAAGAGGGCAGCGGCGCGGCTGATGGCCACGTCATCCAGCTCACGCACATTGGCCTTGGAAGCGCCAACGGCGGCCACGAAGGTACCGGGGCGCAACAGCTGGCCATCGAACAGGGGGGTGGCGGCGCGGGTCACTGTCACGAGCACGTCGGCCTGGGCAGCGGCCTCGTCGATGCCGACCGCGCGCGCCGGCACACCCAGGGTACGGGTGACTTCCTCGGCCAGTTCCTGCTGGCCCGACTGGCCGGCGATCAGGACTTCCTTGAATGGGCGGACCTGCAGCAGCGCCGGGATGTGCGAGCGCGCCTGCACGCCGGTGCCGATCACGGCCAGCACCTGCGCATCCGGTCGCGCCAGCGCATCACAGGCCACGGCGGTGGCCGCAGCGGTACGCAGGCCGGTCATGGTGTCGCCCTCGATGGTGCACAGCGGCGCCCCGGTCTCGGTGGAGAACAGCTGGATGACGAACTTGAACTGGCCCTTGATGGTGGTGTACACCTTGGCGCCGGCGATGCCGGCGGCCGGAATGACCGCACCCATCATCGACAGCATCACGCCATTGGAGGCGCTGGTGCGCACGCGCCCCTGGTGGGCGCCTTCGGCGGCATGGGCGAAGGCTTCGCGCATGGAGGCGATGGCGTCTTCGGTGGTCAGCAGTTCGCTGATCTGCTGGTTGGTGAGAAATTTCATCGGTAGATCCTTGTGATGTTCAGGCGTGGGAGGTCCGGGCAGGGCAGGCTCACTGCCCGCCGTGCTCGGACTTGAGGTAATTCCAGATACGGTCGATGTCGGGATTGGCGCCATCCAGGCGGCGGTAGGCGCGGATATCCATCTCTTCACACCACAGCCCCTGTTCCAGTGCCTCGCTGTCATTGGGCGCGATGGCCAGGGTCAGCTTGCCCTCAGCGATCTCGCGGGCCACCGCGCTGGCCGGCAGCCAGGCGATGCCGTGGCCTTCCACGGCCATGCTCTTCAAACCCTCGGCCAGGTCAGTCTCGAAGCGGCGGAACAGATGCACGCGGCGCGGGCTGGAATGCAGGGCCTTCTCGACGATGCGCGACAGCGACGAATACGGCGAATAGCTGAGGAAGGGTTGTGGATCATTGGGCGTGCCAGGCAAGACATATTTGGGCAGGCCACTGGGCAGGGTTTTCACATAGGGGCGCAGCGGCTCCTTGCCCAGCGAGAGCACGGCGTAGCGCTCGGTATCGAGGGCGATGCCCTGTTGCCGGTGGTCGTAGCAGATCAGCAGGTCGCAGTTGCGCTCCACCAGCGCCATCACGGCATCGTGGACGTTGCCGGCCATCACGGTGGTGGAGATGGCGCCGATCTTCTTTTCGATCTCGGAGAGCAGCTTGGGGAAGACCGTCAGCAGCAGCGTATGCGGCATGGCGAAACGCACCGCCGATTGCGCACCGGCCAGCTGGCCGCGCAGCACCAGCCTGGCCTGCATGGACTGGTTCAGCATTTCCTTGGCGATGGGCACGAAGGATTCGCCTGCCGGGGTCAGGGTACAGGGGTAGGAAGAGCGATCGAACAGTTCAGCGCCCAGCCAGGTTTCCAGCGAGCGGATGCGGCGTCCGAAGGCCGGTTGCGTGACATTGCGCAACTTGGCCGAACGGCTGAAGTTGAGCGTGTCGACCACCGACAGAAAGTCTTCCACCCATTTGATTTCCATGCTTGCCACCCCGTTGGCATGCCGCGCCGGATGGGCGGCATGGTGTTTGCGCGCGCGTGGCGCCGTGTGCGCCGCATGCCATCGGCATCGCAGTCGCCCTCTCCCTTGGCGGCAACTATACCGAAACGGCACCGCCGACGTCCCATGCCATTTTGGCATAAGTCGCGCCCGGCGCTCGGTTGCGGCCGATCTGGATCAGTGACAGGCGATGGCGAAAAACGAGCCGGCAGCCGCCATGGGCGCTGGCGCTCAGGCGTTGGCTTGCAGTTCGGACAAGACTTCGTCGGCGCGGGCCAGACGTACACCGGCGGCCGACATGGCTTGCAGGAATTGCTGGTAGTGCGCCTCGAAGCCGGTCACGGGACTCATGCAGTCGGTGACCAGCACCAGGCGCATGCGAGCGGCCTCATCCAGCTGGGCGACGATGTGTTCGGTGGTGGCGCGCACGCAATGGCTGCCGGCCTCGCCGGTGATGTAGACGCGATCTGCCTCGGCCAGGCGGGCGATGAAACCGTGGTTGAGCTGGGTGGCGGGGTCGTCGGCATCGGGGACTTCGGCCATCACCGCCGAATAATGCTCGGTCCAGGGATTGCTGCCCTTGCCGAGCTTGGTGACCTGGCCCAGGTGCGCATCCTCCCAGCGGTTGTAGGCGGCCCGCACATCGGCATGCACGGCGGCACCCCAACTGCCGATCTCGCAGTGGACCGGCCATATCATGAGGCGGTAGCGGCCGGCTGCTTCCAGCGCATCCAGGTAGGCCAGGCTGCGTGCCAGTGCCTGCGGGTCACGCGGCTGGTAGAGGCCGGCGCGCACCTGTGCCGCCTCGATCTGGGTGAAGGGCGCGACCGGCGCGCCCTCGCCGCTCTGCCAGAAGGTGGGGTGGGCGATATCGAGGCGGTGATGGGCGTCGAGGGTGATGCTGATGGCAGAGAGCCCGGCCCCGCCCTGGTCGATCAGCCCCGCCACGCGCTGCAGGTCGGCATGGCTGCCAGCCACG
Organism: Herbaspirillum sp. BH-1; assembly: GCF_002870055.1. Lineage (NCBI taxonomy): Bacteria > Pseudomonadati > Pseudomonadota > Betaproteobacteria > Burkholderiales > Oxalobacteraceae > Herbaspirillum > Herbaspirillum sp. BH-1. The sequence goes on along the minus strand of NZ_PKOI01000006.1, from coordinate 63,913 downwards.
GGCAGCGCCGGACGTAGCACGTCGCCGCTGACCGGGTCAGCCGGCAGGTAGCTGGCGGGGAGATCGCAGAAATCGTTTTGCGGATCGATGACAAGCAGGTGGAAGTTGCGTTTCATGGGGGCTCCGGAGGGCGGCAGGCAGTCGCTGTCCCCAGAGTGTAGAACACTGCGCGCCAGGCGGCAGCCGCAACGAAAACGGCGCGCCGTTGAAGGCACGCCGTTTTCGTCAGTAGCGGGGTTGTGTGGGCCCCTCAGGCACAACAGTTACCGTCGATATGTTCACAGCGCTCCTGGCGCCGGGCTTCACGACGGTGGCGCACGCGTTGCGAGACGCGGTACACGGCGCGCTGGGTCAACATCATGGACAGCGTGCTCAGGCTGAACTCTGCTGCAATCAGCAAACCGACCAGAGCGGCAAACTGCAGATAGATCCGTGGATAGAAGGACAGGCCACGCGAGAACACTTGCTGCAACATGATGATTTCCTCTTTGTTGTTGTACTTGCTCTAACTTGCTTTGGCTTGCTTTGACTTCCTGCTTCAATCAGCCTGGCAGGCCAGCGAGGCGGGATGCGCGGTCATCGGATGAATCGGAATGACCTTGCATCCGCATGCCCTGCATCAGGCACCAGCGTAGGTCGAAGCAGCGGCACGACCGGCGGTCTGCACTTCGCTCTTGGCGGGACCGTTGCTGATCACCGGGAAGACCGAGTCAGGCTGGTTGGCCAGGCCTTGTTGCTGGGCACGTGCCAGGTCGGCCTTGACTTCGGCACGGGTGGTGTGGGAAACGAAGGCTTGGTCAACCGGATACTGGGCTTCAGCGAAAGCGACGGACGAAGCGGACAGGGCCAGGACTGCTGCGATGATGGTCTTTGCGGACATGATGTTCTCCTTGGGTACAGTTAAGTTCAATCGGGTTAAATACAGTTTGGTGATGCACAGGCAATGATGGGTACATGTTTCGGTGGAGCGAATGGGACACATGTGCCGCTCTCTAGAACTCCGTCGCCGCCGCCTCGTCTGGGGCGTTGCGATGTCGTTCATCGATGGACTGAAGTCTACGGAAGAGCGGCGCGAAGAAAAACCATGCCAGAGAGAATTGAGTGTTCCGCGATCTGGAACAATCGTCAGGGACTATCGAAGCGATAGGTAATAGCCGCAACAGTATCAGCCTCTACCGCTACACAATCACGACGATAGCGAGGGCCGCGCAGAGGACAGCACCGGGCCACTGCGGAGCGCAGGTGGACTGGCACTGTGCAGGCCAGGGGCCTGCAGGCGGCTGGAAGATATCGGGGGGAGGCCCTTAGCGAGCCGAGCGATCCAGCTTCTGCTGCTCCAGCAGTTGTTCGGCCTCGGACAGGCCCCCGGGCTTGAGCACGGTGCGGCCCTTGGCAGGCGCGCCATCCAGTGGTGCAGGAACAGTTTCCTGCTCAGGGGTATGGCGCGGATCGGGATGATCCTCGAGGGCGTTATCGGGCTTGGTCGGATCGGCGGGATGCATGCTCATGATGGTCTCCTCATCGCTCAGGTCCACTGGCGCTGGCTGGCGCGCAGCGGACGGGTGTATTCCTCGTGCTGACGTTGGGCCGGCCGCTCGCGCCTTTGCGCCGCGACGGCGGGTCGGGGCTGTTCCTGGACGTCACCCGTGGAGGAAATCGAGCGCGCCACCGCGCCACGTCCCAGCGAGCGGCGCAGGCGCTGGCGCACGGGGTCGTCAGGGTGCTCGCCCATGCGCGCGAATTCTTCCTTCAGGCGCGACAGTTCCTGGTCGGACAGGTCTTCGGCATCCATCATCTGCTTGCGGGTCCCTTTGACGGCGCGGATCAGTTCATCCAGCTTCAGCTGCGTCGCCTGGGCATCGCGGTTCTGGGCGTTCTGGATCAGGAAGACCATCAGGAAGGTCACGATGGTGGTGCCGGTATTGATGAGCAGTTGCCAGGTGTCGGAGTAGTCGAACATCGGACCGGTGATGGCCCAGACCAGCACCACACCGAGCGCCAGGACGAAGGTCCAGGAACTGCCCACCGCATGCGCGCAGGCTTCGCTGAAATGATGGAAGGTTTCGGAAAGACCGGCATCGGCAGGCGTGGCCGATCCGGGGTGCTTGGTGGCTTTCATGATGCGCTGTCTCCTCCCGCAATCTCCTTGTTGTTGCGGCAAGGGGGCGAACTCAGGAGTGCAAACTCAGGAGTGCAGACTGATGGCGCAGACCCATGCCGGGAATGGGAAAGAGTATCTCTGCGGTAGCCACCCACTGCAAAGCAGACAAGCGCCATCCCTGCTGTAGGAAAGCAGGCAGCCCAGCGCTCAGGCCACGTTCTTGTAGGGAATTGGGCGGTCGGATTCTTCGGCCACGATCTGCATCTCGCCGATGCGGTTGCGCAATTCCTCCCAGGGATGCAGGGGCAGGCCGTCGTGCGCGTGCTCGGCCTGCACGCGGGTGGCCAGCTCCTCGACATCTTCGGCCACGCGTTCCTGCCAGCGTCGTTCCAGCGCGATGAACAGCACGATGGCCGCCACCAGCCCGCCCATGCACAGCGCAAGCGCGGCATAGATGGCGTACTGCATGATGGCGTCGATCCAGTCCATGTGCGGCCTGTCCTCGTGGATGAGTAGGTGAATATCGGGAATGGACGGATCTTAGGCGTGTAAGTCGACGATGCCCATCAGGAAATGACTGAGTCGCCGTCCTGCCACAGGCCAAGCTCATCCGCAGGAACCGCCTCGCCAGCGGAAAGGTCTGCCGTCTTGCCGTCCAGCCTTCTGCTGTTGGCTCATCCCACCGGAGTCGCCCATGTCCGCCCCCTCGTCCGCCCACGCCGGCAGCACGACCATTCCTGCCCGCCTGGACCGCCTGCCATGGTCGCGCTGGCACTGGCGCGTGGTCATTGCACTGGGCGTGGCCTGGGTTCTGGACGGGCTGGAAGTCACGCTGGTCGGCTCACTGGGCAGCGTCCTCGAACGCTCCGATACGCTGGGGCTGGATGCGGCGCAGGTCGGCTGGACCGGCTCGCTCTACATCGCCGGCACGGTGCTGGGGGCATTGCTGTTCGGGCGCCTGACCGACCGCCTGGGGCGCAAGCGCCTGTTCATGCTGACCCTGGCGCTGTACATGGCCGCCACGCTGGCGACCGCCTTCGCACAGGACTTCCTGTTCCTGGCCCTGTGCCGCTTCGTCACCGGCCTGGGCATCGGCGGGGAATATGCGGCCATCAACTCGGCCATCGACGAACTGGTGCCGGCGCGGGTGCGCGGCCGCGTGAACCTGATCATCAATGCCAGTTTCTGGATCGGCGCGGCACTGGGCGCCGGCCTGTCGCTGGTGATCCTGGACCCGCGTGTACTGGGTGCGGCGCTGGGCTGGCGCGCCTGCTTCCTGCTGGGGGCGGTATTGGCGGTGGCGATCCTGCTGGTGCGCCGGCATGTGCCGGAAAGTCCGCGCTGGCTGCTCATGCATGGGCATCACGAGAAGGCCGAACAGGTGGTGCGGGAGATCGAGGCACAGGTCGCGGCTGAACACGGTCCATTGCCGGCGCCGCTGCCTGCCGATACCTCGCCGGGTGCCAGTACTGGTACCGGCATGCTGCCCTGGCGCGAGATGGCACAGGTGCTGCTGCATCGCTATCGCCAGCGCAGCCTCATGGTGGCGCTGATGATGGTGGCCCAGGCTTTCGTCTACAACGCCATCTTCTTCACCTATGCGCTGGTGTTGACCCGTTTCTTCCAGGTGCCGGACCACCGCGTGGCGCTCTACATCTTCCCCTTCGCGCTGGGCAATGTGCTGGGGCCGCTGGTGCTGGGCCATCTGTTCGACAGCATCGGCCGGCGTCGCATGATCGCCGCCACCTACCTGCTCTCCGGCGCCGGACTGGCGGCCACCGCCTGGGCCTTCCAGGCCGGCCTGCTCGATGCGCTCGGGCTGGCGCTGTGCTGGAGCGCGGTGTTCTTCGTGGCATCGGCGGCGGCCAGTTCGGCCTATCTCACGGCCAGCGAGGTATTCCCGCTGCGCATGCGGGCCATGGCCATTTCGATCTTCTATGCCATCGGGACCGGGGTGGGGGGATTCATCGCGCCGCTGCTGCTGGGCTGGCTCATCGTCAGCGGCGACCGTCATGCGGTGGCGGCGGGTTATGCACTGGGCGCATGCCTGGCCCTGCTGGCGGGTGCCTGCGCGCTGCGCTGGGCGGTGGATGCGGAACGGCGCACGCTGGAAGACGTAGCGGAGTGGAAGGACTGATCGCCCCGCTAGGCCAGGACCTTCTCGGCGATGCCTGCCCCCAACGGCGCCAGCAGTGCCTGCAATTCTTCTTCGCCGAACTTGATGGTGGTGGTGTCATCCCGCCCCAGCATGCCTTCGGCCAGGGCCGACTTGCGCGCCTGCAGCTCCAGCAGGCGCTCTTCGATACTGCCCTCGATGACCAGCTTGTAGACGAACACCTGGCGCGTCTGACCCAGTCGATGGGCGCGGGCGATGGCCTGCTCTTCCACGGCCGGATTCCACCAGGGATCGACCAGTACCACGGTATCGGCAGCGGTCAGGTTCAGGCCCACGCCGCCGACCTTCAGGCTCACCAGCATGAGCGGCACCTGTTGTGCCTGGAAGCGTTCAATCACGGCACCACGGGCGGCCGGTTCGGTGTCGCCGGTCAGCATCAGGCAGGGTAGCTGCAAGGCCTGCAGCTCGCTGTCGATGAGCCGCAGCATGCTGGTGAACTGCGAGAACACCAGGATGCGGCGCCCCTCGGCCACCAGCGCCGGCAGGGTATCGCGCAACCACTCGATCTTGGCGCGCTCCAGCCCCTGGGGCATGCGTCCCTGCTTGAGCAGGTAGGGGTCGCAGCAGACCTGGCGCAGCTTCAACAATGCATCCATCACGCTGACCTGCACACTGCCCAGGCCGCGCCGTTCCAGGGCGCGCCGCACCTGCTTGTCGGCGGCCACGCGCACGCTTTCGTAGAGTTCCCGCTGGCGCCCCTGCAGTTGCAGGCGCTCCACGATCTCGATGCGGGCCGGCAATTCCTGCAGCACGTCTTCTTTGCGCCGGCGCAGGATGAAGGGGCGCACCCGCTGCGCCAGCAGTCGCGCGCGTACGGTCTGGCCCTGCTGTTCGATGGGCTTGCGCCACAGCCGCGCAAAGCTGCGCGCATCGCCGAGAAAGCCCGGCATCAGGAAATGGAACTGGCTCCACAGCTCGCCCAGATGGTTTTCCAGCGGCGTGCCGGTCATGCAGAGGCGATGGCGGGCATGCAGTCGGCGCGCGGCGGCGGCGCTGCGGGCGCCGGCATTCTTGACGGTCTGGGCCTCGTCCAGCACCAGCAGGTGAAAACGCAAGGACAGCAGCGCATCCAGATCGCGCCACAGCAAGGGATAGGTGGTCAGCACCAGGTCGGCCTGGCCGGCGGCAATCGTGGCGACGTGGCGGGCGCGGTCGTCCCCGTGCAGCACCACCACGCGCAGTGCCGGCGCAATGCGCTGCGCCTCCTGCTGCCAGTTGAACAACAACGAGGTCGGTACCACTACCAGCGCCGGCAGGTCCAGGCGAGCGGCCTGCTGCTCGATCAGCAGGTGGGCCAGCACCTGGGCGGTCTTGCCCAGGCCCATGTCATCGGCCAGGATGCCGGCCAGGCCGTGCTCACGCAGGTATTGCATCCAGGCCACACCTTGCAGCTGGTAGCCCCGCAGGCGCAGACCCAGCCCCTCGGGTGCGGCCACCGGTACGACGCTGCCGGCGGCGCGCAGGCGCTGCGCCAGTTGCAGCACGCCGGTCGCGCCGCTCATATGCCAGGGCTGGCCACCGTCGAGGGCCTGCAGCGCGCCATGCAGGCTGTCGAGGCGGTGCGCATCCCAGGGGGTCAGGCGCAGCGGACCGTCCTGGCGCTTGAGGTCGATCAGCAGATCGAGCAAGGCCAGCACCACCGCCTTGAGCGGACCGGCCATGGCATCGATGCGACGCCCGCCGGGAGCGCGCAGGGAAATCACCGCATGCGGGTCCATGCGCTCGACCTGTTGCGCATCGGCCCAGCGCGGGTCGCGCCGCAGCAGGTCGGCCACCATCGGCGCCACGTCCATGGATTGCCCATCGACATCGATGCCGATGGACAGCAACCAGCGGCCGGTCGGATCCAGGCCATCGAAGACTTCGCTGGAAAAGGCACGGGGCAACAGGGGCGCGGCCACTTCGCGACTGACGACTTCACCGGTGTCGGGGCTGACGATGATGCGCCAGGCAGTTACCGGTACGCTCTCGTGGGCGAAGCCGGGGCGCAGGCGCAAGACCCAGCCCATCTGTTGCAGGCGTGGCGCCTGGTCGGCCCAGAAGTCGCCGAAGAATTCTTCCTGCACCAGCGTCCAGAGTGGGCCGGCGTCGTAAAGCGGATTGCTGGCGCGCCATTGCAGGGCATCTTCGCGCAGGGGCAGGAGGCCCATGTCGCGGATGGTCTCCAGCGCCAGTGCTTCGGCCTGGGAATCGCGCACGATGTGGGCCGGCGTGTAGCCGGCTTCGTCCTCGGCGTGACCTGTCGGCGCCGGCGTGCTCCAGCGCTGCGCCCCATCGCCATAGACCCAGTCGATCTGCGCCACCGTGACCAGGGCGCCACGCGGCCCGAACAGGCCATGGGCGCGCATGCCCAGCAGCCCCTCGCCACGGGTGAGGGACTGCAGGGTCAGGCGCGGATGGAAGGCACTGGGAGAAGGAGAAGGCGAACTGGACATGCGGCCTAGGAATGTCGACAAAGCGGCCATTGTAGGGTGCTTCGCGGGCTAGGTGCAGCAGCGGGGGGCAGGTGCGCGACAGAAAAGACGATGCGACCCGGGAAGACGGCAGGCCGCTTACCTGGCCGGCGGAGTGATGCAGAAGTCCAGCATGCCGAAGGGGGTGCGCCCTTCGCCGGTGGCCCATACCCACACCGCCCAGCACAACAGGCCGCACACCAGCAGCAGGGCCAGCACGATGTGCAGTCCGGAGGCCTTGCGCAAGACGTCTTCGACGCGGTCAAAGAGGGCGGTCATGGATGAGCTGGGGAATAAGGAAGTGGAAAGTGGGACGCGGGGAGAAAAGGAACAACCAGCATTCTAGCCAAGGCCGACGGCCGATGTAATGGGACAAATTGACGCAGTGTCAGGCTGGCAATATCGGGAAACATTGACGCAACCTGCTCTGCCTGCTCTGTTACCCTAGAGCACTTCACTCCCTACCCACACACCTTCACGCCATGACTACCGCCCTGCTCATCATCGATGTCCAGCACGCCCTGTGCACCGGTCCCGACGCCGTCGTCAACGGCGAGCTCACCATCGCCAACATCAACCTGCTGTCGCAGAAGGCGCGTGCCGCCGGGATGCCGGTGATCTTCGTGCAGCACGAGGACCAGGGTGCGTTGCTGCAGGGCAGCCCCGGTTGGCAACTGGCATCGGGCCTGCAGCGGCATGCGACGGATGTGGACGTGCGCAAGCGTGGTTCGGATGCCTTCCATCACACCGGGCTGGAAGCGCTGCTGCGCTCGCTGGGTGTGACGCAACTGGTGGTGTGCGGCATGCAGACCGAATTCTGCGTGGAATCCACGGTGCGGCGCGCGCTGGCGCTGGGTTTTCCGGTGACGCTGGCGGCCGATGGTCACACCACCGCGCCCAACGGCGTGCTGTCGGTGGCCGATGTGGTGGCGCATCACCACGCCACGCTGTCCAACCTGGGGGCCTATGGCGTGCGCACCACCATCACGCCGGTGGCCGAGATCGCCTTCTGATCGCGGTGACGCCCTCAGAAGCGCTGCGCGCTGAAGGGTGACAGGTCGATCTCGGGGGCTTGCCCGGTCAGCAACTGGGTGACGATGCGACCGGTGCGGGCCGAGCAGCCCAGTCCAATGTGGCCGTGACCATAGGCATGGATGATGTCGTGGCTGGCACGGGCGTGGCCGATGCAGGGCATGCCATCGGGCGTGCTGGGACGCCGGCCCAGCCAGAATTGCACATCCTCCGGGGCCAGTGTGCGGGGCAGGCCGGGGAAGAGCTTGAGGGCGATGTCGCGCATGATCTCGCCGCGGCGCCAGTCCGGCGCAGCTTCGAAGGAGGCGAATTCCACCTGGCCGGCGATGCGCAGGCCGGTTTCCATCTGGGTGGCGATGACCTTGAATTCGGACACCATCATCGGCGTGCGGGCAGTGGCCTGCAGTTGCTGACCACGGATCACGGCGTGGTAACCCCGCTCGCTCTCCAGTTGCACGCGGTCGCCGGCCTGGGCGGCCAGGGCCTTGGAGCGTGCGCCGGCAGCGATCACGGCGGCATCGCAGGCGATCTCGCCCTGGTCGGTCAGTACCGCCTTCAGGCGCCCCTGCTCGACCCGGAAGCCGCTGGCGCGGCCGCTGATGCGCGTGGCGCCGCGGGCCAGCGCATAGGCTTGCAGTGCCTGCATGTAGGCGCCAGGATTCTTGCAGTGACCGGCCTCGTCCACATGCACCGCGAAGCCGAAGGCCGGATCGAGATCGGGCTCGCGGCGACGCAGGCTCTCGCCTTCCAGCTCCTGCCAGGTGATGCCCAGTTCGCGCCGCACGCCCCAGCCGAAGGCGTCGTTGTCGAAGTGCCGGCGCGAGCGATAGATGTGCAAGACGCCCGAGGTATCGATCAGGTGGGCCACGCCGGCACGGCGCGCCACCTCCAGGTGCAGATTGCGGGCATCGGCCACCAGCGTACGCAGGGCGCGGGCGGTGGTGCGGATGCGATCACGCCGGGCGCTGGCCAGGTTGCGCAGCAGCCAGGGCGTCAGACGGGGCAGGTAGCGCCAGCGGATCGATAGCGGGCCCAGCGAGTCCTTCAGATAGCCCGGTACTTTTTTCCACATGCCCGGCTCCACCGGGGGAATCACCGAATGCGAGGACAGCCAGCCGGCATTGCCGTAGCTGGAGGCTTCTTCGCTACCGGCCTCGTTGAAGTCCAGCAGGCTGACCTGCAGGCCCTCGTCCAGCGCGTGGATGGCGCTCATGAGCCCCACGGCACCGGTGCCGATGACGACGACGTGGCGGGGAAAGACAATTTCCTGAGAGGTGGACATGGGCGGATGTGCGGAATAAAGCAGCATGATACGAGAACTTGCCGGCGGGTGTCTGATAGACGTCGCGGTCAGCATTGATCAGGTCCGGCAGACCGATCCGGATCAAGGCGGGCTGGATTGACCCGCTGCACGGCGCCGCCTAAGATCGGCATCCGGCATTCCCTTAGGCCACCCTCATCACCATCCACAGGAGAACGAGCATGATCGACCACACCGGTATCTTCGTCAGCGATTTCGAGAAGAGCAAGGCTTTCTACCAGGCGGCACTGGCCCCCATCGGCTACACCCTGGTGATGGAATTGTCGGCAGCGGTGACCGGCCATACCGATGTGGCGGGCTTTGGCGAGAACGGCAAACCCGACTTCTGGATCAGTCGCGGCACGCCCAACCAGCCGCCGCTGCACATCGCCTTCCGCGCCGAGACCCGTGCTCCGGTGGAGGCCTTCCACGCGGCAGCACTGGCCCAGGGCGGGCGCGACAACGGCGGCCCGGGCATTCGCGCCCATTACCATCCGAATTACTACGGCGCCTTTGTCCTCGATCCGGACGGGCACAACATCGAAGTCGTCTGCCATTGCCCGGCCTGAAACAGATGCGGCACTGTTGCGCTTGACAGCATCACCGGAGCGGCGGAGGCTGGCATGCGCCGGCCCCGTTGCCGCCCGCAGCCCGTCACCATCCATCCGCCAGCCCAAGGAGACCCGCATGAGCCAGCCCCATACCGTCAAGATCTTCCGCGTACTGCGGGCCAAGCCGGAGCGCGTCTATCGCGCCTTTCTGGATCCCGACGCCATGGTGAAATGGCTGCCACCCCATGGCTTCACCGGCAAGGTGCATCACATGGATGCGCGGGTCGGTGGCTCGCACAAGATGTCGTTCACCAATTTCAGCACCGGGCAGTCGCACGCCTTCGGCGGTACCTATGTGGAGCTGGTACCGCATGAGCGCATCGTCTACACCGACAAGTTCGACGATCCCAATCTGCCGGGCGAGATGAAGGTCACCATCAGTATCGCCGCCAACCTGGTGGGCAGCGAACTGACGGTGGTACAGCAGGGCATACCGCCGTCGATCCCGCTGGAATTCTGCTATGCCGGCTGGCAGGAATCATTGCAGCTGCTGGCGCAACTGGTCGACCCGGAAATCCCGGACGGCGCCTGACGTCGCTGCGTCATTGCCCCTGCGCAGCGGCTTCGTTGTAACGCAGCGTGCGTGGCTGGTAGGGCTGGCCGTTGATGCGCCGCAACTGGTGGAAGTGCGCACTGACGAAGCGCTCGCTGAGGATGTCGTGACGGGCGTCGTAATAGACCGAATCCACACCCAGCAGGCCTAATACCGTGTGTTCCATCTGGTCGGTCTGGTAGGGGCGGTATTCGAGCTGGGCTTTTTCTTCCGGGCTCTTGCCGGTGAAGGAGCGGGTCCACGCCAGCATCGGGATCTCATAGCCGGTGGCATCGGCCACCGACTGGCCGGCGTGGTTGCGGGTGTGGCCGACCTCCTGCGCATGGTCGGAGCTGAAGAGCAGGCTGGCATTGTCTTCGCGGGCATCGTTCATGGTCAGCCTGAGCATGCTGCCGAGCACGTAGTCGTTGTAGGCGATGGCATTGTCGTATTCGTTGCGCAATTGCCGTATCCAGGCCGAGCGATCGGCGTTCTCCAGCCGTTCGGCCACGCTGTCGCGCAGGCTGTCGAAGCGGGCGTACTGGCTGGGATAGCGCATGTCATAGGTGGGATGGGCGCCCAGCAGGTGCACCACGATCAGCTTCTTCGGGGCCGGGTCCTGCAAGGCGGCTTCCAGGGCCGGCAAGAGGTTGCCGTCGAAATTGTTTTCCCCGCGCCCGGCCCCCTTGTTGATGAAGACCTGATGATCGGCACGGCGCGAGACCAGCCCCAGCCAGCCGTCATTGGGTGGCTGATTGGATAGCCAGTGGATGCGGAAGCCGGCCTCGCGGGCCAGCATCAGCACGTCCGGCTTGCGGTTCCAGGCCTGCGGGTCGTTCAGGTCGGCCGGAGTCAGCATCTTCATCAGCGAGGCCATGGTGGCCGGCTCAGAGGAGACCACGTCACGGAACACGATCAGGTCCTTGCGCATCGCCTCCAGCGTGGGCGAGGTCGCACGCTCATAGCCATACAGCGACATGTTGGCGCGGTTGAGGCTCTCGCCGATCACCCACACCACGGTGTTGCGTTCGGGGCCGTGGTAACGCACCTGCCATTCCGACTTTTGCGCCATGTTGCGCGCCACGTTCTCTTCCATGCTGGCGGCCTGGGCCATCTGGTCGCGGTAATCCAGATAACGGATGGGCCAGAACAGCAAGGGATTTTCCTTGGCCATGGTCGGGTTGAAATGCAGCGCGATGAAGATCGCCAGCAGACTGCCGACCCCCGCCACACCCCGCCAGCGCCAGGCCGGTGCCGGCTGGCCCGCCTCGCTGCGGCGCAGGCGGCGCTCGGCCAGCCAGACGGCAGCCCACGTCAGCAACAGCAGTCCCGCTGCCTCGGCCACGTCGCGCCCGTTGTGGCGGAAGAATTCGCTGCTCTCGGCGGGGTTGGTATTGAAGATGGCCTGCAGCACCAGTACCGGATTGGGGCGCAGCCCGAAGTAGTCGCGCAGGAAGCCCTTGATGGCGGCGTCCAGCAAGAACAGGCCGATGATGCCCAGGCTTGCCGCCGAGAACCAGGCGGGCCGACGGCGCAAAGCGGGGATCGCCAGGAACAGGCCGGCGATCCCGGGCAAGGCCGTGGCCATGAGCACGCTGCTCTTGGCCAGCTCGTTGGCGCTGATGCGACCCAGCGCCCAGAACACCGCCAGGCCGGCCAGGCCCAGCAACAGTCGTTTGAGCAGTTTGTTCAATGCTGTCTTTCCGCCGCCCAGTCGGCAATATGGCTGTCATCGGGAAATGGATGGCGGCACCGGCGCTCCCCTGCGCCGGTCACCGGTGCAGGGGAGCGCCGGTGCCGCCACGGTGGCCTGTCACATCCTTCACGTTTCACGCACGCAGTCTGCGCGATAGGACAAGCTCAGCGATAATTTGTTTCCAGGCCGCGAGGATAACATTGCATAACAGGCAACCGCGTCCGGTGCAGATTTTCCAGCGACATCCCCCTATCGAAAGGAACACCATGCGTACCCTCCCCCATCGCCTCTGCGTCGCGCTCATCGGTCTGTCGGCCTGCGTGGCCGCCCTGTCGCCGGCCTCGGCCCAGGGCGTCTATGACGACTGGTCCTCGGTCAAGGCGCCGGCTGCGCCGGCACTTTCGCACATCACCGTGGACCCGTCCACCACCGCCCTGCTGGTGCTGGACTTGGCGCGCCAGACTTGCCACCCGGATACCCGGCCGCGCTGCGTGGCCATGCTGCCACGGGTCGCCAAGATGCTGGCGCTGGCGCGGGAGAAGAAGATCACCGTGATCCATACCCTGGGCGGTGCCAGCACACCGGCCGATGTCTGGCCCGAGGCGGCCATGCAGGCGGGCGAGCCGCTGTTCAAGTCCGGCCCCGACAAGTTCCTCAATACTGACCTGGAAAAGACCTTGCGTGACAAGGGCATCAAGACCGTCATCTGCATCGGTGCCGCAGCCCATGGGGCGGTACTGCATACGGCCTCCAGCGCTGCGCTGCGTGGCTTCGACGTGGTGGTGCCGGTGGACCTGATGGCCTCCGACACCCCCTATGCGGAGCAATATGCGGCCTGGCACCTGGTCAATGCGCCGCGCCTGGGCGAACGCGTGAAGCTGACCCAACTGAGCTGGATCAACTAGGCGAAAAAAATCCCGTCCGGCAGGGCCGTGACGGGATGGCAGCGGGACGGCCGTGTGGCTTATGCCGACAGCAGCACGCGCTCGTTGCCGCGCAGGCGGAAACGTCCCACCAGGCCGGCCAGCTGGTCGGTCTGGTCGCGCAGGGAGTGAGCGGCGGCGGCGGCCTCCTCCACCAGCGCGGCATTCTGCTGGGTGCCTTCATCCATCTGCGTGACGGCATGGTTGATCTCGTCGATGCCGCGACTCTGTTCCCGGCTGGCCACCGCGATCTCGTTCATCAGGGTCGCCACGCGGGCCACCGAATCGACGATCTCGTGCATGGTCTTGCCGGCCTGGTCGACCAGGTCGGCGCCGGTGGCTACCTGCTGCACCGATCCCTCGATCAGCTCCTTGATCTCGCGCGCCGCTGCGGCCGAGCGCTGCGCCAGGCTGCGCACCTCGGTGGCTACCACCGCGAAACCGCGTCCCTGTTCACCGGCACGGGCCGCTTCCACCGCCGCATTGAGCGCCAGGATATTGGTCTGGAAGGCGATGCCGTCGATCACGCCGATGATGTCGGCAATGCGCGAGGAACCCAGGCGGATCTCGCCCATGGTCTGCACGACGCGGTCGACCACCGCGCCACCCTCGCTGGCCAGACGCGAGGAGGTTGCCATGAGTTCATTGGCCTGGTTGGCATGGTCGGCGTTCTGACGCACGGTGGAGGTCAGTTCTTCCATGGCCGAGGCGGTCTCTTCCAGACTGGAAGCCTGCGACTCGGTGCGCGATGAGAGGTCGGCATTGCCGCTGGCGATTTCGCCGGAGGCGGTATTGATGATGGCGATACTGCGATGCACCTCGCCCACCATCGTGCCCAGGCTCTCGGTCATGTGGTTCAGCGCCAGCATCAGCTGGCCGGTCTCGTCACGGCCATGCACCTTGACCTGGCCGGTCAGGTCATTGTCGGCCACGCGACGTGCCAGTTGCAGAGCCTCGACCAGGGGACCCGCCACCACCCGGGCGATGGTCACGGCCAGTATCAGGCCGATCAGGATGCCGGCGGCCAGCACGCCGATGATCCAGTTCTGCGAGGTGTTGTAGACGCGGTCAGCCTCGGTGTTGGCGGCTTCCTTTTGTTCGATGTTGGCCAGGCGCAGGGTCGAGAACTGCTTTTCGATGGCGCGATAGGCCTTCAGCGAGTCACCCTTGGTCAGGGCCAGCGCCTCTTCCTTGTGATTGTCGTGGGACAGCGCGATGATCTTCTTGTGCTCGACCAGATAGGCGGCCAGGGTCTTGCTGAGCTGGTCGAATGTGCTGGCCTGCTCCGGAGTGAGGTCGAGCTTGCGGTATTGCGCTTCCAGATTGCTGAATTCCTGGTAGCGGTCGGCCAGCGCCTTTTCCAGCGTGGCCATGGTTTCCTGGTTGCCCAGGATGTGCTGGAACTCGGTGGAGCGCACCCGCACCAGCGTGCGTTCCAGCATCAGGCTGATGCGTATGCTGGGTTCCCACTTGTGGGCGATTTCGGTGGCCGTGTCATTGACCTTGTCCATCTGATACAGCGAGAAGATGCCAAGCGCTGTCATCAGCCCCAGCACCGTGACGAAGGAGAGCAACAGCTTGGTTGCGATCTTCCTGTCCATGAACCATTTCATTGTGATATCCCTTTCCTGTCCAACCCCACCTATCGGTCACGGAGAAAATCCGAAGGCCTGAGAAGATTGGCTTTTCGATATTTCCTCTTGCGCAAAACAAAAGGACCCAGCCCGTGTCACGGACTGGGTCCTGGAGACGCCGCCCAACCGGCCGGCCCTCCATGTCGGCAGACTCAGGCGAAGTCGAACAACTGCGCCGCTGTCTGGCCGGTGATGAGACGACGGTCCTGCTCATCGCTCACCAGATCCTCGAATCGCCGCCAGCTGTCGGCATAGTCGGTCATGCTCTCATGCTGGGTATGCGGCCAGTCACTGCCCCAGAGCAGGCGCTCCGGCCCCAGATGCTGGCGTAGCAGCGGCCAGGCCTGGCGCGCAAAACGCGCGCCGCCCTCACTGCCGCCATTGCGGTACTGCGCCGACAGCTTCACCCACACCAGGCGCGAGGCACCGGTGGAGAGCAGGTAACGGAAACCCGGATCGTCCACGCCCAAACCCGGATCGACCCGACCGAAGTGATCCACCACGACCTTCATGCCCAGTTCCAGCAAGGGCTCCAGCACCCGCGGCAGGTCCACCGCCTCGCGATGGATCTCGACCTGCCAGCCCAGTTGCGCGATATGCCGCAGGGTGTCGCGCCAGGCGCCCTTGAAATCCGGCAGCGGTGCGCCCCCCACCAGATTGAAACGCACGCCGACCACGCCGCCTTGCTGCAAGGCCAGCAGGGCTTGCTCGTCGATATCGGACTCGACCATGGCAATGCCGCGCAGTCGGTCCGGTGCGCGGGCGATGGCCTGCAGCATGTAGCTGTTGTCGCTGCCCAGGAAACTCGGCTGCACCAGCACGCCGTGACTCATGCCCTGCGCATCCAGCCGGGCCAGGTATTCGTCGACGGTGATGTCGTAGGCCGGGGTGTAGCGACGGCCATCGGCCATCGGCAGGCCACGCGCAAACACGTGCGCGTGGGTGTCGATACGCAGACCGGTGGCGATGGCCGCTGTGCTCATGCTGCCGTTTCCATGCTGCGGCCCTTGGTTTCCGGCAGCATCAGCACGGCTACCACCACCAGCGAATAGGCAATGGCGGCGTCGATGCCGATGGCCTGGCCCAGTGGCATCGAGTCACTCATGTGACCCACCAGCACCGGGAAACCGGCCGAGGCCACGCGACCGAAGTTGTAGCAGAAACCCACCCCGGTGCCGCGGATGCCGCTCGGATAGAGCTCGTTGAACAGCGCGCCCAGACTGGCCGGAATACCGGCTGCAAAGAAGCCCAGCGGGAAACCGCAAACCAGCATCTGCGTGTCGGTCAACGGCAGGAAGATGTAGCACAGCACGGTCAGCACGCAGCAGATGGCAAACGAAGCCACCGTACGACGGCGACCGATGCGGTCCAGCAATTGCGAACTGGCGATGCAACCACACCAGAAGGCGACGATGATGACCGCCAGATAGCCCCCGGTGGAGAGCACCGACAGGTGCTTCTCGGTCTTGAGGTAGGTCGGCAGCCAGGTCATCAGCGCGTAGTAACCCCCATGGGCGCCCACCCCCAGCAGGCTGCCGATGATGGTCAGGCGCAACACGTCGGGGCGGAAGATGCCCAGCAGGGTGCTGGCGGCAGGCTTGCCGGCAGCGGCCTTGCGGCCGGCCAGGAAGGCATCGGTTTCCGGCACCGAGCGGCGCACGTACACCACCAGCAGTGCCGGCAACAGACCGATGACGAACATCACGCGCCAGGCCATTTCCTGCGGCAGCAGCGAGAACAATACGGAGAACAGCAACACCGCGCCGCCCCAGCCGACGGCCCAGGCGCTTTGCACCGTGCCCATGGCTTTGCCGCGATGTTCGGCGCGGATGGTCTCGGCCATCAGCACGGCACCGGCCGCCCATTCGCCGCCGAAACCGAAACCTTGCAAGGCCTTCAACACCAGCAGCTGCGGATAGCTCTGGGCAAAGGCGCTCAGGAAGGTGAACAGCGAGAACCAGATGATGGTGATCTGCAGCGTCTTGACGCGGCCGTAGCGGTCCGACATCGCGCCGGCAAACCAGCCGCCGATGGCCGAGGCCACCAGCGTGGCGCCGCTGATCAGGCCGGCATCGGCCTTGCTGAGGGAAAAGGCCGCGATCAGCGCCGGAATGGCCAGGCTGAACATCTGCACGTCCAGCGCATCCAGCGCCCATCCGCTGAAGCAGGCCCAGAAGGTCTTGCGTTCCTTGGCAGTCACCTGCCGATACCATGAAAACATTGTCTCGTCCTCTAAGCTGAAGGCGCGCAACCGGTGCGATCCCCTCCCGGCAATGGCTGGGGAGGGATGAACGGAAGCGCGAAGCTGATTGAATTATCTCGTTGATTACTCATATAGACATATATATGAGTTGGCGTAAGATAACACAGGCAGGTGGCCTCAACAATCCTCATCGGCGCGTGGCGCAATCGCCCATGGCGAGGCCGTTTCGGGTAGCCGCCATGGGTCAGCTGCATCATCGTGGCGACGCAGCGACAAGGCAAGGGAGGCGGCGCTGTACCTGCCGGGGCCGGGCCGCACTGTTCACCCCGCCGTTGTGGGCAAGCCGCGCCACGGGTAGACTGAGCCCCTTTCATCCATGCAAGGCCAGTTCCACCATGCCTGACCAGTCCGTCGATGGGCGCCTGCCGCTTTATCTCCAGTTGCGCGACCTGTTGGCCGCGCAGATCCGCGCCCAGAAGTGGCAACCGGGTCAAGCCATTCCGTCGGAAGCGGAGCTCAGCCAGACCCATCAGATGGCAGTGGGAACGGTGCGCCGCGCCATCGAAACGCTCATCGCCGAAGGGCTGGTGGAGCGCACGCATGGCCGGGGGACCTTCGTGCGCAAGGCGCGCTTCGACAATTCCTTGTTCCGGTTCTTCCGTTTCGAATCCGCCGAGGGGCAACCGCTGGCGCCCAGGAGCGTCATCGTCGGCCGCAAGACCATCGAGGCGCCACGCCAGGTAGCCGAGGCCCTGCACCTCAAACCCCATGCCCGGGTGATCGAACTGCTGCGTCTGCGCACGGTAGACGATCAACCGGTGCTGGCCGAGAACATCTATCTCTGCGCGCAGCGGTTCAAGGCCCTGGCCGACAAGGCGCCGGAAGATTTCGGCGACCTGCTCTATCCGCTATATGAACGTGAATGCGGCCTGATCGTGGCCTCGGCCCGCGAGACCCTGACGGTGGAAACGGTGACGGCGGCGCAGGCGCGCCTGCTGGGCTTGAAGGAAAAGACGCCGGTGGTGGTGATCGAACGCATCGCCTTCGGTTCGGACGGAACACCGCTGGAGTGGCGGCAGTCCAGGGGTGCGGCGAGCAAGTTCAGGTATAGCGCGGAGATTCGCTAGCGGCAGCTGCCGGGACGCTACTTGCGTCGACCCTGGGTCAGCCGGGCGACCCGTGGTTCCCGGATTTCAAGTATGCGAGGCGGGCGCGCTACATCGTTCGTCCCGGCCCTTACCTCGGCCAGCAGTTCCGGATGCTTGCGCAGCAGGCGCAGCAACAATACCAATGCGCGTGGTGGCTTGATCTTCCCGGCCTCGTAGCGGTTGAAGGCATTGATGCCGCCGCCGAACAGCAGGCTGGCTTCGCGCTGGCCCAACTGCAGGAGCTCGCGTGCCTCGATGATCTCGGACGGATCGATGAGGCCGGCATTGACCTCCTTGTTGAAGGCCAGTGCCTCGGAAGAGACTCTTTCTTCCTCCGCAGGCAGGGGCAGGCATTCACCGCAGAGCGGGCAATAGTCACCTGTGACGTCCACGATGAGGGTGGTCTCGCCCTTATAGGTATAGGGCAGGTCTCGGGTGGCGCGAACCATCTCGGCACCGCCGCAACTGGGACAGTTCATCTCATCTCTCCTTGAACGATACGATCAATACGTCATCCAGCACGGTCAGCTTGATATACAGCACGCCATGACGGGTCAGCGGGCAGTACACGTCATGCCAGATCCGGTGATCCAGGTGGCTGGTCATGCTCTTGTAGAAATCACTGCTCGTGAGCGCGGCCACCACTGCGGTCATCTCCGATTCGTCCATGCCCAGTGCTGCGGCGCCCAGGATGGCCGTCGCAGTTTTGCGGATTCGTCCCTGGGCGAGCAGTGAATGGATTTGATACAGCTTGCGGTGAGGCGTGTGCTTTTCCATTTGCATGGTAACCATCCTGGTTACATAAACCAAGGTGATATGGGCGAAAGTTGTTCGAGAAAACTGCGCAACAAGGTCAGCTACGACTGATGTGTGCAGCAGGAGAGGTGGAGCGAAGGTGGGAGTGTGGTGCGAGTTGTGCGGATTTCAGACAGATGGTTTGAAATCCTGAGGAGATCTCGTTTACTATCGTCACTCAGCCCATCACTTCCCGCACCATGAATCTGAAGCGATCCATCACCCGCAAGTCCACTGCCCTCCCGGCGGCAGGCGCGCGCGCGTGCGGGCTGAATACCAAAAAACGGCATCTCCGCTGACGGGGATGTCACGTCCCGTCCGGCGGATCGCCTGGCGGGACTGGATCGCAGCAGCATTTCCCCTTTCAGACCTCGCCCGGCAGCGCCGGCGGAACGGCTTTCTTCAACCGTTCTTCCAGAGGTACTCATGCAAAACAGTTTTACCGGACTCCAGATAGCCGGCGCCTTTCCCGCCACCGCCGACAAGGCGCTGCAGCTGTACGCCGACGCGCAATACGCCAGTCCCTACGCCATGTCGGTCTTCGTGGCCCTGCGCGAAAAGCAGCTGCCCTTCACGCTGCAGACCGTGGATCTCGACGCCGCCGCCAACCTGGCACCGGCCTATGCCGAGCTGTCACTGACGGCGCGCGTGCCGACGCTGCTGCATGGCACGCTGGCGCTGTCGGAGTCCTCGGCCATCAACGAATACCTGGATGAGGTCTTCGCCGGCCCGCGGCTCTATCCGCAAGATCCCGTGCAGCGCGCACGGGCGCGACAGGTGCAGGCCTGGCTGCGCAGCGACCTGATGCCGATTCGTGAAGAGCGCAATACGCAGGTGCTGTTCTATGGCGCGAAGAAGGCGCCGCTGACGAGGGCGGCCCAGGCCGCGGCGTCGCGCCTGTTCCGCTTTGCCGAGAGCCTGCTGGCGCCGGGTGCGTCCTGCCTGTTCGATGCATGGAGCATCGCCGATACCGACCTGGCGCTGATGCTCAACCGGCTGGCCCTGCATGGTGACCCGGTGCCGGAGGCCCTGCTCCGTTATGCACAGGCCCAGTGGCAACGGCCGGCCGTGCAGGAATGGGTAGCGTTGCAGCGCCCACCACTGGCAGACTGAGGCAAGCCACCGGGTTTCATGACCCATGAAAAAGGGGCGACGTCCTGCGACGCCGCCCCTGCCCTACTCCCCCCTGCAATATCGTCAGGCCAGCGCCTGCGCGCGCGGACGGGCCAACGCAAACACCACCGCCACGGCCACCAGATCGAACACCGCCAGCAGCACAAACAGCGGGCCATAGCCGATCTGCGTGACTAGGATGCCGAACAGCAGGGTGAACAAGGTCGCCCCCAGGTAGCCACTCATGCCGGTCAAGCCAGTGGCGGTCGCCACTTGGTTGCGGGTGAAGACGTCGGAAGTGATCGAATACAGCGCACCCGACAGCGTCTGGTGGGCGAAACCACCAATGGACAGCAGCGCGATAGCCACATAGGGACTATCCACGAAGCCCACGCAGGCCGGCCCGATCATGGCCAGGCTGCCCACCAGCATGACCAGCTTGCGCGAGGTGAACAAGGACACATTGAGATGCTTGTGGAAGAACGGGCTCAGGTAGCCCCCCAGCACACAACCGATGTCGGCGGCCAGGAAGGGCAACCAGGCGAACATGGCGATTTCCTTGATGTTCATGTGGCGCTCGGTCGCCATGTACAGGGGAATCCAGGCATTGAAGGTCTGCCAGGCCGGCTCCGAGAGGAAGCGCGGAACGGCGATCGACCAGAAGTTGCGGCTGCGCACGATGAGCGTCCAGCTCTCGCGCTGTACCTTCTCGGGCGATTTTTCCTGGCCGTCCAGTATGTAGGCACGTTCTTCCGGCGACAGCAGCTTCTGATCCCGCGGGTTCTTGTAGAACAGCATCCACAGCACGAACCAGATCACCCCCAGCACGCCCACCACCACGAAGGACATGCGCCAGCCGCCGTGCAGGATGGTCCACACCACCAGGGGCGGCGCGCACAGGGCGCCGATGGAGGAACCGATGTTGAACCAGCCGATGGCCACCGAGCGCTCCTTAGCCGGGAACCACTCGGTGGAAGCCTTCACCCCGCCCGGGATGCCAGCCGCCTCGGTCACGCCCAGCAGCGCCCGGAAAAAGGCCAGGCTCTGCCAGCCGGTGGCCATGGCAGCAGCGGCGCACACCAGCGACCAGGCCAGCGCGAAGATGCCGAAGCCGATCTTGGTCCCTACCGCATCAAGGATGTAGCCCGCCACCGGCTGCATGAGGGCATAGCAGATCTGCCACGACACCACGATGTAGGAATACTGCTGGGTGCTCATGTCCAGCTCTTTCATCATGGTCGGTGCGGCCACCGACAAGGTATTGCGGGCCAGGTAATTGACGATCAGGGCCAGGGTCACCAGGGTGACCATGTACCAGCGGATTCCTCTTACGTACTTCATGGCGTCTCCAAAAGGATTTTTATTCAAATGGGCAGTACTGCAGCAGGCCGTCCCTGCTGCGCGCGACGCCGGACAGGCCGGACGACGATGGATGACGCGCAGGGATACAGGCCCGGCCGTCCTGAGGACGGGCGCAAGCTTGAGAGAAACCAGGCGGGTCTTGGGGTCATACCGGTCTCCACGCTGGCTGCTGTCGTCTTTTTTTATGGCTGCAATTATACGATGTCGTATAAGTTAAAGTGCAATTAGTCCGACTAATTTCAAATGCAGGTGGACAACTTTAATGATCGACGCCCATGAAGTCAACCGGATTCGCGCCATCTGCCAGCCTGGAAGCGCTTTTTAACGCGGTTTTCCGCTCGGTTGCACGAATTGCAACAGCTTTTGGTCGCGCTGGCTTGCACAGGCAAGGCGAGTCCTTCATAGTGTCCGGAGAAGAACTCAACGGCAGCAGTCATCGTACATGTCAGAATCCCGCACACCGCCGCCCCCTGTTCCAACGCCAGCGCCCGGCCAGCTCAGCCGCTCCGAACATATCTGCAAGCAGATCATCGCCGCCATCCTGCGCGGCGAACTGGGCGAGAACCGCCGTCTGCCGACCGAGGTGGAACTGGCACAGCGCTACCAGGCCTCCCGCACCACGGTGCGCGAGGCGCTGTCGCGGCTTCGCTCGGAGGGCATCGTGGTATCGCGCCGCGGCTCCGGCAACTATGTGCAGCGCCTGCCGTCCCTGCAAAACAGCGTACCGGCGCAGATCGCCAGCATCCACGACATGGAGCGCTACTACGCCTTTCGGGAATGCGTGGAAGTGGGCGCGGCCGGCATCGCCGCCCAGGCGCGCCAGGAAGACGACGTGCGCCTGATGCACGCCTGCCTGCAAGCCTTGCGCAGTGCGCAACTGAAGGGGCAGACCGGGGTCGAGGAAGACCTGGCGCTGCACATGGCCATCGCCCGCGCCAGCCGCAACCCCTTCTTCATCTCCACCATCGAGCATGCGCTGGGACCGATACGCCAGTGCATGGAGCTGGCCCGGAATCTGGGCTCGCCCCAGGACAGTGTGCGCATCCAGACCATCGACGATGAGCACCAGGCCATCGTCCAGGCCATCGCCGAGGGGTCGCGCGAGCGGGCCGAAGCGGCCATGCGCGGACATATCGGCCTGGCGCGGCTGCGCATCTTCGAGGGCGGCTGAATATCAGGCCGTCAGGCCTGGCGCTGCACCTCGACCGACACGATCTTCACGCCCGGCAGGCTCTCGAAGCTGTGCCGCCCGGCATGCCCGGGCTGGGCATCGGTGATCAGGGTCCAGGGCTTTTCCACCGGGGTCCAGTGTTGCTGGCTGTCGCGATTGAGCTTGTCGGCCGTGACCAGCACGAACACCGTGGCGGCCTGGCGGATGATGCATTCCTTCAGATAGGCCTGTTCCACCGTGGCTTCGCACAGGCCGCGCCCGGCCACCACGCCATCGGCACCGAGGAAGGCCTTGTCGAAGGTCAGGCGGGTCAAGCCCAGCTGGGCGATGGGCCCGAAGGTACTCATGCTGGTGGGACGCACATCGCCGCCGATCAGGGTCACGCCGACCTGGCTGCCGGCCAGCGTCTGCACCACCAGCAGGTTGTTGGTGATGACCTGGATACCGGTGCGCGGCGCCAGCGCCTTGGCCAGGGCCGCGGTGGTGGTACCGGCATCGAGGAAGACGGTATCGCCATCGGCCACGCAGGCGGCGGCCGCCGCACCGATGGCATCCTTCTCGGCCTGGAAGCTGTGGCTGCGCTGCTCCAGCGACTCTTCCGGCGCATGCAGGCTGACCGAGGCGGCGCCGCCATAGGTACGCAGGATCAGGCCCTCATCGGCCAGTGCGCGCAGGTCGCGACGCACGGTGACTTCGGAGATGCCGAAGTGGTCGCACAGGGCGCCCACTTCCGTCATCCCCGAGAGGACGGCCTGGACCATGGCCTCGCGGCGGCGGGTAACTTTCATAGGGTGCAGTCTTGGGTTGTCGTTGCCGCCATCCCGGCGGGGATGGCAGGCAAGGAGTATACCGGCTTCCGCAGGCGCTCCACCGCTTCCGGGACTGCGCCGGTCGTGTTGCTCAGGCCGGTACGGTGGTGGCGCTGCGTGCCAGCATCTGCCAGCCCTGCCCCTGGCTGACCCAGCACAGCAATACCTTCAGGTGGCCCGTGCTCTTCTTCTCGTCGTTGTTGACCACGTCATAGGTGTGCCGCACGATGCCGGTGCTGCCCGCCACCTCCACCGTCTGCGCCGAGGTACGCACACTGAGGTAACGCTGCTTGCCGGCGATGGCCTCCAGCAACACCGCCTTGGTCCACACCCGGCCATCCGAGTGGGAGTAGGTCATGCGCTCGTGCAGCAGGCTCTGCAGGGCCGGGCCGTCGCCCTGTTCCAGCGCCTGGCGCAGCGCCTCACTGGCGGCTTCCAGCGAGGCCGCATCGGCTGCCGTGGCCGCCATGGCCGGCGTGCTCGCACCGGCGGCGGCGATTCCTGTTCCCAATGCCACGAGGGCCTCCCTGCGGGTGATGGTTTGCTTGTTCATGCTTGTCTCCTGCGAATAAAGTAATCAGGCCGCAGCCGCTACCGGTTGCGCGACCCAGGCTTCATCGACGGTCACGTACTTGATGTTCTGGCGGAAGTAGGTATAGGCGATATGCAGCCTGCCATCGGCCGACTGCACGATGGAGGGATAGGAATATTCGCGATTGCGCTTCTCGGCCGAATTGTTGGTCATGCAGTAGCCATCGCCCACTTCCAGGTTGCGCATCAGCGGCCAGCTGCGGCCGCCATCCTGGGAGATGGCCAGCGTCATCGGCGCGCGCGGTGCACCCCAGAAGGCCGTGCCGCGCTGCGAGGCGGACTGCGTGACCAGGCTGCCGCTGTCTTCCGAGTCCTCGATGTCGTCATACAACGAAGCGCGACGTTCAGTGCTATTGGCTGCGCTGCTGTGGTTGAACACCAGTCCCAGGTGGCCATTGGCCAGCGCCACGAACTGGATCGAGGAATTGTTGTTGGGCAGGTCCAGCGGCTGCGGCGCGCTCCAGCTGATGCCATCGGCCGAACGACTGCTGTAGATGTGGTCGGCCCAACGGCTGCGATACAGCGCCAGGAAGCCACCGTCCTTGAGCGGCTGGATGTTCATGTGTACGCAACCCACGCTGGCCGGCACCTCATGCGCACGCCAGTGCTGGCCGCCATCGGTGGAACGCATCACCACGCTGATGTCGTCATTGCCGGACCAGCGCTCACCCTCGGCCACGCGGCACATGAAGACCGGACACAGCCAGGCGCCATCGGCCGCCACCACGATGGGCTGGCGCACGAAGGTGCCGGGCGTGTCGAACAGGGTCTCGATCGGGCCCCAGGTCCGGCCCAGGTCACCGGAGACGCGGCGACGCACGATGGACGTATTCTGATGGCCCGACAACTGCGCGGTATAGATCAGCCACAGCTTGCCATCGGGCGCTTCGAACAGCACCGGGTTCTGCTCGGAGCGGCTGGCATCTTCCGACAGGCGCACCGGCGCGCTCCAGGTATCGCCACCGGCAACCAGGCGCGACAGGTAGATCGAGATATCGGGAATACCCTCCTGGGTGCCGCCGAACCAGGCGCACAGCAGGTCGCCGTTGGACAGCGCGATCAGGTTGGCGGCGTGGTTCTGTACGGTCAACGCCGGCAGGTGCGCCTCGCGGCGGGCAGTGTCGCCTGCGGCCTGGCTGACCTGGCCGACGGCGGGGGTGGACTGGTTCATCTTGTCATCCTCTTTCTTGACTGGGAGCGGTTCAGTGCTGCTGCCGGCGGCCGGCGGCCAGCTCGGGCGCGCCAGGGTGCGGAGTAGCGTGCTCGGTGGCATTGGGCGCAGCCGGGAAGATCAGCCGCTCGATCACCATCACGATGGCCGGCGCCACCAGGGCGATATACATGTTGTCGATGCCGAACGGGTTATCCAGCAGGTACCAGACGGTGGTCGCCACGGTGGCCAGCACCAGCGCCGAGATGGCACCACGGCTACTGTTGAAGAACGGCAGGTAGATGCCCATCAGGGCCACCACCGTCACCGTCAGGCGCAGCGCCCGGGTGAAGAAGGACAGCGCCAGGATCTGCGGCACGAACAGCACGAAGATCAACGGCACGAAACCCACCACCAGCGAAATCCAGCGGGTCGCTGCCAGCTCGCGCTCGGGCGAAGGCTGGAAGCGCGGTACGTAGAAATCCTTGACGATGAGCGAGGCGATGGCCAGTGCCACGGTACTCACGCTCACGAAGATCGAGGCCACCAGCGACACCGTCACGACGCCCGCGAGCACCGGATGCATATGCTGCAGGAAGATCGGCAGCGCATACAGGCCCTTGATCTCCGGGAACAGGAACTTGGCCGCCACGCCCAGCAGGCCCAGGGCCAGCGCGATGGGCAGGCACAGTGCGGCGGCCACCAGGGTGGCCTTGCGGGCGTCTTCGCCGGAGCGCGCACCGGAGATGGCCTGGATGATGAACTGGGTAGAGAAGATCGCGCCCGAGGTACCGATGATCCAGGCGCCGATGGTGCCGCCGTTCAAGGCGCCCTTCCAGGTGAAGTAATGCTCGGGCATGGTGCTGACCATGGGCGCGATGCCGCCGGTCAGGGACAGTGCCACCCACACCAGGATGCCGATGCCGAGAATCTTCATGGCACTGTGGAAGATGGTCACGTAGAGCACGCTCTTGAGACCGCCGTAAGCGAAGTAGATGGTGCTGACGATGGCGGTGATGATGGCGGCAGTCGGCAGGTTGACCTTGAGCACGGTGGAGATGGCCGCCGCGCCGCTGACGTAGTTGCCGACGTTGACGATGAAGAGGGCATAGATCATCACCGCCGAGACCACCAGCTTGGCGGTCTTGCCGTACTTCTGGGCGACGAAGCCGGAGATGGTGAATTCACCCGACTTGTACAGGCGCTTGGCCATGAACAGGCCGAACAGCAGGAAACCGATGGCCGCCGCGATCACCGACCAGGAGGCAGCAATACCGACATTGAAGGCCTCCTGGGAGGTACCGATGGTGGACTTGGCGCCGATGAATTCGGACATCAGCAGGATGGCGATCACCACCACCGGGGCGGCGCGGCCGGCCACCATGAATTCGCCGGTGGTCTTGCTGCGCAGGCGGATGCTCAGCCACGAAGTGGCGGCGATGTAGACGACGACCATCGCGATGATGATGGTCGTGTCCAATGCTCCAAACTGGTTCATTGTGTTCTCCTCCCGATCCTCGAAGATCGGATAACGTTTTAGATGATTTTCTTATCGGACCGGGCGCCGCGGGATCGCGGCGCCGGCCGTTTGCATCAGGCTGCCAGGGCAGCGCGGCGCGTGGCCAGGTCTTGTGCCTGCTTGAGCGCTTCCAGCATGCTTCCTTCGTCGGCGATGCCACGGCCGGCGATGTCGAAGGCGGTGCCGTGGTCCACCGACGTGCGGATCACCGGCAAGCCGACGGTGACGTTCACGCCCGCTTCCAGGCCCATCACCTTGACCGGGCCGTGGCCCTGGTCGTGGTACATGGCCACCACCACGTCGAAGTCGCCACGGCCGGCGCGATAGAACAGGGTGTCGGCCGGCAGCGGGCCTTCGACGTCCCAGCCACGCGCCTTGAGCAGGTCGACGGCGGGGATGATCTTCTTTTCTTCCTCGCCATAGCCGAACAGGCCGTTCTCGCCGGCGTGCGGATTGATGCCGCACACGCCGATGCGCGGCTGCGTGATGCCGGCACGCACCAGGGTGTCGTGCGCCCGCTCGATGGTCCGTTGCACCAATCCTGGTTCGATGCGGTTGATGGCATCCAGCAGGCCGATGTGGGTGGTGACGTGGATCACGCGCAGCTTGGGCGCCACCAGCATCATCGACACCTCGGGAATGCCGGTGAGGTGGGCCAGGATCTCGGTATGGCCGGGGAAGATATGGCCGCCGGCATGCAGGGCTTCCTTGTTCAGCGGGGCGGTGCAGATGGCATCGAGTTCACCGGCCGAGGTCAGCTCCACGGTGCGGGCGATGTACTGGAAGGCGGCATTGCCGGCCACCGCCGAGAGCTTGCCGTAGGGCAGATCGGCCGGGATCAGGCCGAGGTCGATGCAGTCGATCTCGCCGAAGGAAAAGTGCGCCTCGGCAGGATTGGCGATGGCGCGTACCGTGAGGTCCACGCCGGTGATGCGGCCGGCATCGCGCAGGCGTCTGGCGTCGCCGATGACCAGCGGACGGCAGGCCTCATAGACTTCGCGCCGGGCCAGGCTTTTCATGATGATCTCCGGCCCCACGCCGGCGGCATCTCCCATGGTGATGCCGATAACCGGACGGTATGTCATAACTCTTCTCCAGTGGATGTGGGCGCTGCCGACGCAGCACCCGCTCGCCGGGCGGACAGTTGCCGCCATGCGCGATAAAGGGTATCGGGCCGGCCGAAGCCACCCGCCTTGGTCACGACCGGGAACTCCCGGTCCAGATGGCGTGCGCGCATGAGCGGCACGCCGGTGTCGATTTCGCTGACGATGCCCAGTTGCCGTACGCCCATGCGGGTCAACATGGCGCGCGCGGTCTCGCCGCCGGTGGCGATGAGCGCACTGGCATGTTGCGCCGCCGGTCCCAGGTGCTCGGCCAGTTGCCGCGCCAGCCGCGCACCGTCGCTGACGGCTGCGCGCTGGTCCTGGCTCACGGTCACCAGCACGCTGCGTCCCTGCTGCAGGGTCTGCGCGACCAGTTGCGCCAGCTCGCGAGCGCGAGTGGACATCGGGTCCAGCAGGGAAGTGGCATCGATGCTGCAGGCCAGGATTTCGGCGCCAGCCTGTTCGGCCAGGGCTTCTGCCTGTGCGTGCGAGACACTGGACATGCTGCCCACGATCACCAGTACGCCGCCGGCATGAGTCGCCTTGTCGCTGAACCCGGCTGCCTGCGCCTGTCTCGGTACGGTCACCGCAGCTTGCCAGGCGCGCACCAGTGGCGTGGCCAGCCCGGCCGATCCGACCCAGTACAGTCCATCCAGTGGGGCCGAGGCCTCGGCGATGCACGCCAGGTCCTGCACGGTACGGGCGTCGCAGACCAGTGCCTGCACGCCATCGACCTGGCAGGCGATGATGCTGTGACGCACCTGCTGCGGACCTTGATGCAAGCTCTCCAGTCCCAGCAGCGCCACCTTCATGCCAGCCTGGCGCAGCATCTCCACCAGGTCGGCGCGGCCGGCGATGCGTTCATTGCGCCAGACTTCGGATTCCTCCACCGGCACGTCAAAGACATATTGCCGACCCTCCACCGTGGTGCGGCCGGCAGCGGGGAAGGCCGGCGCGACGATGGCCATGCCGGCCCCGGTCAGCGCGGCGATCTCGGCGGCGACATTGCCGCGCAGGGTGGAATCGATTTTCTTGTACAGCCGGCGTCCGTCGCTGTGCGCTTGCCAGGCCGCCGCGTTGAGGCGGGCGGCGTCGCCCGGCGGCAGTGCGCGCGTGTCGGCATCCAGTGCCAGCACGTCCACGGCCTGCCGCGCGGCATCGGCGTCGGCGCCCAGTGCCACCACGCTGTCCAGCCCGAAATGGGTGCAGGTGACGGCGCAATCGGCGGTGCCCGACAGATCGTCACCGACGATCAGCAGGCGCACGCGGTCAGCGACGGTAACGGCGGCGGCCAAGGTCATGGCAGCAGCCTCTGGTAGATCGCCTTGATGTCCTCATGGCCGAGCGCCTTGGGATTGTTGCCCAGCAGGCGCTTGACCTTGGCGGCAGCAATCGCCAGTGGTTCCAGATGGGCTTCGGAGACGCCGAACTGGCGCAGGTCCTGTGGAATCTCCAGCACCGCGGTCCATTCACGCAGGCGCGCCAGCAGCTTGTCGGCAGCAGCCTGATCGCTGTCGTCATGGCGCGCGATCTGCAGCGCATGCGCCACGCTGGCCAGGCGGTCGACGATGGCATCCAGGTTGAAGGCCATCACGTGCGGCAGCAGCATGGAATTGGCCACGCCGTGGGTGATGTTGAACATGCCGCCCAGCGGATAGGCCAGTGCATGCACCGCCGCCGTGCCGGCTGCCGTCAGCGCCAGGCCGCCATACATGGACCCCATCAGCATCGCCTGGCGGGCCGGCAGCGAATCGCCGTTCTGGTAGGCCTCGACCAGGTTGGCGCCGATCAGGCGCATCGATTCCATGGCGAACATGTCGCTGACCGGATTGGCCTTGGTGGAGATATAGGATTCCAGTGCGTGGATGAAGGCATCCATGCCGGTGGCCGCCGTGATGGGCTTGGGCAGGCCGATGGTGAGCGTGGCATCCAGGATCACCAGTTGCGGCAGCAGGTGACGGCTGACGATACCGACCTTCAGTTCCTCGTCCGGCAAGGTGACGATGGCGTTGGGGGTGACTTCCGAACCGGTGCCGGAGGTGGTTGGCACCAGCACCAGCGGCACGCCGGGACGCTTGATCAGGTCCACGCCCAGCCACTGGCGCAGCGGCTCCTCATTGGTGAGGCGTACGGCGAAGAGCTTGGCCGCGTCCAGTACGCTACCGCCGCCGATGGACAGGATCGCGTCCGGGGCGAAGGGCGCGATCTGGCCGGCAAACACGGTTTCCACATTCTCGATGGTCGGCTCGGGCTCCACGTCGCGCACCACCAGGGTCTGCACATCGTGCTGCGCCAGCGCTTGGACCACGCGGGCCACCACACCCTTCTGTTCCATGATGGGTTGGGTGATCAGCGCGATCCGGCGCACCGGGCGATCCAGCAGGGCCAGCTTGTCGGCCAGTTGATCAAGACTGTGCGGGCCATGCACGATGTGCTTGACGGTCTGGAAGTGATAGGTAGTGCTCATGGTCGGTCCTCGGATAGGCAGGCGCGGGCGGCTCAGGCCACGCGCGGATAGGCGGCGATGGCCTTCTTGAGCTTGTCCAGCGCGGCCTCGTCCAGCGGCAGCACGGGCGAGCGCGCCGGACCGGCCGGCATGCCCAGCAGGCCGGCGGCGGTCTTGAGCACCACCGGCAGGGTCCCCAGCGCAAAGGCGTCGCGCAGCGGGCGCAGCGCTTCCTGCGCCTGGCGGGCAGCGGCGATGTCGCCTTTGTGGAAGTTGTTCCAGATCGACATCACCACGCTCGGTACCGCATTGGTGGTGGCGGCCACCGCACCGTCGCCACCGGCCATCAGGGTCCACAGGATCATGGAATCGGTCCCGGTGAAGACGGCGAAATCCTCGCGTTTCAGATTGATCAGCTGCAGCAGGCGGTCGAAGTCGCCGCCGCTGTCCTTGATGCCGCGGATGTTCGGGATTTCCGACAGGCGGCGCACGGTGTCGATGTTCAACTGCACGCCGGTCTTGGCGGGGATGGTGTAGAGCATGACCGGCAGCGAGGTGGCGCGGGCGATGCTGTCGTAGTGCTTGAACAGTTCGGCCTGGGTGGCGCCGTTGAAATAGGGCGTAATTACCGAGACCGCCTCGATGCCCTGGTCCTGCATCTTGCTGTTCAGGGCGATCACCTCGCGGGTGGCGTAGGCGCCGGTGCCGGCGATGACCGGCACGCGGCCGCGCGCCTGGTCCACGGCGATGCGGGCCACGCGCAACTTTTCGGCCTCGGACAGCGAAATGAATTCGCCGTTGGTGCCCAGCACGAACAGGCCATGCACACCGGCCTCGATCAGGCGATCCACCAGCGTGCGCAGGCCCGCTTCGTCGATTTCCTCGTCCGGGGTCAGGGGCGTGATGAGTGCAGGGACGATGCCCTTGAAGTGAAGCGACATGCGATATCTCCGTCTGTTCTTGTGGTGACCGGATCAGTCCGGCCCCAATGAATGAGAGCCACTACGCCTGAGAAAATGATCGATTCGATCATTATTTGAAGAAAACAAGCGCGTCGGTTGTGACTCAACGATTTTTTTGATCAAGATATACTGCTGCAGAACCAAAATCAAGAGCTCCGGCAAATATTTTGATCGAAATATTCATTAGATGATGAGCGCAAGTGTCGTTTTCTTTCCCGTCGGGAATGAAATGCACGCAAAACGACCGAGTCGATCATTTCAGACCACTCTGCCCTGACCCTCGATCAGCCGCTGAAAATGAAAAGGACCGGGGATGCGACCCCGGTCCTGGTCTTGCGTCAGCGTTCAGACCGCTGCTGTCCGCCCTTGCCTACTGCGGATTCTGGGTCGCCTGTGGCAGGTCGCGGCCGTGGTATTTCTTGTAGATGGCATTGAGCTTGCCGTTCTTCTGGTTGGTCCGCACCCAGTTGTCGATCCATTCCTTCAGACGCGGCTGGTTCTTGTTCATGGCGATGCCCAGGTCGAAGGCCTTTTGCTCGAATTTCATTTCCAGGTTCTTGTCCGCTGCCTTCTTCTGCATCTCCTGCAGGTTGGACGGCGTGCTGGAGAACAGGTCGATCTGACCGGTCACCATC
Source organism: Herbaspirillum sp. BH-1 (assembly GCF_002870055.1). Taxonomy (NCBI): domain Bacteria; kingdom Pseudomonadati; phylum Pseudomonadota; class Betaproteobacteria; order Burkholderiales; family Oxalobacteraceae; genus Herbaspirillum; species Herbaspirillum sp. BH-1. The sequence goes on along the minus strand of NZ_PKOI01000006.1, from coordinate 32,448 downwards.
GAGGTGATCAGGGTGGCGTCGTCTTCATAGCGCACCACCTCGGCGCCTTTGGCGTTCTGCGTGGTCAGGGTGTCATTGGGGGTGGCGCGGGTGACGCCGACGCGCTTGCCGGCAAGGCCGGCGTAATCCTTGACGGCCACACTCCGTGGACCACCGATGATGAGACTGATGACCGCATAGGGTATCGAGAAATCAATGACCTTCTGCCGCTCCGGCGTGATCGACAGCGAGCCCACCACGATGTCGGCGCGATTGGCCTGCAGGGTCGGCACGCGGGCGGCATTGGTGACGCCGGCCAGCTCCAGCTGCACGCCGAGGTCCTGTGCCAGCAGGCGCGCGGCGTCGACATCGGAACCGGCCAGTTGCAGCTTGTCGTCGGTGAAACCGAACAAGGGTGTACTGATGGTGGTGGCAATGCGGATCTTGCCGGCCTTGCGGATATCGTCCAGCTGGTCGGCCAGTGCGCTCTGGGTGGCCAGGCCGAGCAGGACGACGGCCATGGTGGTACGGGTCCAGCGGTGGAAGGATGGCAGGGGCATGTTGAGTCTCCGTTATAGATATGGGTGAAGCAGCAAGGGACGCCGTTGGGCTACAGGTCGGCAGCCAGGAAAGCCTTCAGTTCGGGGGTATGGGGATGGTCCAGCATCTCGCCGGGGCCGACTTCCCAGACCCGGCCCTGATGCATGTAGATGATGCGGTCGGCCACGCGCTTGGCGAAGTTCATCTCGTGCGTCACCAGCAGCATGGTCATGCCGTTGGCGGCCAGGTCTTCCATCACGCGCAGCACTTCACCGGTCAGTTGCGGGTCCAGCGCCGAGGTGACCTCGTCGAACAGCATCACCTTGGGCGACATCGCCAGCGAACGCGCAATGGCCACGCGCTGTTGCTGACCACCAGAGAGTTGCTCGGGATAGGCTGCGGCCTTTTCGTCCAGCCCGACCTGGGCCAGCGCCGCCAGCGCCACGCGCCGCGCCTCGGCCTTGTCCTGCTGCTTGACGTGGCGCAGGGCCAGCATCACGTTCTCCAGCACGTTCAGGTGGGGGAACAGGTTGTAGCTCTGGAAGACGATGCCCACCTCGCGGCGCAGGCGATGCAGGTCCACCTGCGGATCATCGACACGGATGCCGGCCACCTCGATGCTGCCGGAGTCGATGGTCTCCAGCCGGTCGATGCAGCGCAGCGCCGTGCTCTTGCCCGAGCCGGAGGCACCGATGATGGCGATCATTTCGCCGCGCGCCACCTCGAAGGACACCCCCTTCAGGACCTGGTTGTCGCCGAAGCTCTTATAGACCTGATCAAGCCTGACGATGACGGGCTGCACCTCCTGGGCGGGCGCCACGGGACGCAGGTGCGTCACCGTCTCCGGATTAACGATTGCCGACATTGAGTTTTCTCTCCATGGATGCGCTCCAGCGCGATAAGGGATAACAGAGCAGGAAATAGAAGGTTCCGACCAGCACGAATACCAGGAAGGGCTGGAAGATCGAGTTGTTGATGATCTGCCCGGCATGCGTGAGCTCGATGAAACCGATCACCGAGGCCAGCGAAGTCATCTTGATCAGCTGCACCAGGAAGCCGATGGTCGGTGGCAGCGACAAGCGGACCGCCTGCGGGATGATGACCAGGCGCAGTGTCTGCCAGCGCGTCAGCGAGAGGCATTCGGAAGCCTCCCACTGCGGCCGTGGCATGGCCTCCACGCAGCCGCGCCAGATGTCGCCCAGATAGGCGCTGGCATAGATCATCATGGCGATGCTGGCCGCCACCAGCGCCGGCAGCACCAGGCCGTAGACCGACAGCCCGAAGTAGACGATGAACAGCAGGATCAGCAGGGGAATGCCCTGTATGCACTCAATGAAGAGCAATGCCGGCCGCCGCAGCCAGGCCCGGGGCGAGATGCGCGCCAGCATCAAGAGGAAACCGCCGACACCGCCCAGCACGAAGGCCAGCGCCGAGAGCACCAGGGTCCAGCCGATGGACTGCACCAGGTAAAAGAAGTAGGTCCAGGTAAAGCCGCCCATCATGAGACCCTCCCACCGGTGCGGGCGCGCAGGCGTACGGCCGCATGCACGTAGGGTGTGTGGACCAGTGGCGCGGTGCCGGGCGGATCGTTCACCGGGCTGCGCCGGCCGTGGGCCGCGGCGCGACGCAGGGTACGACGACGCTTGAAGATGGTCTCGCCCACGGCATAGGCGATCAGCTTGACCAGCACTGCCAGCACCAGATACAGCAGCGCCACCACGATATAGGTCTCCAGCGAACGGAAGGTATCGGATTGCACGGTATTGGCGATGGCCGTCAACTCTTCCGCCGAGATCTGCGAGGCCATCGCCGAGGCCTGCATCATCAGCAGGAACTGACTGGTCAGTGCCGGATAGACGCGCTCGATGGCCGGCTGCAGCATCACGTGCCAACGGATGCGCCAGGTCGACAGGCCCAGGCATTGCGCCGCCTCGATCTGGCCACGCGGCACGGAATCGATGCCGGCGCGGATGATCTCGGCCGCATAGGCGGCGATGTTGACCACCATCGCCAGGGTGGCCGCCGCGAAGGTCGGCATGCGCACGCCCAGGCTGGCCAGGCCGAAGTACAAGAGGAATATCTGTACCAGGAAGGGCGTATTGCGCACCACCTCGATATAGGCGCTGCACAGCTGGGCGAGGATGCGATTGCGGCTGTTCTTGGCGAACGCGACGAAGATGCCCACGCTCACTCCGGCAATGACGGCCACGCTGGTCATCCTCAGCGTCAGCCAGGCGCCGCGCAGGAATACCGGCCAATAGGGGGCGAGGGGCGAGAAATCCAGAGAAAAGTTCATGGCTGCCGGTCCATCAAGGTGGAAGGGAACCGGACATCGGTGCGACGCGTGCGCGATCCTGCTGCGTGCGGGCGGCCCGGTGTACCGGGTGCTGCCTTGCTGCGATTCAGGTCAAGCTGCTGCTCAAACGCTTACATGCGGGACGGGCCGGCGCGCACTGGGGCGACGCGCTGCACATCGAGTGCTTTCAGGTCTGGCGGGTGAAGGACTTCACGCCGCCGGGGAGGTACTGCGCTGCTGCGATGACTGGGTACTGCCTTGCTATCGGGACCGGACGGAGAAACCTGGCCTGCCGCTCAGCCGACCAGGGGATCGAACGGACCGGCGGCCGTGAAGGCACCGCCCTGCAGGGTCGCCACCGGATCATCCGGGGCCGGCTGCGGCTGGGCTTCCACCTTGGCACGGAAGATCTCGGAACTGTCCTTGGGCGCATAGCCCAGATGGGCGGCGTAACGGTTATCCCACCAGGTGTGGGCATTGGCCGACATGCCATAGACCACGGTATGACCGACGTCCGGGGTAAACAGCGAGCGGCGCAGCAGCTGCTCGAAATCATCCATGCTCATCCAGCTGGCCAGCATGCGGCGATTGGTCGCCTCGGGGAAGATCGAACCGATGCGGATGCTCACCGTCTCCACGCCATAGCGGTCGAAGTAGAACTGCGCCATGTCTTCGCCATAGGACTTGGACAGCCCGTAGTAACCGTCGGGACGACGCAGGTCATGCGCATTGATGCGCTGGTCCTGGCGATAGAAACCGGTGACGTGGTTGGAACTGGCGAAGATGACCCGTTTGACGCCATGGCGGCGTGCCGCTTCATAGATGTGGAAGACGCCCTTGATGTTGGCTTCCAGGATTTCCTCGAAGGGTCGCTCCACCGACACCCCGCCCAGGTGGATGATGGCCTCGCAGCCGGCCACCATGGCATCGACCGCAACACGGTCGGCCAGGTCGCACCCTAGTACCTGCTCGTGGGGCGCTGCCGGGCCGGCCGCCTCCATGGCGCTGGCGAGGTCGGCCAGTCGCACGCTGTCGGCAAAGGATGCCAGGCGCGGGCGCAACTGCTTGCCCACGCCACCGGCCGCGCCGGTCAGCAACAGGCGGGAAAAGCGTGCGGTCTGCCACGCATCGCGATCGGAATCTGCGCTCATGCGGGCTGTCTCCTGATGGTTGCTCATCGTTGTTGTTGTGGAATCGGGTTCAACGGCGACATCGCGGACAAGATGCCATCGTTGCAAACGATCTTGTACGTTGTCGTATCACTTGCGGATTATTCCCGCCGGGCGAGGCCTTGTCAAATGGATTTATACGGCAAACAAGGCGCGTCAAAAGCGCGACAGCGTAGGCAATTCTCACGGGAAAATCACACGATATACCCTTTATCTCTCAACAAAACAATGTTAACTCGCATCAACTGAGATAAACCTGATGTCGCCCCCGAAAGTCCTTGAAGCTGGGAATCACTCTCATCTACAATCTTTTCCATCGGGAAAGCCGAGCTGCAACGCGCCCTCCCCAACGGCCATCGCGGCAGGCAATCCTGCTCCTCCTCCTCCCGCTGCCCCCACAGCCGGACTCCACGTACAAGAAAAGTCACAATCCCATGAATCATCTGAGCAAGCTCAAGATCGGGACCCAGCTGCGTCTCGGCTTCGGCATCGTCATCGCATTGATGCTGGTGCTGATCGCCATCGCGCTGGTCCGCATGCAGTCCATCTCCGGCGCGATGCGCTACCAGAACCAGGTCACCGCCAGCAAGCTGGAGCCGCTGTACATCGCCCGCGAGGCACTGGACCAGACCGGCATCGCTGCCCGCAACGCCTATATCTTCCGCGATGATGCCGACGCCACCCGCGAACTGGCCCTGCTGGATGAGCAAAAGGCCATCTACCTGGCAGCGCTGCGCCAGCTAGACGCGGTCATGGCGGGCAATGCCCAGTTCGAGAAGGCCAAAAGCGGCCTGCTGAGCATGGCCGACGAACTGAAGCGGCCGCGCCGCTATCGCGAGAGCGGCCAGATGGACGCCTATGGCCAGTTCCTCGTGAAGGAATGCAGCCCGCTGCGGCGCCAGATCGTCAGCGACATCGACACCCTGCTCAAGACCGTGCAACGTGAAAACCAGCAGGCCAGTGATGCTGCCGAAGCCCTGTTCGACAGCTCGCTGCGCCTGATCGTGGTGTGTGCCGCAATCATCCTCGCAGTCTCGATCGTCACGGCCTGGCTGATCCGTCGCAGCCTGCTGGGCCAGCTGGGTGGCGAACCACGCTACGCGGTGGAAATCGCCGGGCGCATCGCCGACGGCGAACTGGCCACGCCCGTCCATACCGAACCGGGTGACCGCTCCAGCCTGATCCATGAAATCCGCATCATGCGCGACAAGCTGGCCTCGCTGGTCCAGCAGGTCCGCAGCGGCACCCACACCATCGCCAGCGCCTCGACCGAAATCGCCATGGGCAACCAGAACCTGTCGGAACGAACCGAACAACAGGCCGATACCCTGGAAAAGACGGTGATCGCCATGGATGAACTGAGCCAGGCGGTGCGCCGCAATGCCGACCACGCGCAGCAGGCCGAGACGCTGGCCGCCTCGGCCTCGGACATCGCCAGCCAGGGTGGCGCGGTGGTCCGGCAGGTGGTCGAGACCATGGGCGTGATCGATGCCTCCTCGCGCAAGATCGTGGACATCATCAGCGTGATCGACGGCATCGCCTTCCAGACCAATATCCTGGCGCTCAATGCCGCCGTCGAAGCGGCGCGTGCCGGTGAGCAGGGACGCGGTTTCGCGGTCGTGGCCTCGGAGGTCCGGTCGCTGGCGCAACGCTCGGCCGCCGCCGCCCGCGAGATCAAGCACCTCATCGACAGTTCGGTGGCCAGCGTGGCCGACGGCAGTCGCCTGGTGCAGCATGCCGGCGGCACCATGCAGGAAGTGGTGAGCAGCGTGCAGCGCGTCACCGCCGTGGTGGCCGAGATCGGCGCCGCCGGTCGCCTGCAGTCCGATGGCATCCAGGCGATGCAGCACGCCATCTCGCGTCTGGATGAAAACACCCAGCAGAACGCCGCGCTGGTCGAACAAGCCGCAGCAGCTTCGCAATCGATGAGCCAGCAAGCCGACCATCTGAACCACCTGGTGGATGCCTTCAAGCTCAGTGCAGCGCAGATGGAAGGTCAGCCGGCGCAGGAGGATGGAGAACACCGCACCATCGATATCACGCCCGCGCGCGCCAGCCTCGGTCTGCGCTGATCCAGGAAGAAATGGAAATACAAACGCCGCGACCCGGTAACAGGTCGCGGCGTTTCATCCTGTGAGCCGGCCCCCGCAATCAGGAGGGCGCCCCCTTGTCCGCAGCCGAGGCCGACGCGGGCTGGGTCTGCTCGTTCCAGCCACCGCCCAGCACCTTGTAGAGCGTGATGCGATTGCTCTGCTCGGTCAGCCGCAGCGAGATCAGGGTCTGTTGCGCCGAATAGAGCGTACGCTGCGCCACCAGCGTTGTGAGGTAGCTGTCGATGCCGTTCTTGTAGCGCGCCTCGGACAGGCGGAATGCCTTATCGCTGGCGGCGGTCGCCTTGCCCTGGGCATCCAGTTGCTGGTCCAGCGTGGCGCGCACGGCCAGCGCATCGGCCACTTCACGGAAGGCAGTCTGGATGGCCTTCTCGTAATTGGCCACGTCGATGTTGCGCGTGATCTTGGCCGCATCCAGGCTGGCGCGCAGGCTGCCGGCATTGAAGATGGGCAGGCTGATGGACGGTACGAAGCTCCAGCTGCCGCTGCCCGCCTTGAACAAGCCCCCCAGCGTACGACTGGCGGTGCCGCCATCGGCGGTGAGTGAAATGCTGGGGAAGAAGGCCGCGCGCGCCGCCCCGATATCGGCATTGGCGGACTTGAGCGTATGCTCGGCCGCCAGCACGTCCGGACGACGCAACAGCACTGCCGAGGGCAGGCCGGACGGGGTGGAGGGCAGCACGCTGGCGGTCTCCGGCAGGCCGCCGGGCAACAGCGCCGCATCGACATCCGTGCCCACCAGCAGACGCAAGGCATTCAGATCCTGCGCCACCTGGCTGGTATAGCTGGCCACGTCGGCGCGGGCGCTTTCCACGGTGGCTTCCTGGCTGGCCAGGTCGACCCCGGAGACGGTGCCGATCTCGTGACTGCGCTGGCTCAGCTCGAAGGTACGTGACTGGCTGGCATAGGTGTCCTGCGCCAGCTTCAGGCGCTCGCGATCGGAGGCCAGCGTGAGCCAGGCCGTGGCGACCTCGGCCACCAGGCTGATATGGGTGCTGCGGCGGGTCTCGACCTGGTACTGGTAGGTTTCCAGCGCGGCATCGGAGAGGTTCTTCAGGCGCCCGAAGAAATCCAGCTCGTAGGCGCTGATGCCCACGGTAACGCTCTGCTGGCGCGTCACCGTGGCGCGGCCACTGGTGGACAACTCGGCCGGCGTGCGGCTGGCGCTGCTGGTGCCGGTGGCGGAGATGGCCGGATAGCGGTCGGCATCGGCGATGCGATATTCGGCCCGCGCCTTCTCGATGTTCAGGGCGGCCACGCGCAGGTCGCGGTTGTTCTCCAGCGCGGCGGCGATCACCTGCTGCAGGCGCGGGTCGAGGAAGAACTCACGCCAGCCCAGCTGGTCGGCATCGATCTCGCCGGCAGCGCGCGAACCGCTGGTGACCAAGGGCTTGCCATCGACCTGTTGCGACCAGCTGGCCGGAACCGGCGCGGCCGGTTGCGCATAGTCTGGCGCGAGGTTGGCGCAGCCGGCCAGGGCAGCGCTCAGGGCCAGCGCCAGGACGGTGCGCAGGTGTTTCTCATGAATCATCGGGCGCATCATCACAGGCCCTCCTTTGGCATGGCGTGATCGTCATCCCGGTGCGGTCGGGCCGCGGCGCGGCGGTCCAGCCAGGTGCCGATCAGGTAATAGAACAAGGGCACGAAGAAGATGCCCAGCATGGTGGCCGACAGCATCCCGCCCAGCACACCGGTACCGATGGCGCGGCGGCTGGCCGAACCGGCACCGCTGGCCAGGGCCAGTGGCAGCACGCCGAACATGAAGGCCAGCGAGGTCATCAGGATCGGGCGCAGGCGCAGCTGCACCGCCTCCAGCGTGGCATCGCGCAGGCTCTTGCCGGACTCGTGCAACTGCTTGGCGAATTCCACGATCAGGATCGCGTTCTTGGCCGACAGACCCACCGTGGTCAGCAAGCCGACCTGGAAATACACGTCATTGGACATGCCGAAGATACCGGTGAGCAGCACGGTACCGACGATCCCCAGTGGCACAGCGAGGATCACCGCGAAGGGAACCGACCAGCTCTCGTAGAGCGCTGCCAGGCAGAGGAACACGAACAGGATGGAAATCGCATACAGCATCGGTGCCTGGTTGCCCGAGAGCCGCTCCTGATAGGACGAACCGGTCCACTCGAAACCGATGCCCGCCGGCAGTTGCGCCACCAGCTTTTCCACCTCCGCCATGGCGGTCCCCGAACTCACCCCGGCCGCCGGTTCACCGACGATCTCGAAGGAAGACACGCCGTTGTAGCGCTCCAGCAGCGACGGCCCATAGGTCCATTGGCTGCTCATGAAGGCCGAGAACGGCACCATCTGGCTGGCCGAGTTGCGCACATACCAGCGGTTGAGGTCATCGGCCTGCATGCGGAACGGCGCATCGCCCTGCACATAGACCTTCTTGACCCGGCCATTGCTGAGGAAGTCGTTGACATAGGTACCGCCCATGGCGGTGGCCAGGGTGGCATTGATATCGGAGGTCGCAATCGACAGCGCATCAGCCTTGCGGTCATCGATGGCCACGCGCAGCTGCGGCGTATCGTCCAGGCCGGTGGTGCGCACGTTGGCCAGCAGGGCATTGCTGCGCGCCAGCTGCAGGAACTGGTCGCGTGCCTTCAGCAGGGCATCGTGCCCCACACCACCGACGTCCTTCAGTTCGAGGTCGAAGCCGGAACTCTGGCCCAGGCCACGCACCGCCGGCGGGTTCATCAGGAACACCCGGGCGCCACGGATCTTGGACAGGTCCGCATTGGCACGACGCACCAGGGCCGAGGCCGACTGGTCAGCCCCCGTGCGCGCATCCCAGGGCTTGAGGCGGATGAAGGCCCGTGCACCGTTCTGGCTGTTGCCGCCCACGCCGGCACCGACAATGGCCAGCACCGAATCGACCGACTCAGGCTTGTTCATGAAGTATTCCTGCACGGTCTTGACCACGGTGGCGGTCTGCTCGGCCGTGGCGCCGGTAGGCAGCTGGATCTGCGCCATCAGCACCCCCTGATCCTCTTCCGGCAGGAAGGAGGTGGGCAGGCGCATGAACAGGATCGCCATGGCCGCCGCGATCAGGGCATACATCAGCAGGCCGCGCTTGCCACGCTGCAGCAGGCCGGCCACGCCACCCTGGTAGCGCGTGGCGCTGCGATCGAAGGTGCGGTTGAACCAGGTGAAGAAACGGCCCTGCTGCACATGGCCGGCGGCATGCGGCTTCAACAGCGTGGCGCACAGCGCCGGGGTCAGGGTCAGCGCCACCATCACCGACAGCGCCATGGCCGAGACGATGGTGATGGAGAACTGGCGATAGATCACGCCGGTGGAGCCCCCGAAGAAGGCCATCGGGATGAACACCGCCGACAGCACCATGGCAATGCCCACCAGCGCGCCGGTGATCTCCTGCATGGACTTGCGGGTGGCCTCACGGGGACTGAGTTTTTCCTCGCTCATCAGGCGTTCGACGTTCTCGACCACCACGATGGCATCGTCCACCAGCAGGCCGATGGCCAGCACCAGGCCGAACATGGTCAGCGTGTTGATCGAATAGCCGAACATGGCGAGGATGCCGAAGGTCCCCAGCAGCACCACCGGCACCGTGATGGCCGGGATGAAGGTAGCCCGCAGGTTCTGCAGGAACAGGTACATGATCAGCACCACCAGCACGATGGCTTCGATCAGGGTCTTGACTACCTCTTCCAGGGACACCCTCACAAACGGCGTGGTGTCATAGGCGACATTGGTCTTGAGCTTCATGGAGGCCGGGAAGTACGGCTCCAGCTCGGCCATCTTCTGCTTGACCGCATCGGCCGTGGCCAGCGCATTGGCGCCGGTGGCCAGCTGGATGGCCAGCGCCGAGGACGGCTTGCCGTTCTGCTGCGAGGCCACCTGGTAGCTCTCGCCACCGAGCTCCACCCGCGCCACATCGGAGAGCTTGACCAGCGAACCATCGGCCGATGACTTGACGATGATGTTGCGGAATTCATCGGGCGTGGTCAGCTTGCTGCGCGCGGTGATGGTGGCATTGATCTGCTGGCCGGGCCGGGCCGGCAGCGCACCGATTTCGCCGGCGGAGACTTCGGTGTTCTGGGCTTCCAGGGCGCTGGTAACGTCGGACGGCATCAGCGCATATTTCTGCAGCTTGGCGGGATCGATCCAGATGCGCATCGCATAGTTGGTCCCGAAGGCGGTGACGTCACCCACGCCCTCGACCCGGCTGATCTGGTCGGTCAGGGTGCTGCTGATGAAGTCGCCGATATCGATGCTGGTGATGCGCGGATCATCCGAGGTCAGCGACAACACCATCAGGATGTCGGTAGAAGCCTTGGTGACGGTCACACCATTGTTCTGCACCGCCTGCGGCAGCCGCGCCGTGACCTGCTGCAGCTTGTTCTGCACCTGCATCTGCGCCACGTCCGGATTGGTGCCGGCGGTGAAGGTGAGCGAGACCGTGGCGCTGCCGGCCGAGCTGGAGCTGGCCGACATGTATTGCAGGTTGTCCAGGCCCTTCATCTGCTGCTCGATGACCTGGGTCACTGAATCCTCCAGGGTCTTGGCCGAGGCACCGGTATAGGTGGCCTTGATGTTGACCTTGGGCGGGGCGATGTCGGGATACTGCTCCAGCGACAACGAACGGATGGCCATCAGGCCACCCAGCATGATGATGATGGCGATGACCCACGCGAAGATGGGCCGGTCGATGAAGAAACGTGCCATGTGCGCCCCGCTTACTTCGACTTGGCGCCGGCGGCGTTGTCGGTGGTGGTGGCGCCGGTGGTGGCGGGGCTGGCAGCGTTATTGCCAGCGTCTGTATCAGCGTTGTCGGCATCGCCTCCCAGCGAGGGATCGGCAGCGGCGGCGGCGGCTTCGCTGGCCAGATCCTTCTTCAGGCTGTCGGTGATGTCGATGGCACGCGGGGTATCACCGGTGCGCACCTTCTGCAGGCCATCGACGATGAGCTTGTCACCCTCCTTCAAGCCCTTGCTGATCCACCAGCTGTTACCCACTGCACGCGCCACGGTGACCAGACGCTGCTCCACCTTGCCATTGGCGCCCAGCACCAGGGCCGTTGCCGCCCCGGTCTGGTCACGGCTGACCGCCTTTTGCGGCACCAGCAGGGCATGCTCGTCCACGCCCTCCTCCAGCACCGCCCGTACATAGGCGCCCGGCAGCAACACACCGTCCGGGTTGGGGACCACTGCGCGCAGGGTGATCATGCCGGTACCGGTATCGACCGACAGGCCGGTGAATTCCAGGCGGCCGGTGCGGTCGTAGGCGGAGCCGTCTTCCAGCAGGATCTTGACCTGGGCGGCGTTCTCGCCGCTCTTGCGGATCTGGCCGCTGGCCAGTTCGCGGCGCAGACGCAGCAGATCCACCGTGGACTGGGTGACGTCCACGTAGATCGGATCGATCTGCTGCACGGTGGTCAGCGCCGTGGTCTGGCTGGCGGTGACCAGCGCGCCGGGCGTGACCGAAGACTTCTCGATACGTCCGGAAATGGGTGAGAGGATCTTGGTGTACTGCAGGTTGATGGCCGCCGTCTGCACGGCCGCCTTCTGCACCTCGACGTCGGCCTGGTTCTGGCGCAGGGTGCTCTGGGCGTCGTCGTTATCCTGTTTGGAAACGGCGTCGATCTTGTTGAGTTCGGCGTAGCGCTGGGCCTTCAGCCTGGACGAAGCCAGCGTGGCCTCGGCCTTGAGCAGCGATGCTTTGGCGCTGTCGTAGGCCGCCTGGTAGCTGGCCGGGTCGATCTGGTACAGCGGCTGACCGGCCTTGACCTTGGCGCCCTCCTTGAACAGCCGCTTCTGGATGATGCCGCCCACCTGCGGGCGGATATCGGCGGCCAGGTAGGCACTGGTGCGGCCGGGCAATTCGGTGGTCACTGCCTGTCGCTGGGCCTTGACCACCACGTAACCGACCTCGGCCTGGGCCGCTGCCTTGGGCGCCTCGCCGGAGCGGGAGCAGGCCGCCAGGGTCACGGCCAGCAGGGCGGCCAGGGTCAGGGTGCGCAGCAGGCGGGGCGGATTCTGGCGCAGCAGGGGCAGGGCTTGGGAGCGGAAATCGGTCATCTGGGCGGCTTTCTGCCAGGAACACCTGCCGCCTTGGGCAGGCAATCCGGGCGCAATGAGCTATCGGACCCGTGATTATGGAAAGCAAATGTGAAGGAAATTTGAGCGCAGCCACTTTCTTCCCGGAATGAAACAGATCGCTCCCCGGCGCTCGCCGCCATGCGACTATCTTGTTAAGCTGGCGCCTTGTCCTGTCATTCCCGGCCCCCGTGTTCAAGTCCATCGCCCACTCGCTGGCGGCGCTGTCCGACCGCTTCTTCCACCGCGCCAACATCCGCCTGAAACTGTTCTACGCGATGCTGGCGCTGATCGTGGCGCTGATCGCCGCCATCAATGGCGCCGGGCACTACATCTTCAACCGCGACTTCCTCGGCTATCTCAACGAACAGGCCCAGCAACGCATGGAAGACATGGTGCCGCGCCTGGAACAGGCCTATCGCGAGCACGGCAACTGGGACTTCATCCGTGGCCAGCCACGGGTCTGGTTCGAACTGATGAAACCGGCCATCGTCGAGCACAACGGCGTGGTGCCGCCATCTGGCCCGCCGCTGACCCCATCCGACCTGACCGGCGCCACGCTGCGCTTTTCCTTGCTGGATGCCCATCGGCAACTGGTGATCGGTTATCCCAACATCGGTCCCGATGCGCGCCTGCGACCGCTGCTGCTGGACGACACGATCGTCGGCTGGGTGGCACAGACGCCCTTCGAAAACGTGATCGGTGCCATCGACCTGCGCTTCCAGCAGAGCCAGTTCCTGGCGCAGCTCATCATTGCGGTGGTGGCGGTGATGCTGGCGGCATTTCTGGTGGTGCGCATCTCCGGCGTGCTGACACGCCCGCTCACCCGGGTGGCGCGCGCCACCCACCGGCTGGCCGGCGGCGACTACGCAACCCGGGTCGAGGTCGAGTCCGGCGACGAGGTGGGACGGCTGGCGCAGGACTTCAACCAGCTGGCCATGACCCTGGAGCGCAACGAGCAACTGCGGCGCGAATTCATGGCCGACGTCTCGCATGAACTGCGCACGCCGCTGGGCATCCTCAACGGTCAGCTGGAAGCACTGGAAGACGGCGTCATGCAACCGGACGCGCAGACCCTGCGCTCGCTCAAGAGCGAGGTGGAACATCTCAACAAGCTGGTGGGTGACCTTTACGACCTGTCACTGGCGGACGCCGGTGCGCTGGCCTATCGCCAGACGGACATGGATCTCTTGCCGCTGTTGCGTACCAGCGTGCAGGTCTATGGCGAGCGCTTCAGCCAGCGCGGCCTGACCCTGACGGCACAACTGCCGGCGGCCATGCCGGTGCATGCCGATGGCGCGCGCCTGCAGCAACTGTTCAACAACCTCTTCGAAAACAGCCTGCGCTACACCGATGCCGGCGGCGGCCTGCACCTGCAGGCCAGCCTGCAGGAACAGCACTGGCATCTGGTCTTCGACGACAGCGCGCCGGGCGTGCCGCCGGAGGCGATGGCGCGCCTGTTCGAGCGCTTCTTCCGGGTCGAGAGTTCGCGCAATCGCGCCAGTGGTGGTGCCGGACTCGGGCTGGCGATCTGCCGCCGCATCGTCGATGCGCACCAGGGCAGCATCGCGGCCAGCGCCTCGCCCACGGGCGGCCTGCGCGTCACGGTGGTGCTGCCAGCGCGGTTCGAGGAGCAGCCATGAGCGAAACCTTCCACTTCCAGCCGCCCCAGAGCGCCGACATCCTCATCGTCGAGGACGAGCCCAAGCTGGCCGAACTGCTGCAGAAATATCTCGCCGCAGCCGGCTACCAGTCACGCCATGTGGCGCGGGGCGATGCCGTCGTCGCAGCGGTGCAGCAGCAGCGCCCGGACCTGATCCTGCTCGATATCATGCTGCCGGGAATGGATGGCTGGGAAATCTGCCGCCGCCTGCGCAGCTTCTGCGACGTGCCCATCCTGATGCTGACCGCCCGTGCCGAAGAAGAGGATCGCCTGCGTGGTCTGGAACTGGGTGCGGACGACTACATCAGCAAGGCACCGTTTTCGCCGCGTGAAGTGGTGGCGCGGGTCAAGTCCATGCTCAGGCGCAATGCGCTGGTGCAACGCGCCCAGGCACAGACGAGCCCGACCGCTGCGGAGTTGCTGCACATCGACGAACTGCGGCACCAGGCCAGCGTGCGCGGCGAGCCGCTGAACCTGACGCCACTGGAACTGCGCCTGCTCAAGACCTTCGCCGCCGCACCGGGCCAGGTATTTTCACGCGAGCAGTTGCTCAACCACCTGCACGACGACGACCGCCCGGTCACCGACCGCGTCATCGATACCCACATCAAGAACCTGCGGCGCAAGCTGGAACCGTTCTTCCCTGGTCATAACGCGATCCAGGCGGTGTACGGGGTGGGGTATTGCTTCGAGTTGCCGTCGACATAGCGACCGGCCGCGCAACGAAAAAATTTGGCGAAGGAAGCTTAGTTCGGATCAGAATCGATCAATCCGGCAAATGAGGTTTACCGTCCGCTGGCAGCAGCGGACGGTACCGGATTTTCAGGAAACGGAAAGGTACAGGACTCTTGGGAGATGACTTGCAAGCACGTCTGGCTGTTGCATCCACAGTCACTATGGGCGGAGCACATGCGGGTCAACATCAAGAAAATCTTCGGCAAATTCGATCTCGGTTTTGTCCTCGACAAACACAGTCTCTATAGCATCCCTACCGGCCATGACGAATATGGCCATATGCTCTTCGACACCAGGCGCAGCGACGCGGGGGAGGCGCTCTACCAGCTCAAGTACCGGCAGCAGTGGCAATATGTTCTCCCCCTGGCACGGGCAATACAAAGCAGTATCCTGCCCTTGTTACCGGCGTTCGGCCTGATCATCCCGATGGCTGCAAGTGCAGGGCGCGCGGTGCAACCGGTCACGGCGGTGGCAGATATGCTGGGTCAGATCACTGGCAAGCCGGTCTTTGAACTGTTACGCAAGACAGCAAGCGGACCGGCGTTGAAGGACCTTCATGTACGCTCAGAAAAGGAGGTGGCCCTCGCCGGAACCCTCACCCTGAACCGGCTGATTACCAATACGGGGAGGTGGAACGCGCTGCTTTTGGACGACCTGTATCACACCGGGGCCACACTCGATGCGGCGTCCGATGTACTACGGACTTATGAGAAAATCGGACAGATTTATGTGGCGGCGCTGACATGGAGGTAGATCAATGACGACCGTTTTTATTGGCGGGTCAATCACCATCCGGCACCTGGATGCCAAGGTGCAGGATCGGATCATGAACATCGTGCATCAGAAATTCGATGTGATCGTCGGAGATGCCGACGGCGCGGACGCGTCCATTCAGCAGTTCCTGGCCGACCAACGCTACCAGCATGTCACCGTCTTCTGCACCGGCAACGTTCCGCGCAACAACATCGGCCAATGGGCCATACACCAGGTCAAGAGCTATCACAGTCCCGGATCGAGAGCCTATTTCACGGCAAAGGACCTGGCGATGGCGGAAGCGGCCGATTCCGGTCTGATGATCTGGGATGCAAAGAGTACCGGCACGCTGAGCAACGTGATCGAACTGCTCAGCCGAAAAAAATATTCCTTGGCTTTTGTGGACAAGCTGAAGAGCTTTCACGCAATCAAGAGCGTGGAGGCACTCGAACAATTGTTGGACTACATGCCGTCTCCGGACCGCAGGAAAGCCGATGTCAAGATCGGCCTGTCCGAGAAGGTCGGCGTGCTACGCTCACGCGAACAGCAGTTGTCCCTGCTGGCGGAACGCCCCGCCATCATTGTGCATCACTGAGCAGCGACCGGCATCAGCGCTGGATCTTGAACACGCTGACCACCTGCGTCAGCCGTCCGGCCTGGTCCTGTAGCGACTGCGCGGCGGCAGCGGCTTCTTCCACCAGCGCGGCGTTCTGCTGTGTGACTTCGTCCATCTGGGTGATGGCGCGGTTGATCTCCTCGATGCCGGTGCTCTGCTCGTGGCTGGCGGCGCTGATCTCGGCCACCACGTCGGTGACGCGGCGCACGCTGGCGACCACCTCGCTCATGGTGGCACCGGCGCGCTCGACCAGCTGACTGCCGGCGCCGACCTTTTCTACCGAATCATCGATGAGCTGCTTGATCTCCTTGGCCGCCGAGGCCGAACGCTGGGCCAGTGAGCGCACTTCGGAGGCCACCACGGCGAAACCGCGGCCCTGCTCGCCGGCACGGGCCGCCTCCACGGCTGCGTTCAGCGCCAGGATGTTGGTCTGGAAGGCGATGCCGTCGATCACGCTGATGATGTCGGCAATGCGGCTGGAACTCTCGGTGATGCCTTCCATGGTCTGCACCACCTGGTGCACCACTTCGCCCCCCTGGCTGGCGATGTCGGAGGCCGAGGCCGCCAGCTGGTTGGCCTGGCGGGCGTTGTCGGCGTTCTGCTTGACGGTGGAGGTCAGTTCTTCCATGGCCGAGGCGGTCTCTTCCAGGGAGCCAGCCTGTTGCTCGGTGCGCGAAGACAGGTCGAGGTTGCCGGTGGCGATTTCCTGCGAGGCGGTAGTGATGGCATCGGTGCCGGTGCGCACCTCGCTGACGATCTTGTGCAGGCTGTCATTCATGGCGCGCAGGGAATGCATCAGCATGCCCGTCTCATCCTTGCTGTAGGAGCGGATTTCCACGGTCAGGTCGCCCTGCGCCACCCGCTCGGCCACGCTCACCGCTTCGTTCAGGGGTCGCGACACCGCGCGCGCCACCGCTGCGGCCAGGGCAAAGGCAATCACCACGATGGCCACCAGCAGGCCGATGATCCACTTGCGCGCAGCGTCGAACACGTCGCTGGCGTCCTGGTCGGAGCGGGCGCTGCCGGCGTCGTTGATCTTGACGATCTCGTCCATGTTTTCCAGCATGCTGCGGAAGGTCTTGTTGGAGTCGCCCTTGAACATGGCGCGGGCGTCTTCTTCCTTGCCTTCGCCGGAGATGTCGGCGAGCTTGCGATTGATCTCAAGATAGCTGGCGAAATTCTTGGAGAATTTTTCGTAGACCAGCTTTTCCTCGGCCTCCGAAATCTGCTTTTCGTAGGCGGCGCGCTGCTTCGCCAGGATCTCCAGGCGCGACTTGATGGCCTTGAGCGCGTCTTCGCGTTCGGCAGGGTTGGCCGCGGTGATCATCTGCAGTTCGGAGATGCGCATGCGCGGCAGCGAAGCCTGGATCGCCTGCGCGGCCTTGATGGTCGGCAGCCAGTTGCTGGCCATGTCGGTGGAGGCCTGGTTCACCGCCTTGAGCTCGCGGATCGCAAATACCCCCAGGATGACCGTCAGGATGATGACGGCAGCAAAGGAAAGGATCAGTTTCCGGGCGATCTTCAGATTGTTGAACCAGTTCATGTATGCCTCGTTATTCTCACAGTGCTGGAATGCAGAGTCGATTCTAGGCAGGTCGTGAACGGGCCATATCGCTGATTACGCGGGGGTTTACCGGGCAATTGCCGGACTTGCCACGTGGAACTGACAAGCCCGTCAGCAAGCGGGTTTCCGGCCGGTCATATTGGTCAGACCATCACATCAGTCGTTCTCTTGCGGCGATAAGATTGGCAATTGCGCAAGTGCCGGAGCTGACGCTGTACCGACCTGCTGCGCACTCTCGCGGCGATCCTGCCAGTCGCCCCCGAGAGCTTTGATGAGGAATACCGACACCAGCAGCCGCTGCCCCATCAATTGCGCCGCCTGGCGCTCGCTGTTGAGCAGGGACTGTTGCGCGGTGATCACATCGAGATAAGGCGTGGCACCACCTTCGTAGCGGCTGGTGGCGATGTCCAGCACCCGACGCGCACTGGCGATGGCCGACTGGGATTGCCGATAGGCCCGGTCCAGGGCGGCGATGCCGGTGATGCCGTCTTCCACCTCCTGCATGGCGGTCAGCACGGTACGCCGGTAACCGGCCACGGTAGCCTGGTAGCCAGCCTTGCTGAAGTCCACGCCGGCGCGCAGGCGGCCGGCATCGAACAGGCTTTGCGAGGCCGATACCCCGAGCGACCACAGCACGCTGGGCGCGTTGAAGAGCGCGCCCCAGTTGCGGCTGTCCACGCCATAGGAGGGTTGCAGCATGAAGCTGGGATAGTAGGCCGCGCTGGCCACGCCGATCTGGGCATTGGCCGCCGCCATGGCGCGCTCGGCCGAGGCGACGTCGGGGCGGCGTTCCAGCACGTCCGATGGCACGCCCAGCGGGATGGGCGGCAAGGCGATCGGCGCCAGCGAGGGGGCGATTGCAAAGCCGGGAGCGGGCGTGCCGGTCAGGGTGGCGATGGCGTGCTCGTACTGGGCGCGCTGGCGGCCCAGCAGATCGACCTGGGTCAGCGTGGTGTCGAGCAGGGCCTGTTGCTGGGCCACATCCAGCCCGGAAGTGGCGCCCAGGTCGTGCCGCGACGTGGCCAGGTCCAGCGCCTTGCGCTGCAGTTCGATGGCGCGCCGGACCACGTCCAGTTCGACATCCAGTTCACGCAGGTTGAAATAGTTGCTGGCCAGGTCGGCGCTGATCAGGAGGCGGGTGTTTTCGAGATCGGCGGCCGATTGCTGGAGGGCGGCGCCGGCCGCTTCCACCGAGCGTCGTACACGGCCGAAGAAATCCAGTTCGTAACTGACAGTCAAGCCCAGCGCGAAATCGTTTTGTACGGTCGCGTAATTGGGCGAATTGTAGTTGGTCAGCGGCCGGTTGGCCGAGATGCGCGCACGCGCGGCACGGCTGCTGATGCCGACCTGCGGCGCCTGCGCCGCCCCGCTCACATCCAGTTGCGCCCGTGCCTGGGCCAGCCGCGCGGTGGCAATGGCCAGCGTCTGGTTGCCGGCCTGCGCCTGCTGTTGCAAGGCGTTGAGCTGGGCATCGCCGAAGCGCTCCCACCAGGGGCCGCGCGCGACCTCATCCTGCGGCTGCATGCTGCGCCAGGGAGCTTCCGGCGTCCAGGCGGCGGGCATGTCCAGCGTCGGCTTGACGTAGTCGGGGCCGCTGGCGCAGGCAGTGAGTGCCAGGGCGCAGGTCAGCATGACCAGTGCGGCCGGCGGGCGGCGCAGCTTCATGATGCGGCCTTCTTCGCTGGAGCGGGCTGCTCCAGGGTGGGTTCGACCTGGTCACCTTCGGACAGCGAATCGGAGGGATTGAGGATCAGTTTTTCCTTGCCGCTCAAACCCTCCAGCACTTCCACTGTGAGCCCGAAGTTGCGCCCCAGCCTGACCTTCTTGAGCTGCACCTTGTTCTGCTCATCGACGGCCGCCACCAGCGAACCGTCGCGCCGGAACATCAGCGTATCGGCCGCCACCAGCAAGGTGCCGCTGGGTTTCAGGGGCAGTGCCACCTGCACGAAGGCACCGGGCAGCAAGGCGTTATCGGCATTGGCCAGGGTCACCTCGATCTGCATGGAGCGGGTGGCCGGATCGATGGACCCCGCAGTACGCGCCACCTTGCCTTCGAACTTGCGGCCGCGCAGTTCGGACTGGGTGACCGTGACCTGCTGGCCCGGCTTGACCAGGTTGGCATAGGACTGCGGCACGTTGACATAGACCCGCAGCGGATCGGTCTGCGAGAGCACGAACAGCGAGCGCCCTGCGCCCGGATCGATCAGGTCGCCCACGTCCACGTTGCGGCGCGTGATGATGCCCGAGAACGGTGCCACGATGCGCTTGAAGCCCTCCACCTGGCGCAACCGTTCGACGTTGGCGTCGGCTGCCGCCAGGTTGGAGCTGGCCTGGGCGAAGGCGCTGCGGCGCTCATCCAGTTCCTGCTGCGAAACCGCATCCTTCTTGCGCAGGGCTTCCCAGCGGGCCATCGAGCTCTTGGCCAGTTCCATGCTGGAGGCGGCCTGCTGGCGGGCGGCCAGGGCCTGCGAGAGTTGCTGGTCGATTTCCGGGGTATCCAGTTCGGCCAGCAGGTCGCCCTTCTTGACCTCGGCGCCGATGTCCTTGTACCAGCGCTTGAGGTAGCCGCCGGAACGCGCCGAGATGGGCGACTGCACGAAGCCCTGCAAGGTCCCCGGCAGGGCCAGGGTCTGGCCATCGGCGCTGCTGCGCGCTTCGGTCACGCGCACGAACACCTTGGCGCGCTCGGCGGTGCCGGCTTCCAGGGCGCGTGCGTTGGCCGTGCGGCTGATGATGGTACGCGCCGCGCCTGCGGCCAGCAGGATCAGCACCACCACCAGCACCAGCCGGGCGCGCTTCATCATCTGCTGGCGCTGTTGCGGCTCGCCCTCGGAAAGGGGGTGGATACCGAGTTCGGAATGACGGTCATGCGACATGGTTCAAGACTCCTGATGCGCGGGCCCGGCCACGGGATGGCGGCGCTTCTCGGCGCGGCGGGCCAGTCTCTGATGCACGCCGGCAAACACCACCGGCACGAAAAACAAGGTCGATACGGTGGCCAGCATGAGCCCACCGATCACGGCACGCCCCAGCGGCGCGTTCTGTTCGGCACCCTCGCCCAGGCCCAGGGCCATGGGAATCATGCCGATGATCATGGCCAGTGCCGTCATCAGCACCGGGCGGATACGGGTGGAGCCGGCTTCCAGCGCGGCCGCCAGCGGGGTGGCCCCCTCTTCCCGGCGCTGCCGCGCAAAGGCCACGATCAGGATACTGTTGGCGGTGGCCACGCCCATGGTCATGATGGCGCCGGTCAGGGCCGGCACCGAGAGCGTGGTGCCGGTGATGAAGAGCATCCAGGCGATGCCGGCCAGTGCGGCAGGCAGCGCGGCGATGATGATGGCGGCGTCCACCCACGACTGGAAGTTGACCACCACCAGCAGGTACACCAGCACGATGGCCATGGCCAGGCCGACGCCCAGGCCGATGAAGGAAGACTGCATGGTTTCCACCTGGCCGCGGATCACCACCTGGCTGCCACGGGCCAGCTTGGGCTTGATCTCTTCCACCAGGGCCGTCACCTTGCCGGCCACGCTGGCCAGGTCGGTCCCCTGCACGCTGACATAGACATCGATGGCCGGCGAGATGTTGTAGCGCGAGGCCACGGCCATCTGGCGTCCGGCATGCACATCGACCAGGTTGCCCAGCATTTGCGGCGGGGTGGTGGCATTGGCGCCCGCCCCGACCGGGATATTGAGCAGGGAATCGAGCGAATCGACCTGGTATTGCGGGGACTGCACCGCAATGCTGTAGACCACACCGTTATTGGGATTGAGCCAGAAGGCCGGCTGCGTCTGCGAACTGCCGGACAGGGCGATCAGGAGGTTCTGGCCGACATTGGAGGCCGACAGGCCGAACTGCTGCAGGCGCGTGCGATCCATGCGCAGGTCCAGCGAGGGACCGTCCAGCCGCTGGTGGACGTGGGCGTCCACCGCGCCGGGAATCTGCCTGATCTTGCGCGTCAGCTCGGCCGCCAGGCGCGCATTGGCTTCCATGTTGGGGCCGGTGAATTGCACGTCGATGGCCGCCGGCAGGCCGAAGTTCAGGATCTGGGTGACGATGTCGGCCGGCTGGAAGAAGAACTCGATGCCGGGGAAGCGGCGCGGCAATTGCTCGCGCAGCATGGACACCAGTTCCTCGGTGGGACGGTGGCCTTCCTTCAGAGCCATCAGGATTTCGCCGTCGAGGGTGCCGATGGTGCCGGCATTGCTGTAGGACAGGTTGATGCCGGAATTGGGCACGCCCAGGTTATCGAGGATGGTCTCCAGTTCGGAGGCCGGGATCAGGCTGCGGATGACGCGCTCGACCTC
The DNA here is from genome assembly GCF_002870055.1 of Herbaspirillum sp. BH-1. Taxonomy (NCBI): domain Bacteria; kingdom Pseudomonadati; phylum Pseudomonadota; class Betaproteobacteria; order Burkholderiales; family Oxalobacteraceae; genus Herbaspirillum; species Herbaspirillum sp. BH-1. The sequence continues at coordinate 10,647 of NZ_PKOI01000006.1, read as the reverse complement.
ATCGGCGGCACGCGCGGTCTCCTCGATGCGGGTGCCGGTGGGCATGCGCATGTGCAGGCGGATCTGGCCGCCATCCACGTTGGGGAAGAAGTCACGGCCGAGGAAGGGATACAGCAGGCAGGACAGCAGGCAGAACCCCAGGAAGCCCAGCGCGAAGCGACGCCGGTGCGCCAGCAGCGAGGACAACACCAGCGTATAGCCATGGCGCACCCGCTCGAAACGGTTGTCGAAGGCGCGGTACAGGCGCTGCAGCAGGCTGGCCTTGGCGCTGTCGACCTGGCCGTGGCTACCCATGAGCAGCATCACCAGCGTCGGCACCAGGGTGCGCGAGAGGATGTAGGAGGCAGCCATGGCAAAGACCACGGCTTCGGCCAGCGGCACGAACAGGAAACGCGCCACGCCGGAGAGGAAGAACATCGGCACGAACACGATGCAGATGCACAGCGTGGCCACGAAGGCCGGCACACCGATCTCGCCGGCGCCGACGGTGATGGCGTCGTGCAGCGGACGGCCCAGGTGCAGGTGACGCTCGATGTTCTCGATGGTGACGATGGCCTGGTCCACCAGGATGCCCACCGAGAGCGCCAGGCCGCCCAGGGTCATCAGGTTCAGGGTCTCGCCCAGGGCGGCCAGCATCAGGATCGCCGCCATGATGGACAGCGGAATGGTCAGGCCGATGATGAGCGTACTGCGCCAGTTACCCAGGAACAGCAGCACCATGGCGGCCGTCAGGCCGGCGGCGATGAGCGCCTCGCTGATGACGCCGGTCACGGCCGCCTTCACGAACAGCGACTGGTCGAACAGCGGCGTGATCTTGATGTCTTCCGGCAGGGTCTGGGCGGCGGCGGGCAGGAGCTTGCGCAGGTTGTCCACGATGTCCAGGGTGGAGGCGCCGCCGTTCTTCAAGATGGACAGCAGCACGCCGCGCGCGCCGTCCTGGCGCACCACGTTGGTCTGCGGCGAGAAGCCGTCGCGCACGTTGGCCACATCCTTGAGATAGATGGTGGCGCCGTTGGTGGTCCGTACCGGCAGTTCGTTGAGGCCGGCCACGGCTTCGGGCGAACCGTTGATCTTGACCGAATATTCGGTGCCGCCGAACTTGGCCGTGCCGGAGGGCAGGATCAGGTTCTGCGTATTGATGGCGTTGACCACGTCGATGGGGGCCAGGCCGCGTGACTGCATGGCCGGCGTATCCAGGTCCACCGAGATCAGGCGCGTCTTGCCGCCGTAGGGAAAGGGGACGGCCACGCCGGGGATGGTGATGAGCTGGGGACGCAGCGTCTGCACGGCGGCGTCAAAGACGGCCTGCTCGGGCAGCGTGGGCGAGGACAGCGCCAGCTGCATCACCGGGATGCTGGAGGCGGAATACTTGATCACCAGCGGCGGCGTGATGCCCGGCGGCAGCTGGCGGATCTGCGACTGCACCGAGGCCACCACCTGGGCGATCGCCTGCTGGATGTTGGCCTTGGGCTGGAAGAACACCTTGATCACCGACACCCCGGCCAGGGATTGCGACTCGATGTGTTCGATGTCGCTGACCACGGTGGTCAGTCCGCGCTCGTTCTGGGCGGCGATGCGCTGCCCCATCTCCTGCGCCGACAGGCCGTTGTAGTTCCAGATGATGGAGACCACCGGGATATTGATCTCGGGGAAGATGTCGGTGGCCATGTTCTTCAGCGTCAATGGCGTGGCCAGCACGATCAGCAAGGCCATCACGATGAAGGTGTACGGGCGGCGCAACGCCAGCGCGACCATGTTCATGAACTGCTATCCCTGTAAGGCGGGCAGGATCGACCGGGCAGCCTGCGTCATGCAGCCTGCCCATGCCATGAACCGGCGCCCCGTGCGGCACCGACCTTGCTCTCCTGCTGTGCTTTGTTCTATGTGGCGCAGACTGGCGCTTTTCCCCGGTCGCCGGCCTGCGTTCCCTGAATCCGATGAGCTTGCCGGAGCCCGGTTTTATTCTTCGTGGGCCGTGCGGCGAGGGCTATTGTAGCGGCCTCGGAGCCGCCTTGCAGAAGGCTTTTCGACAAATCGCTTTCTGACAGAAATGTCAGCGAAGGACTTCTCACCGGCTGCAAGCACAACCGGAAAAACGCCACATGTGGCGACCGGCAGGAAAGGCGCCGCTATGGCACACTGCCCTTCCTTCACCTTGTCCCTGCACTCTCCCTGCATCATGGAATTCCTGCGCCAGCGCATCGAAGCCAGTGTCCTCTCCATCAGCCGCGGCCCTGGCAGTGCCGACTTCCTGCAGCCGCCGGGCGACCCCGGCCTGTTCGGTCCGGACTCGGCAGCCTGGCAGGTCCACAGCGATTTCACGGCCATGCTCACCGGCGGCGTGGCGGCTTTACTGTTGCAGATGTTGCATCCGCTACCACTGGCCGGGGTGTGGGATCACTCCAACTTCCAGGCCGACATGCTGGCGCGCCTGCGCGCGACCGCACAATTCATCGCCGGCACCACTTTCGGCAGCCACGCCGACGCCGAGCGCCTCATCGAGCGGGTCAAGCGCATCCATCTCGTGGTCAAGGGCGTGGCGCCGGACGGACGCGCCTATTCCGCCAGCGATCCTGATCTGCTGACCTGGGTGCATGTGGCCGAGGTGCATTGCTTCCTGCAGGCTTATCTGCGCTATCGTCGGCCGGATTTTCCGGCGGTGCGCCAGGACCAGTATTTCGACGAGATCGCCCGGGTCGCCGAGGCACTGGGCGCGCGCGAGGTACCGCGTTCGCAGATGGCGGTGGACGGATACATCCAGGCGATGCGCCCCGAACTGCGCTGCGACGAACGCACCCGCGAGACCTTGCAGCTGGTATTGAATGCCCCCGCGCCGAACGCGCTGGCGCAGCCATGGACGCGCCTGATGATGCGCGCCGGGGTGGACCTGCTGCCGCCCTGGGCGCAAGAGATGCTGGGGGTCACGCCGCGTCCGCCGTGGCGGCGGGAACTGCTGCGGCGCTCGGTACTGGTGGCGGCACAACCATTGCGCTGGGCCGTGCGCAACGGTTCCATCCATCTGGCAAGGCGGCGCATGGGCTTGCCGCCGTACGGCTGAAGGCCGCTCTTTCAGGGCTGACGGACGCTGCGCAGGTAGGCCAGGATGTCGTCGATCTGGCGATCGCTGCCGATGCCCCAGAAGCGCATCTTGTTGCCCGGCACCACCTCGCTGGGCGCCTTGAGGAAGGCGCGCAGCTTGTCCTCGGTCCAGACGAAGCCGGCACCGGCCATGGCCGGCGAATACTTGAAATCTGCGGTGGAACCGGCCTTGCGGCCGATCACGTTGCTCAGCTGCGGACCGAAGCCGGCGCGGGCCGAGGGTCCGACTGCGTGGCAGCTGGCGCACTTGGCGAAGGCAGCGCGCCCGGCCACCGCATCCCCTGCCGCGTGGCCGGTCATCGGGATGATGGCAATGGCGAAGGCGAGGGTCAGGCAGGGATTCGGGCGCATGGATATTCCGGGTTGAGACTGATGAGGCGGGACGCTACTGGATCACGAAATGGCTGGCTTCGAGGCCCGACTTCTGCAGGAAGGCGAACACCGAATCGGCCGTGGTGGTCTCGATTCTATCGCTGAAGCGCAGGGCGCTGGGATGGTCGTCAAAAGCGATGTTGGCCTTGAACATGCGTCCGCCCAAGCGCGTCAGCGGGCCGAGCTGCAAGGTATCGGGCGCATAGCCCTTGAACTTCAGCCAGGCCTGGGCCTGCTCGCGGGTGCTGATCTGCGGCTCCAGCGCCGTCGCCAGCGTTTCGGTGACCCACTGGTTGGACTGCTGGTAACGGGTGGCCCATGGGTAGGCCAGCATGCTGTACTGCGGCTCGTGCATGCGGGTCACCTGGGGACGGACGATGGCCGCGCGCAGCTTCTGCTGCACCTCCGGCTGCGGCACGGTCACGTAGGCCTCCAGCAGGAAGGGGCTGTCCATGAAGAACTGGCCCATGCCCTGCTCGTAGACGTTGCTCACGGCGGTGCCGCACTCGTTGAGCTTGTGCACCACGTACCAGTCCTGGCCATCGCGATAGGCGATGGCGATGTGCGAATAGCGTTGATGGTACTTGCTCAGGTCCTGGCCGATACGGCCGATGATGGCCACATCGGCACCGCTGGCATTGAGCCGCTCGACCGTCCTGACGGCCATCTCCAGTTGCTGGCGCACGGCGCTGGCCTCGGGGATGGTCTGTTCGCAGGACTGCCCGGCATGCGCCGCCAGCGGCAGGGTGATGGCCAGGGCCAGGCTGGCCAGCAGATGCTTGATGCGATGTTGCGAAGTTTGCATGATGGTCTCCCGGTATGTGCGGATCAGGACAGTTTCTCGTTCTTCAGCAGGGCCTTGCCCAGTGCATTGGGGATGATCGCCAGCACCTTGCCGGAGGCCACCATCAGCGTGCCGGACGCGGTGGCCACGAAGCTCACCGATGCGCCCACGCCGACCGACGCCGCACCGCTGACATTGGCGCCCACCGTGATCGATCCACGGACGCCCTCTCCCACTTTTTCCAGCACATACACGGTTCCGTTGGCCGATCCCTCCACACCCTTGACCACATAACGGCCAGCTTCCGAAATGAATACGGCCGGGACGATCACCGAGACGGCCACCGAGACGGTGGACGCATCACTGTTACGCGACTGGGCGTGTACCGGAGAGGCCAGCAGCGCAGCCACCAGGGCGCAGGACAGGGACAGACGTTGCAGGGAAAGGCTTTTCATGACGGGCTCCTTGTAGTTTGACTTTTGGGTAACTGCTGCCACGACGGCGGGTCAGCGAGACGCAATGTAACAAGGGGCGGGAGCGCTGTTGAGCGTGTCATTCCGAAGCGCAATTCCTGTTTCATCAGGTATCGAAATACAATACCGGCCCAGAAAGAGTGAATAAACGGAGAACCCAGGAGGGATTACCATGGCCCAGGCGGAATCGCTGGTCAACGCATTGAAGAACCTGCTCAAGGCGCGCGGCATCACCTACGCGCAACTGGCCAAGGGGCTGGCCCTGAGCGAAGCCAGCGTCAAGCGCATCTTCGCCGAACGCAGCTTCACGCTGGAGCGGCTGGACCAGGTCTGTACGCTGCTGGGCATCCAGATCAGCGATCTGGCGCGCATGGTGGTGACCGAACAGCCGGTGCCGTCGCGCCTGACGGAAGAACAGGAAAAGAAACTGGTGGCCGATCCCAAGCTGCTGCTGGTGGCCGTGCATGCCCTACACCAGTGGACGCTGGAGGAGATCGTCTCGACGTTTGCCATGAGCACGGCCGAATGCATCCGCCTGCTGGCACAACTGGACAAGCTGGGCATTCTTGACCTGCTGCCCAACAACCGCATCCGGGTGCGCGTGGCGCAGGACTTCACCTGGCTGCCCGGCGGCCCGATCCAGCAATATTTCCGTGCCCAGTTGCGCAACGATTTCTTCAATTCGCACTTCGACCAGCCGGGCGAAAAGATGATCATGGTCAGCGGCACCCTTTCCGAAGAGAGCAATGCCGCCGTCCAACGGACCATGAACCGGCTCTCGGCAGACTTCCTCGCGGCCCACCACCAGGACCTGTCGCTGCCGCTGGAACGGCGCACCGGCACTGCCATGATCGTGGCGCTCAGACCCTGGTCGCCAGCGTATTTCCTGGAGTTGCGTCGGGACGAGAAGCCATAGCGCGAACTATTCCGTCATCACCGCCGGCCTGCCACCCGGTGCATGATCACGCCGCTCCGCCAGCCATCCCCACACCAGCAGCGCCAGCACGGCAATCCCGGTCAGCGCGGCAAACGCGGCGCCATAGCCGTAATGCTTGGCGACCACCCCGGCCAGGGCCGGGCTCAGCGCCGCGCCGACCGACTGGATGGTGGTGACCGCGCCCAGGCCGATGTTGATATGGCCGCTGCCCTGCAGGATGCGCGCCACCGAACCCGGCAAGGCCACGCCCAGCAGGCCGGCACCGACGCCATCGAGCATCTGCACCGGCAGCAGCGCCCAGGGCGAATCCCACACGCCGGCCACCAGGCCGCGCACCGGCAATGCCAGCAAGGCGATGGTGATGGGCAGCCAGTAGCCCTGGCGTTCAGCGAAGCGGCCTGTCAGCAGCGCCGTGGGGATCATCACCAGCTGCGCCACGATCACCGTGAGCGCGGTATAGAGCGCCGGATCGGCACCGCCGCGCGCCACCACCGACTGGCTCAGCAAGGGCAACATCGCCGCATTACCGAGATGGAACAGCATCATGGCCAGGGCCAGCAGCATCAGCGGGCGCGAGGCGACCAGCACGCGCCAGGTGGAGACCTGCGGGTCCGCTGCAGCGCGTTCCGGGTCCAGCCCACGGGCGACGTCGTGATCGATGTCCTGCGGGCGGATGCGCGACAGGCAGACCAGCGAAGCCAGCGCCATCACCGCCATCAGTACGAACACCGCCGGCAGGCCCCAGTAGTAACCGAGCGCACCGGCCAGGGCCGCCGAGAAGACATTGCCGGCGTGGTTCCAGGCTTCGTTGCGCCCGAGCTGGGCGGGCAAACCCTGTTGGCCGACAATGCCCAGGGTGAGGCCGGCGATGGCCGGGCCGATGACGGCGCCGACGATGCCGGTGCCAACCTGGGAAATGGCGGTCAGCGTGAAACTGGGGGCTACCAGCAGCAGCAAGGAGCCGGCCACCACCAGCACCGATCCCAGCCCGACCACCAGGCGCTTGGCGCGCACCGCATCGGTGAGCGCGCCGGCCGGTGTGGTGGCGAGCATGCCGGCAATGCCGCCCAGCGTCATCACATAGCCGATGTCGTCGGCGGCCCAGCCCTGCCCCATCAGGAAGACCCCGAGGAAAGGCCCGAGACCGTCGCGCACGTCGGCCAGGAAGAAGTTCAGCCTGGACAGCCAGGCGATGGAGCCGGCCTTGGCGTTCATCCTATCGGCCCCTTGAAGATGAAGAAGGCACCCAGGCAGATGCAGCCAAACCCGACCAGATGGTTGATGGTGAACTGCTCACCCAGGTAGAGCACCGAGAAGATCGAGAACACCACCAGCGTGATCACCTCCTGCATGGTCTTGAGTTCGGCGGCGTTGTAGACGCTGTGGCCGATGCGATTGGCGGGGACGGCGAAGCAGTATTCGGCCAGGGCGATCATCCAGCTGACCAGGATCACCAGGTACAGCGGACGGTTCTCGAACTTGAGATGGCCGTACCAGGCAAAGGTCATGAAGACGTTGGAGATGATCAGGAAGACGATGGGAAGGACTTTGGGCGACATGTTTTTTGTTCTTTATGAAAATGACGACAAGGAGGAAAAGAGGCGCAACCGATGGCACAAAGCCATCCGCTGCGCATCGACGGGACCATCAGTGACGCAGCCAACTGGGCCAACTCAGCCAGGCAGGGCAGCCTCAGCGCACCCGGCTGTACAAGGGTTGCACGCTGTCCGCACTGGCACCGACATCAATGGCCTCGATGGCGGTACCCATGCTGTTGCGGGTGCCCAAGCCATTGGCAGCAAACGGCGCGCCGGGTTCCAGCGACATGCGCACGCTGTCGGGCGCAAAGCGGGCGATGCTGCCGTCATCGAGGATGACGCCGTTGGCTTCGCCACGCGGGCCGGTGAGGACCATGGCGATCTTGCCGCGCACCGACAGCTGGCGTAGTTGCGCCGCGCGCAGATGGGGCGGCAGCGGCGGGTTGGCGTCGAATGCGGGCGGACGGTCGATCACGGTCTGGCCGGTGGCGAGATTGACGATGGCATCGGCCTTGATGGTGCCGGCCCCTTCAGCCTGGCCGAACACGCGCACCGACTGCCCCGGCTTGACCACGCCCTGCAAGGTCTGCGACAGGTGCGGCGGGAACTTGACCACGGTGCGCTCACCCACCAGCAGGCCATCGACCTCGCCATAGGGATTGATCAACAGGCGGCTGACGCGGCCTTCGGTGACCGGGGCCTGAGCCGTCAGGGCGGCTTCATAGGTGGCTGGTGGCGTTTGCACGGCAGGCGGCGCCATGCCCGCAGCGGGGACCGGACCGGGCAGGGGCGCCGGCGGGGGTGGCAGTGCCTGGGCATGGGCGGCCACCAGTGAAGTCAGCACGGCCAGGGTCGAGGCAGCCGCCAGCGAGCGCAGCGAGCGCAGCGAGGCTGAAAGCGGGGATGAAGAAAGATTCATGACAACTCCTTGAGGGGTGAGAGGTATTCCCTCTTCTGCAAACCCCATGCCTGCCACGAATCCCTTTATATTCAATCACTTAGGAACTCAGCTTGCGAACAGGTGTCCGTTTCCGTGACACTTCAGCGTCCGCAAACGGACACTGTCCGCCGCCATTTTTTACACAGGAGCCCCCATGTCCCTTTCCTCGCCCACCTCCTCGCCTTACCTGACCCTGGCCGTAGCCATCGTCGCCGAAGTCATCGCCACCACCGCCCTCAAGTCTTCCGACGGCATGACCCGCGTGCTGCCAGCCCTGGTGGTGGTGCTCGGGTACGGCCTGTCCTTCTATTGCCTCTCGCTGACCCTGCGCAGCATGCCCACCAGCGTCGCCTATGCCATCTGGTCGGGGGTGGGGATCGTGCTGATCACGCTGGCGGCCTGGCTGATCCACCACCAGCGCCTGGACGGGCCGGCGGTGGCCGGGATCGCCCTGATCGTGGCCGGGGTGCTGGTGATCAACATCTTTTCCAGCAGCGCCGCACATTGAGGGGGTCGCGGGACCGGTGACGGGATCCGGTCAGGATGTCCGAAAACACCACCTTCTACGTCATTCCGGATATCGGCCGCGGCCATAAGATGCTCTCCATCGCAACCGACAACCCCAAGGAGAACATCATGACCCAGTCCCAAGCCACCACCCAGCGCGGTACCGCCCTCATCACCGGCGCTTCGTCCGGCATCGGCGCCCTGTATGCCGACCGCCTCGCCCGCCTGGGCTACGACCTGATCCTGGTGGCCCGCAACCGCGAGCGCCTCAATGCCCTGGCCCAGCGCATCAGCAACGACACCCGCCGTACCGTGGAAGTGCTGGAAGCCGACCTGGGCCAGGCCCAGTCGCTGGCGCTGGTGGAAGACAAGCTGCGCAGCGATGCCAGCATCACCCTGCTGGTCAACAATGCCGGCATCGGCACCCACACCCCGCTGCTGCAGAGCAATGTCGATCACATGACCGACATGATCGCCCTGAACGTCACCGCACCGACCCGCCTGACCTATGCCGTGGTCCCCGGCTTCGTGGCACGCGGCCAGGGCGCGATCATCAATATCTCCTCCATCGTCGGCGTGGCGCCGGAGATACTCAACGGCGTCTATGGGGGCAGCAAGGCCTTCGTACTGGCTTTCTCGCAATCGCTGCATCATGAACTGGCGGCCAAGGGCGTGCAGGTGCAGGCCGTGTTGCCCGGCGCCACCGCGACCGACTTCTGGGCCATCGGCGGACTGCCGGTGGAACACCTGGACCCGGCCATCGTCATGCCGGCCGACCAGATGGTCGATGCCGCCCTGGTCGGCTTCCAGCGCGGCGAACTGGTGACCATCCCGTCGCTGCACGAGGAAGACGCCTGGACCCGCTTCGAGACCGCCCGCCAGGGCCTGGCCAGCAAGCTCTCGGCCAATGTCCCGGCAGCGCGCTACACGGCCGCGCACTGAGTTGCACTGAGCTGCCCTGAGCCGCACTGTATCGATCCACCATTGCGGCCGACCGGCCGCAGCCAATCCAGACACCAACGATCCGATCCGGAACGACTGCCCCTGGGCAGTCCTCCACAGCCCCCTTACGACCTTCTCTTCAGAAAGGCAACATCATGAAACTCACCGACAACGTCATCTTCATCACCGGTGGTACCTCCGGCATCGGCCGGGCCCTGGCAGAGGCCTTCCACAAGCTGGGCAACCAGGTCATCATCGGCGGCCGCCGCCAGGCGCTGCTGGACGAAGTCACCGCCGCCAATCCGGGCATGGAGGCAATCGCCTTCGACGTCTCGGAGCTGGCCAGCATCGAAGCCGCAGCCGCCACCCTGAAGGCGCGCCATCCGGGGCTCAACGTGCTGATCAACAATGCCGGCATCATGCCCTTCGACGACGCCGGCGGCATCATCGACGATGAAGTCAGCCGCAACATCATCAACACCAACCTGCTGGGCCCGATCCGCCTGAGTTCGGCCCTGATCGACCTGCTCAAGGCCCAGCCCGGCGCCACCATCATCCACAATACCTCGGTGCTGGCCTATGTGCCGCTGGCAGTGACGGCGGTGTATTCAGCCACCAAGGCAGCCCTGCACTCCTACGCGCTGTCGCAGCGCTTCATGCTGCGCCAGACCAACGTGCGGGTGCAGGAAATCGCGCCACCCTGGGTCGACACCGACCTGATCAAGAAGAGCGGTGATCCGCGTGCCATGCCGCTGGAGGCCTTCATCGCCGAAACCATGGCCAAGCTGGCCGGCGATGATGAGGAAATCCTGGTCGACGCCATCAAGCCCTTGCGTGACAACCCGGGCGCCAACGAGCACGCGCTGGTCAACGGTTTCAACGAAGCGCTGATCGCCAACCCGATCCCGGTCTGAGCCGGTCTTATCCGATCTCATCCGGTCTTATCCGACCTCCCGGCAGCGGCCGGTCTGCGGCGCCAGCAATCACCTGCTGCGCCGGGCAGGCCGGCCGCCCCACCTTGCCAGCGATAGACAGCATGAACCCTGCTCCCACCC